>CAIMSU010000054.1 GCA_903844155.1 uncultured Pseudomonadota bacterium | reverse complement strand
CCCAGGTCCCGACAACGCTGCAGGGATCGTGCTGTTGCGGGGCGACGGCGACTGACCGCCGCCGAAGACGGCAGCCGGCACCGAACGTGCGGGGAACGCCGCGCGGGGGGCCAATCCGACCAGCCATCCACGCGATTTCAGGTGGATACAGACGCCATGTTTGCCGAGCGCACGGATTGGCCCGCCGATCCCGGCGCTCGGCGAACCTTTCGCCGTTTTTGCCCGCTGCCGTACCGGTTGAGGTGGCCCCCGGGTGATTGCCGTGACATACTCGGCAGATGCTGTTGATCCCCTTGCTGATGGCGACCCGCGTTGGGTTTGCTGCATGCCCGTCGTCCGCGGCCAGCCTGCAGTCCAGTCTCGATAGCGCGCAGCTCGCTTTTTCGAGCATGGACTCCACCGGCTTCAAAACTGCCACCACCGATGCCGAGGCCGAAGCCGCTTGCCTGACGGACACCGTGCCCGCCGGCGTCGTCGCGCGGCTCCACCGCGTCCTCGGGCTCCGCGCCTTCGTCGACGGCGACGAAGCCGGCGCCCGGACCGCCTTCGCCGCTGCTCGCGCGATCGAGCCCGACTACGTGTTCCCGGACGCGATGGTCCCGGCCGATCATCCCGTCCGCCAGCTCTACAACCAGGCCGCGGGCGCGTTCAGCGCAACCTCCGTCGTCCCCACCCCCGCCACCGGTCACCTCGAGTTTGACGGCACGGCGGGCGCGCGTCGCCCCAGCGAGCGGCCAACGCTCGCGTTGCTCGTCCAGCCGACCGGCGCGGTGAAGAGCAGCGCGTACCTCTGGCCGGGCGACCCGATCTTCTCCTACGCGGCCAGCACTGGCGCGGTGGCCTCGACGGTCACGGTGCCCCCGAAGGCCACCAGCGCGCACCACGGCCCGAACCTGCCGCTGACCATCGTCGCGGGAGTGGCGCTCGCCGCGGGCGGTGTGTGCTACGGTCTGGCGGACGCGTCGTTCAACGACTTCAAGGGGAGCCAGTCACACGACTATACGACGTTGGAGGCCAAGCGCAGCAAGACCAACACGCTGTTCTTCACGTCGGTCGGAGCGGGCGTCGTGGGCCTGGGGACGGGCGTTGGAGCGGTGCTGGCGGGTCACTGGTAGATGGAGCTCGAGGCCGGCCAGACGATCGAGCGGTTCACCGTTGAGGCCAAGCTCGGAGAGGGCGGGATGGCGGCCGTCTACCGTGTGCGCCACAACACGCTCGGCAGCCACCACGCTCTGAAGCTGCTGAAGAGCTCCAACGCAGACGTTCGTAGACGGCTCGTGGAGGAGGGGCGGGTTCAGGCCGCGCTTCACCATCCGAACATCGTCGCGGTGACGGATGTGCTGGTGGTCGACGGGCAGCCGGGCTTGCTGATGGAGCTGGTGAACGGGCCGACGTTGGAGCAGTGGCTGTGGGAGAACCGGCCGACGCTGGAGCAGGCGGAGGCGTTGTTTCGGGGGATTGTGGCGGGCGTTGGCCGGGCGCACCGGTCGGGGCTCGTCCACCGCGATCTCAAGCCCGGTAATGTGCTCCTCGACGTTGCGGACGGCGTCGTCATCCCCAAGGTCACTGACTTTGGGCTCGCGAAGATCCTGGCGGACGAGCAGGGCGGCCACTCGCAGACGCGCTCGGGCGTCACGCTGGGGACGCCCCAATTCATGGCCCCGGAGCAGATCCGGAACGCCAAGGGGGTCGACCAGCGGGCCGACATCTTCGCGCTCGGCTGCATCCTCTACAACCTCGTCTGCGGTCGCCCGCCGTTCCAGGACCCCGACATCCTGAACCTCTACAACGCGATCGCGAACGGCCAGTACGCCCCGCCCGAGACCTACGCTCCGGGCCTGCCGGCGCGCATCTCGCAGGCGATCACGGGCGCCCTCGTCGTCGACCGCGAGCAGCGCACGCAGGACTGCGACGCGCTCCGCATCGCCACGTTCGGCCCCGACGAGCTGCAGACGGGGTCGAGCGCAAGGATGTGGCAGGGCGTTCAGCCGGAGGCGCCGCGCGCGCCGATGAAGCTCCAGCAGGGTGCGACCAGGCTGCCCGCCGGCAGCATGAACAAGGCCGCGAGCACGATGGGGTTGCCGCCACCCGCGCCGCCGCCTCCCGCCACGAACACCGGTCGGACCATCCTGGCCCTGGCCGCGTTGGCGCTCGGGCTTGGCGTCGTGGGGCTCAGCGGCGTCGCGGGAGCGGCCTGGTGGGCGAGCAGCGGAACGCCGTCGTCGTCGCCCAACTCCGCTGCAGCGGAGCTCGCGTCGTCAGAGGCGCCGGTCGGTCAGACGGCCCCGGTGCCAGCCCCTCCCGAGCCCGTGGTCGCCCCACCGCCCGCCGCCGTCACCCCGCCAACGGCTGCCCCGGCGTCCGTCACGCCGTCGCCCGCCACACCCTCGGCAGCGCCTCCCACCGTCGCCCCCTCGCACCCCGCGCCAGCAGCCCACGCAGACCCCGTGCACGCCACCGCCGCCCCGGTCGCCCCGCCCGCCACCGACCCCAAGCCCGCGGACGTCGCAACCGGCCACGTCTCGGTGACGGGGGCAGTCGACCGCGTGACGCTCCAATCGGGCGGGCACAGCTACTCGCCCGGCGCCCTGAAGCCCGGAAAATATGCCGTGACGGTGCAATTCTCCGGCCGAACCGCCCAGAGCATCGGCACGCTGAGCCTCGCCGCCGGGCAAGAAGTCGTCATCGGGTGCGACCCGACGTTCGCGATGTGCAAGATCAAGTAGCGACTACGGTTTCCCGACGAGGCCGGCGTAGCGCCTTCTCGCGGCCGAGAATCGCCAGAGCCCTAGGATCGTGAGCACAACGGCAAAAACTGCGCCGCCGATCCCCAGCGTCCACTCCACGGGCCCCAGGGGCGTCTGCCGCAACGCCACCGCGCCCGCCGCAGCGAACCCGAGTGCCGTCCGCAGATAGGCCAGGAGCGTCCGCTCGTTCGCGAGGATCGTGCGTTCGAGCGCGAGGAGGTCGACGACGGCACGGTCGGCCATCACCCACCCCCGACAGAAGCGCGTACCAGGGCCATGCCCAGACCGCCCGCGAGGAGGCAACTGCCGAGCGTGCCCGCCACATTCGCCAGCCCCAACGCCAAGCTCCCCTCCTGCAAGAGGCGCAGGGTCTCGTAGTTGAATGTCGAGTAGGTCGTGAAGCCGCCCATGAAACCCGTCGTCAGGAACAGGCGGGCGTCCGGGCTGACGGTCGCGGTCGAGGCGCTGGCCTGAAGCACGAGGCCGAGGAGGAACGAGCCGACGACGTTGACGGTCAGCGTGCCCCAGGGAAAGCCAGGACCGAGGCGGCTCAGCACCTCCGTCGAGACGACGTAGCGCGCGATGGACCCGAGTCCGCCGCCAACGCCGACGAGCAGGAGCTGGTTCATGCGGGAACGACCTCGTGCCGGAAGTAACGCCCCGATCGACCCACCGGTACCGTCAATCTCGGTTGACGCGTCAAGAGCACCGGGTCGCTTTCACGGGTTACCGCCCACGTCCCGGAGGCTTTCGATGACCGTCGCTCTGCTCCTGCTGACGTTGATCCCGGGTGTTCGGGCCGCGCCTCCGTCGTCCACCTGGCCGGCGCCGACCGGCATCGACGCGAATTCGCCGCTCACCAACTGCGACCGGGCAAAGGCGGTCGGGACGGGCGGAGAGTGCACCTGGAAGCTGCTCAGCGACGCGGGCGCGGGGGGTAGCGCCGTATTGGGCCTCGCCGCGGCCGTCGCAGCGACGATCCCGCCGCCGGCGGGCAACTACGGGCGGGCAGAGCCGGGGATCGCGTGGGCGAGCGGGTTTGCGCTCACGCTCGGGAGCGCGCAGATCGTGAAGACGCTGGCCGAGCGCCCGCGCCCGTACACCTACAACGCCGCGTACACCGCGCCGGCCGAGAGCTGCACGGGGCTCGTTGGCCCGGCCCGGGACGACTGCTGGTCGTTCTTCTCCGGGCACACGGCGATAACCGCCTACAACCTTTACTATGCCGCGAGCGCCATCGACCTCTACGCGCCGAAGCACAGCCCCTGGGTCAACGTCGCCGGGTACGCAGCGGCAACGCTGGGCACGGCGTTCGTCGGAACTGCCCGGGTTGAAGCCGGACAACACTTCTGGAGCGACGTCGCGGTGGGCGCGGCGGTCGGCGCGGGGCTCGGGCTCGCCTCCCCCCGCGTGACCCACGCCGTCTCCGCGCTCATCCCGCACGCGTCCGCCCAACTCTCCCCGACGTTCCTTGGGATCTCCGGCACGTGGTGACCCCACCTATCAAAAGTGACGACGTCACTTTTGATACCCCCGCTCGCTCGCCCGCTGGCACGCGGCTTGCTTACTGACAACACTGGACACCCCGAGGCCCACCCCATGCGCATCGCCCTCCCGATCTTGACCCTCCTCCTCGCCTGCTCGGGCAAAACCACCGATTCAACCGGCGACAGCACGCCCGTCGACACCAACCCCACCTCCGGCCAGGGCTCCATCTCGGGCACGCCCTCCACGATGTCGTTCGACACCGTCGCCGAGGCCTGGATGATTGGCCTGCCCGACGATCCGACGAGCACCCGTGTCTTCTACCTCTTCGACCAGCCCGTCGCCTGCGCAGACATCACCGCACACGGCTGGGATCAGACGATCACCGACGGCACGCAATCCCTCGAAATGAAGCTCATCGGCAGCACGCCGGGCGACTACCCCGTCGCCACGCGCCCCTCCGCTGGACAGTCGAGCGACAACTACACGATCACCTCGCAGTCCTCGACGCCCGTGGAGGTGGCCGCGACCGGCGGAAGCGTCACCCTCACTGGCATCACCGACTCCGTCTCCGCCGTCGGCAACATCAACCTGACCTTCCCGAACGGCAGCTTGACCGGGAGCTTCCGGGCCGTCTTCTGCGGCCAGGGGGTGGAGCCGTGAGCCCCCGCACCTGCATCGTCGCCCTCCCGGCCCTCGCCCTCCTCGCCTGCCACCCCAAGCCGGCGACGACCGATTCGACGTCCACCACCTGCCCGCGCGACGGCGTCGTCCCGCCCGACATGCGCGACGTCGAGCGGGATGCCGAGGGCACCGCCTACGCGATGTTCGGCCCCGCACCCGATCATGTCGCCGACTACACGCGCGCAGCCGGCGTCTACTCGTTGCTGCAGACGGTCTGGGGCAACGCGACGACCGAGTGCCCGGACATGCCCACCGACAGCGTCGCCGTGGTGAACGACGCGATGACGCGCCTCGGGACAGCCATCCCCGCGCAGGACCAGAAGGGGGGTGCCTACGCCGGCAACGACATCCACATGCAGACGGGCACGCTGTTTGCCTGGTTCAACCGTCCGAAGCCGGTGGAGCTGGAGGAGATGGACGCGACGTTCCTGCGCGTCGGCCTGGACGCCTGGTACGGCGACTGGACCTCGTACAACACCAACTTGTCGGCGATCAACACCGAGTGGGCCGTCGTCGAGCCGACCATCGCCACGCTCACGCCGACCTGCCACCGCGTCGCCGGGACCGACTCGGTCCAAGGCGACATCAACCAGACGCTGTCGACGCTGCAGACGGCTGGCACCGCCCAGGACGTCGCCAGCGTGCAGATCGGCTCGGACGACGGGCTCAACGAGGTCGACATCCTCGAACAGCTCTACGACTGCCCGGCCGACGGCACGGTCGCCACCACCGGCCTCGGCTCCGCTTGTTCTACGACAAGTGACTGCAACGACCCCACCCTCGTCTGCGACACCGCGAACGCCGGCGGCCGCTGCGCCCCCGACCCCGCCACCACCAACGTCGGCGCCCAGTGCGCCACGACCGTCGACTGCGGCAACTACGAGCGCGACGCCTGCAACAACGAGATCGGCGACGGCTACCCCGGCGGCTACTGCACGATGGAGCCCTGCAACGACATCCAGGTCTGCTCGCCCGGCGCCACCTGCGTCGCGATGCCGTTTGAGACCCCCGCCTGCATGGCCTCCTGCACCACCGACACCGACTGCCGCGCCTCCGAAGGGTACGTCTGCCAACTTTTTCCGACCACCCCGCCCGCCGGCTACGGGCCCTCCGACCACGCCTGCGCCTTCGCCTGCGCCAGCGACGACCAGTGCACCTCGCCCCTGACCTGCGACGTCGCCTCCGGAAAGTGCAAGCCGTGAACCTGTCCGGTCCCACCCGTCGCCAGGTGCTCGTCGGCCTCGTCGCCCTCCCCGCCTGCTCCGGAAAATCGGCCGACACCGCGGACAGTGCTGTCATCTGCACCACCGCCTCCACCGGCGCCGACCAGACCTTCTGCAACGTCAGCGCCCTCACGGTCCGCATCCCCGGCGCCGCCGCCCTGACGCCCGGTGACGCGCTGCTCGCCAACGTCGACGACAACACCGCCGTCATCCTCGCCCGTGATTCCGCGGGCTTCTACGCCCGCTCCGGCATCTGCACCCACGCCTGCTGCATCGTCGCGCTCTGCACCGACGCGACCTGCTCCGCGTTCACGACCAGCCCCGGCGCCTGCCAGACTACCCAGGTTGTTCGCCCCGACCCCAGCGGTGGCATCTTCTGCCCCTGCCACGGCTCCACGTTCGCGCTCGTCGACGGCTCCGTCACCGCCGCGCCCGCCCGCGTCGCCCTCCCCAGCTACGCCGTCACCATCGACGGCAACGACGTGCTGGTCGACACCGGCACGCAAGTCGGCCCCTCCGCGCGCGTCTGAAAACCTATCAAAACCGACGACGTCAGTTTTCATACATTCGTGGGCGCGCGCAACTTTTGGGCGGCTACGTCGCTCCTGCGCGCATCCAGGCAAACGCCGCGGGACGCCGCGTTGATCCGACGCGGACCTCGCGGGTTTTCCAGGCCTGGCGCGGCTCAAGCCCGACGCGGGTTTTCCAAGCCTCTCGCCGGTTTCAGGAATCTACCACAACTGCGGAGAGCATTTCTGGTAGATTGTCGTAGATGGTGAGGGGTTGCGTCGTCACCGGTAGTAGTACATGTACCCGGCGTATTTCTGGAACGTAAAGTTGGAGGCGAGCGGGAACCAGCCTTCGTGGCCGGTGTACGTGGAGTAATAGTAGAGGATGTTCGTGTATACATACGGCGTACCGTTGTAGGATTGATACCCCTCCGGCGCAAACCCCCACGACCCCGTGAACCCGTCCCATTGGGCGGGCAGAGCACTCACGCGGGTTTTCTCGTCCCTGCGCTCATATCGGACCTACCACAATTGCGGAGAGCATTTCTGG
>CAIMSU010000053.1 GCA_903844155.1 uncultured Pseudomonadota bacterium | reverse complement strand
CCCTTCGACCGGCAGCCTGCTACCCGGCGCTTCGGCGCCTACCGGGATGGGACTTGCACCCACAAGGTAGATGCAGCCCGCCGCCGCGCTCGTCCCCGCCTGCGCGGATTCGGGCTCGGAGGCTTCAGGACGCACCATGGTGGGATTCTAACCTGACGAGGCCGCCCGTGGGCGCAGCGGGCTAAGCGGGGAGATGCCTGTGACCGCCGACGACCTGAAGGAGCTGGACGCGCAGCTCGCCGACCGCTCCGTGACCCGTCGCCCAACGGTGCCGGCCCTCGAGGAGCGGCTGTTCCGGCCGATCCCCTGCCTGGACCACGGCTTTGTGCGCGTCGTCGACTACATGGGCGACGACAGCGCGGTCGTCCAGGCCGCGCGCGTCTCCTACGGCAAGGGCACGAAGACGGCGACGGACGACCGGGGCCTGATCCGGTACCTGATGCGGCACCGGCACACCACGCCACTGGAGATGTGCGAGCTGAAGTTGCACGTCAAACTTCCCATCTTCGTCGCCCGCCAGTGGATCAGGCACCGCACCGCCAACGTGAACGAGTACAGCGCCCGCTACTCGATCATGGACCGGGAGTTCTACCTCCCGCGCCCCGAGGACCTCGCGCGTCAATCGACGAACAACAAGCAGGGCCGCGGCGACGTGCTCGACGCCGAGACCGCCGAGGACGTCCTCCGGCTGCTGCGCCGCGACCACGAGCAGGCCTACGACACCTACGAGAAGCTCATCGACGACGGCCTCGCCCGCGAGCTCGCGCGCATGAACCTCTCGGTTGGCTTCTATACGCAGTGGTATTGGAAGGTCGACCTCCACAATCTGCTTCACTTCCTCGCCCTGCGCATCGACCCGCACGCCCAGTACGAGATCCGGGTGTACGGCGAGGCGATCGCCGAGGCCGTGAAGGCATGGGTCCCCCACTGCTGGGAAGCGTTTGAGGATTACCGATTGCGCAGCTTCAACCTCTCCGGTCCGATGCTGGGTGTCGTTCGCCGGATGCTCGCCGGGGAGGACGTCAGCGTCGCCAACTCGGGCCTGTCGAAGCGCGAGTGGACCGAGCTGATGGAGGCCGTCCAGCCTTCGTCGTCCGAGGCCGGGCGATGATCGTGCTTTTTTCGCTGCTCGGTGGCTGCGGTGTCGACGGCGCCATGATGCAACCCAACCCGCCGCCGGGCCCGCCACCGATCTTCGCGAAGGCCGAGGCGAACGAAGTCACCGAGGTGGGCACCGTGAGCGGCGTCAGCGGCGACACCCGGAGCTGGGTGCAGGTCGGTGACGGGCAGACCGTGATCGGCCACCTGCCGCCAACCGGCGTCCTGACCGTCGACGGGCGCACGTCGGTGCCCGGCGACCTGCGACCCGGCATGACCATCTCAACGCATGGGCACCAGCAGGGCGATCTGGTCGTCGTGATGGACGCAAAAGCGGCCACTCCCGGCGCGGCCGTCGCCCCCGCCATCGCCTCGCCAGACGCGCCGATCGTCCCGGCGCCTGTAGCCGCGCCGGCGACCGCGCCCGTCGCGACGCCGTCGTCGCGGCCCACGCCCGACGCCAGCGCAGCCCCGCCCCCTCCGCTCGCCCCCGCCCCGACGACCCCGCCGAGCCCGTGATCCTCGCGGCGTTCGCCCTCCTCGGCCTCGCCGTGCCCGTCGCCCACGCCGAGCCCGTCAGCGGCTATGCGGACATCCACATCCACCTCGCAGCCCACCTCGCCGTCCCGATCTACGGCGCAGGCCCGGACCGCGACCCACCGGCGAACCAGACCTGGAACCACGCGCTGAAGCCGAGCTTGTTCGCTTCGCAGCTCGCGGAATCCGGCGTCACGCTCTACGTCAGCCTTGCGTACGCGAATCCGTTCAACACGGCGTTGGAGACGCGCTCCTCCATGAAAGCGAGGATCGACCGGCAGCTCGACTACGTCGAGGCGTTCGCAGCCCGGCATGCCGACCAGTTCGCCTGGGCCCGCACGCCCGCCGAGGCCCGCGCGGACATCGCAGCGGGCAGGATCGTGATCGTCCACGGGATCGAGGGGGCGACGAAGATCCTCTCCACGCCGGACGACGCGGCCTACTGGGCGCACCGCGGCGTTGCGGTCGTCACCCCGGTCCACCTCGCGGACAACCGGCTTGGCGGCTCATTTTGCATGAGCGGCACGCTCGCGATGCTCAACCTTCCCGGCTGCTTCCGGGAGCTCCTCGCCCCGCGCCACCACGGCCTGACAGCGCTCGGCAGCGACCTCGTCGGCGATCTGCTCGACGACGGCGTGATCGTCGACCTCGCGCACGCCTCGCCCACCACGTTCGACGGGCTGCTCGCCCTCGTGAAAGCCCGCGGCAAAGCCCCGCTCTACACCCACGTCGTCGCCCAGGCCGTGCGTGACGAGGCAGACGAGGTGACTGACCGCCAGCTCGACGCGATCTACGCGCTCGGGGGGCTCGTCGGCGTGACCGCAAACCACCGGAACATCGCGCCGAAGCCAGCGCTCACGTCACCGCCGCCCGGCTACTGCCCGCGTTCCGTCGACGATTTTCGCTTGCAGTGGGACCATGTCGTCGGCGTCGTGCCCGGCCAACCCGTGGCGTGGGGCTCGGATTTTCAGGGCGGGGTCGCGCACCTGCGGCCCCGATACGGCCCCCTTGGCTGTGCCGACGCCCGAGCCGACGGCGCGCCGCTCTCAGCCTTCGACACGCTCGGCCTGGCCCACGCCGGCATGGTGAAGCCGATGTTCGAGCAGCTCGTCGCCGAGGGCGCCAATCTCGCCCCACTTCAGGCATCCGCCGAGCGTTTTCTGGAGATCTGGGAGCTGGCGAGGGGGGAGCGGCGAGCGATCCCGTAGCTCACAGGATCGCGCGCATCGCCTCCACGGCCGCCCGACACCCGTCCAGGTCCGGCACCAACGCGAACCGGACGTGGTCGCGCCCCGCAGCCGTGACCGCGAAAAAACTTCCCGGATTGGTGAGGACGCCCGCCTCCAAAAGCCGCGCGGCGAATGCGTCGCCGTCACCCCCAGGCGCGCGCACCCACACATAGAAGCTGGCCTCGCTCGCGGTGACGGTCAGCCCGACGCTCTCGAGAAAGTCCACGAGCAACTTGCGCTTGGCGCCAAAGAGCAGGCGGCGCTCCTCGGCGTGCACATCGTCGGACCAGGCCGCTGCCGCAGCGGTGTTGACGAAGTCCTGAGGGGCGAGGCCCGGATTCGTGCGGAGGCCGCGGAGCGCGGCGATGGCGAGCCGGTCGCCGGCGACGATGCCGGCCCGGTAGCCGGTCATCCCCGAGCGCTTGGACAGCGAGTAGATCGCCAGAACGCCCGAGCCGGGCTCCAGGGCGCCGGGCACCTGCAGGATGCTGGCGGGGGCCTCGTCGAACCAGACGTCCATGTAGCACTCGTCGCTGACGAGCAGGATGTCGTGCTCCCGGCAGGTCTCCCAGGTTCGCCGCAGATCGTCCAGCGACGTCACGGCGCCGCTGGGGTTGTGCGGCGTGTTGATCCAGGCGAGACGGGTCTGGCGAAGGACCTCCACCGGCAATTCCCAGATTCGCTGCACGTAGTCGCCCGAGAGCGGCTGCGGACAGGGGTGCCCGCCGGCCAGCACCGCGCCCCGGTAGTACACGGAGTAACCGGGATCGGGAAAAATAACGGTGCGATCGGGTGAGTTCGGGTCGACGACGAGGAGCGGGAGGTGGAAGACCGCCTCCTTGGAGCCGGACGTCGGCAGGATCTCCGTGGCGGGGTCGAGGGTGACGCCGAGGCGACGGCGGGCGTACCCGGCAAAGGCCACGCGGACGCCCGGCTCTCCGAGGACGGTCGGGTATCGGCAATTGTCAGCGATGCTCCATCGAAGTGCCTCGCGAATGAACGGCGGGGTGGGCTCGATGGGGTCGCCAGTGCCAAAATCGTAGACCGTGCGGCCCGCGGCCAGCAGCGCGTCCCGAACGCGGTCGATGGCGACGGTGGGGTAGGTCGGGAGGGCGGCGAGGCGAGGGTTCAGGCGCACCCTCCCAGCGTACCGCGTTACCCCCTCGGCAGGCACCCATGCAGCGGTCTGAAGATCCCCTCGTCACCCCCGAAGGCTGGCTGCACCGCGGCGATGCGTTTGTGACGGGCGACGGCGTACAGCTCGCCGTATTCGGCGGAATTCCTGGCGAACGTGCACGCGTTCGTCTGACCGGAAACCATCGCAAGCAGGACCGGGCCCGCTGGATCGCGTCCGTCGGCGCGTCCGATCCGGCTCGGGTCACCCCGTGGTGCGACCGCTACGCGCCCTGCGGCCGATGTCCGCTCATGCACGTCCACCCAATCGGCCAGCACGACGTCATCCGCGGCCTCGTCCAGGACGGCATCGACGCCGCTGGCCTCCAGGGGCGTGTGGACGCGCCGATCCCGGCCCTCCCGACCCCCGCGCTCCCCGACCTCGCCACGATCACGGGCCGTTCGACGCGGCACCCCCGCACGGAGCTGCAGTACGAGCTCAACCTCGTCGCGGGCTACAGCGATCAGCGCAGCCCCCGCATCGGCGTGCCCGGCCACGACGGGCGCGACGTGGTGCCGATCCCCGGCTGCCTGATGGTCCCGGAGACGCTGCGGGAGACGATGAAGGTGCTCGCCCACCACGTGCGGGAGCTGGAGATCTGGCCGTGGAACGGCAAGGTCGGCACGCTCCGGGCCGTGCACCTGCGCGCGTCGCCCGTGACCGGTGAGGTCGGTGTGTTGCTGTCGGTGACCCGGCCCAGCCCGATGTTGACGGACCTCGCGGACCGGCTCGCCAGCGCCCATCCCGCGATCGCGGGCGTAGCCATGCACATCTCCACGCCCCCCGGGTACACCTGGGACCGGGGCGAGGACGGCGAGCTTGGCGTCGGCATGCTGTACGGCAAGGCGCTTTTTGACCTGTCCCCCGGCGGCTTTGCCATGCGGCTCGGGTTCTCCGATCCCTGGCCCGCGCGCCCTGACGAGCCCGCGCTCCTCGATGCCGTCGACGCCCTCGCCGGCCGTCCGGGCGACGCCGCCGTCGAGATCGGCGGGACCAACGGCGTCGGCACGCTCCTCCTCTCGCGCCGCACCGGCTGGGCGCTGGGCCTCGGCCTCCCGGAGGCACGCGCCCGGCGCGCCCGCGAGAACAACGCCGCGGGCCCGTCGACCGGCGCCGCCGACTTCGTCTCCGGTCCGGTGATCGAGGGGCTGGCAGCCGCGTACAGCCGGCTTGATGGCCGCCGCCCCCTCGTGCTCCTCAACGCCGGCACCAAGGGCATCCCGGACGAGGTGCTGGACGCCGTCCTCGCGCTCGATCCGCGGCGTGTCGTGCTGCTCGGCGCCAACCCGCGCTCCTTCGGCAAGAACCTGAAGCGGCTCACGGCAGGGCTCAACGTCGTTCGGGTCACCCCCCACGACGTCGCCCCGAACACGCCGTTCGCCGAGGTCGTCGCCGTGCTTGAGAGCGAGGATCGCAGCCTCCCCACCGCGCGTGCGCCCCGTCGCAAGGTCGTCCGCGGCTGACGCTCCGACCAAACGCGACAACCTCCGAGCGGCCGGACCGCGGCCGACGTGCCATATTGGCGCCGATGGCTCCAGCCCACCTTCCGGCCCGTCTCCTCCTCATCGCCCTCGCGTTGGGCACGCCGATGGTCCTGGCCGGGACGCCCACCCCCGTGCTCGTCCCCACCGCCATCCAGGCCACCGCCGGCGTCGCCACCACGCCGACCGGGCTGCACGTCACCGCCACGCTGCACGCAGAGGACCTCGTCGGCTTTCCCGTCGTCGCCTCGCTCACGGTCAGGAACGACTCCGCCTCCACGCAGACCTTCCCCGACCTCGCAGCCCGCCCCCACCTCGTGCATTTCTCCCTCTCCGGCCCCCGCGGCAAGTCCGAGCGGTACAACACCCCGCCCGCGTTCGACGTCGCCTCGGTGTGGACGCTCTCGCCGCACGCCGAGCGCAGCGTGTTGCTGGAGATCCCCAGCTCCTCGGGCTTTCCCGCGGGGGACTACACCGTGAGCATCACGGTGCAGGATCCCGGCGGCACGCTGGTCTTCCCCGCCGTCCCCATGACGCTCGTCACGCCTCACCCCGTGACCGGGACACCGGTTTGGGAGCCGACAATCGCGCAGAACCTCGGCACGATCTTCCCGTGGGTACAGGACCGCGCCGGGGCTTCCGGCACCCCTGCGTCGCTCTACCTGATGCAGTTCGACGCGCGCGCCCAGACCCGCCCGGTCGCGCAGTACTGGCTGGCCGACCTGCCTGCCATCGTCACACCCGTGCTCTCCCGCTCCCGGGCTGGCGACTCCTTCGCCCGTTACGTCTACTGGCTGCTGCCAAACGCGACCGCCACCACGCTCGGCTTCGGGCGGCTGGACGGTACCGCCATGCGCCCGGCGAAGACCGCATCGCTGCCCTACCCGAACGTGGAGCTCTACGATCGCGGCATCACCGATGGAAAAGGCCAGCTTGTGATGCCCGTGTGGATCCCGTCCCCCTCCGGGACAGGGGGGTCGCTCAAGGTCTGGACCGTGAACGAGCGTGGCGTCCAGTCCCTGCGCAGCGTCGTCGACCTTCCGGCGCGCCCGGAGATCCACGCCACCGCCATCGACGCCGCTTCCAACCTCCTCATCGCCATCGGCGTGACCGGAGGGGTCGACGTCTACCGTGTTGACCCGACGCAACCGGCCGACATCCCGGCCAAGGGCACCCGGCACTGGGCAACCGTCCCTGGCTGGGCGGCGGCGGGGGTGACGTTCGACGTGCTCCCGGACGCAGGGACACGCGCGGGCGGGCTCTCGCTGTTCGCGCTGCTGCGGTCGACCGGCACGGGTCCCGCTCAGTGGAAGTCGCAATGGAGCGACCTCGGTGGCGAGGCGTTCGCGCCGCTCGCGGGCGACTGGACCCTGCCGGGCACGCTCAAGACGCTGGTGACCGCCGGATACAGTGCTTTCTACGCGATGAGTCAAGACGCGACCGGGGCATGGTGGTACCAGCCGCTCGGCGGAACCAGCCCGGCGGCCGCCGCGACGGTGCTCGCAGCGAAGACCCTCGACGGCGCGTCGCTGTTCATCAGCGGGGATGTTGTGCGGGCGCGCGTGCTCGGGGGCGCGGACGTGGTCACGGACATCACGCTGGGGCCGAAGGTGCCGTAGGGGAGCGGCTCGCAGGGTACCGCAGCCCGGCCTCGGCCTCGTCAAGCAGGCCGAGGCGCACGAGCCGGGCGAGGACCGCCCCCCGCGTCCGGCCCATCGAGCGGGCGATGTCGACAGGCGCGGTGCCCTCCGCGAACGCATCCGCGAGGGATGCGTGCTCGGCGTCCGTCCACGGGCGGCCGCGATTGGCGGGCGCCGGGTGGCGCGGGACGACGCGCAGGGCCTCCGCAGCCGGAAAATTCGCCGAGATTATGGCCGGGCTCTGGGGCGGCGCGCTGACGGGGGCGAGGAGATCGAGCACCGGGCGCAGGCCAAGCCAGGCATCCGTGGAGAGCACGACAGTGCGGCCATCGGGGAGGGTGAGCACAGCGGCGGTCCCGTCGGGCTCGTGGCGGAAGTCAAACGGGTCGTCGGCGAGCGACCAGGTGACGTGGAGATCGGACCGGACGGACGGATCGGAGGGGGAGACGGGGGACATGGAAGCCTCGGGTGTGCGCCGGGTAGAAGCAAGCGCCGTGCCGAGGAAAAATCAAGGTTTTTCCATGGTCAGAGTCGGTTGGGGTGATGGACGTCCGTCAGGGGGTGACGGACGTCCGTCGGTTTTCCGTCGGCAAGGGGGTGGGCGAAATTTTCCCAGACCGGGGTCAAATGTCGGCTGTTCGCTGCAGACTCGAGTCAAAAGTCGGCGGGGTTCGGGCGCGGGCCGGCTGGGCGACGCGGCGGCCGTCGACCGGAAACCGGCCCAACCGGCGAACGCCGATAATCGCCTATTGTCTCCCGACTTTCCCGTCGGCCCGCCTCACGACCGGGCCCCCCAGCACGCCCAGAGCCCCCCACCGCGACTTTTGACTGACGTCTGCCCGCAGGCGGCGACTTTTGCCGGCGGTCTGCTCGCGTATCGACACCGCCCACATCGCACGCCGGCGCAAAGGCGGGCCTGACGCCGAGCCCCGCCACCCCACGGCAGAGCCCGCCCCAGCAGGCCGTCGGCGATCTACCGCTCACCCACGCCGGGCCGGACGCCGCCGCCGCCTCCCGACCGCCACCCCTACCAACCCAAGGATCAACCACCCGACTCCCGCATCCGGCGCACTCGCACACCCGCAACCGCCACCAACCTTGACGACCGCGGTGTCGCCCGCAGCGGCCACGTCGTTGTCACTCCCGTCGCAGTCCGAGTCGACGCCGTCGCCGTTCACGCCGGGGGCGCCGGGGTAGATGTCCGGGTTTGTATCGTCACAATCCTCGGGGCTGGGGTAGCCGTCGCCGTCCTGGTCGGTGTCGTTGCCGTCGCAGTTCTGGTCCACGCCGTCGTACCAGATCTCGGTGGCGCCGGGGTTGATCGCGGCGTTGTTGTCGTTGCAGTCGTCACCGCCAAAATCGTCGCTCTCATAGCCGTCGCCGTCGGCGTCGTAGTCGTCGTTGCCCGCGCAGTCGCTGTCCACGCCGTCGTACCAGGTGTCGGTCGCGCCAGGGTAGGCGGTGGGGTTGGTGTCGTCGCAGTCGCCGGGGAGGCCGGAGCCGGCGCCGTCGGGCGTGTCCGCCGCGCTGTCGTAGCCATCGGCGTCTTGATCGTAGTCGTCGCCGCCCGCACAGTCCTCATCCACGCCGTCGTACCAGACCTCGGGCGCGCCCGGGTAGGCGGCCGGGTTGGTGTCGTCGCAGTCGTCGCCGCCGCAGAACTCGGCGTTGTGCCCGTCGCCATCGGCATCGCAGCCCCCGCACAGGTCCGTCGAGGCCCACGCCGCCTCCACGTCGGCCACGCTGTCGCCCTCGAGCACGACGAACGTGAGATCCCCGGATTCCCCCGGTGCGAGCGGGGTTGTCGGGGCGTAGCGGATGCCCATCGCATCGTCGGCGGTGCCGGCCTCCTCGTCGGTCAGGGTTGGCCGGTCCGAGTAGCTGGTGCTCCAGGAGGCGTTGTGGCCCAGCTCGGCGATGGTTGGGTCGCAGGCGCCGAACGCGAGCGCGTAGCCGGTCGTGGCGGAGGAGCTGACGACGAGGTCGTCGAGGCCGTCCCCATCGGTGTCCAGCGTGTCGTTGATGGTCGTGTAGACGTTGGCGGGCCCGTCCGGATCGGGGTCGACCTCAAAGTAGACGCCGAGGTTGACGAGGTGGTTGGCATCCGTGTTGGTGACATGAAGGTTGACACGCAGATCCCGCGCGTCCAACGCCCAGGACTCGGTCTGGACGATCTGGGAGCCGGTGCCGTCGTAGGTGTAGGACGCGATGGCGTCCGACGCCGTCGACAGGTTCGACTCTCCGGTGACGGTGCACGTCGCCGCGGCGGCGTTGGAGTTGGCGTAGTAGGCGTAGTTCTGGTCGCCGAGCTTGTACTCGTACGAGAGCATCTGCCACGGGTAGCCGGCGTAGGCCCAGTCGAGCCATTCCCCGTTGTGCAACGCCTGAAACCCGGCACCCGCGTCCTGGTCGTTCCAGGTGCCCGTGGAGTCGAAGTAGATGCGGATGTTGGTCCCCGTCACCACCTGGTCGGCAAGGGCGGGGGCGGAAAGGGCGACGAGCGAAATGAGCGAGAAGAACATGCCGCATCATACCTTGTCCGCATCGAATCAGCGCACTCAGCCGCTGCCGACGACGATGGTGCCCACGGCGGCGAGCACAACCAGCGCCCACCGCAACGGCCCCGCCCGCTCCCCCAACACAGCGCTCGCGTAGAGCACCGTCAGCACCGACGACAGCGATGCCGGCGGGCTGACAACGGCGACCGGCGCGAACCGGCTGGCCACCGTGAACGCGACGAAGCCCGTCGCCTCAAAAAGCCCCATCCCCAGCACCATCGGCCATTGAACGGACGAGGGCGGGCGCACGATCTCGCGCCGTACCGCCACGACCGGCGAGAGCAACACCCATTGTGCCGCCCAGACCGCCGGGATCACGCCGATCGGCCCGAGGTGGGTCCGCAAGCGCGCGGTACCCGCCACCATCACCCCGAACCCCACGGCTCCGGCCGCCGCCCACAGCATCGGCGCCAGCTTGACCGGCTCGCGCGGTCCAGCGGCCGGGATCGCCCCGTTCCCCACGACGCCGACGAGGATCATCCCGGCGCCCACCCACTCCACCCCCGTCGGCCTGTCGCCCGACCAGAGCACCCCGACGACCGCCGCCGGAAACGCCCACGCCGCGATGATCGGCACCACGCCGCCGAGCGTCCCGGTCGCGAACGCCACCATCATCGCGTAGTATCCAACGGCGCTCCCGGCCGCGGTGATCGTGAGGTCGGACCACGGGGGCATCGTCGGCGTCGGCTCAAAACAGGCCGAGAACGCCACCAGTCCAACGCTGGCAGCGCCCTGCGCCCAGAACATCGCGCGCAGGCCCCCGAGCGAGCGCCCGGCGCGCTGCACGTACACGTTCGCGACGGCCCAGAGCGCTGAGCAGCAGAGCGCGAGCAGGACGGCAAAGGCGGTGGACACGGGGCGTGGGTAGCCCGCTACCCGAGCCTGACCAGCGCCGCCGCGCTCATCGCCGGCGCCATGCCGAGCAGCTCGGGGATGCCCGAGGCCGCCATCGGAAGGAGCAGGACGGCGGTGACGACCCAACAGAGGAGCTTTCGGCGCGCTGGAGGCATCCCGGGGGGCGTATCCTCGCAGGGGGCCCACAGGATACCCGGTCCCCATGCGCGCACCCTGGAGCACCGTCCCCGTCCTCTTCGCGACCGGCTGCGGGCTCCTCGCACCCAACGACCGGACCGCGCCCATGCCGGCCTTCTGGAGCTGGTTCACCGCCCACCAGGCCAGCTTCCGCGACCCAGGCCACCTCGACCCAGCCGAGTACGATGCGCTCACCGCGCAGGTTCGGACCATCGAGCCGGACCTGATCGCCGAGCTCGGGCAGACTCCGATCGGCGGGTCGCTCCTTGTCATCAGCGCAGACGGCCTGCAATCCGCGTTCCCAGCGGTGAAGGCCACGGTGGCCGCCGCCCCCCGGATCCCCGATTGGCAGGTCGTCGCCTTCCGTCAGCCGGACGCCGCCCCAGACTGGCAACTTCAGCTCTCGGGCCTGACAGTTTCCTGCGCCGACGTGCGCGTCCAGTGGCGCGGGACGGCTGCCCACGCCGATGTCGACGTCTGGATGCCCCTCCCTCCGGAGACGCCGACGGACACGCTCGGTCAGTTCGGCTTCCTCGCCCTCGACCAAGCTATCGGCGAGTACGCCACGGAGACGCAGATCGGCGAGCTCCGGTGGCATCCCACACCGGCCCCGGTCGGCGCAAAGACCCTCCAGGAGCTGCGCGCTTTCCTCGGAACGGTCCCCGCCTCTCCTTAAACGACAGCCCGCTTCGGGGCATGCAATGCGGGCCCTCCCGCTTGCAGACCCGTCCGAATTGAGGAACACTCCCGCATCCCCGAGGCCCCTTGGACCTGCAGCTCCCCGGCAAAGACGCGCTCGACAAGCTCAACGCGGACGCCTTCGACCCCCAGCTCTTCCCTGCCGAGGTGATCGCGCTGCGCCAGGACGGCAAGGGCGTGGCGGCCTGGAAGCTGCTGAAGAAGCTGAACCGCAAGGAGCTGAGCCCGACGCGCAAGGCCGAGCGTGAAAAGCACCTGAAAGACCTGCGGCTCTGGCTCAACATCGGCGCCGGCAAGCCGACGATGCAGACGATCAACGGCGTTGGAACAACGCTCTACGGGAAACACCAGCCCAACAACGCGGACCAGACCTACATCGCCACGAACTGGTTCGCCTTCGTGTTCGTGCCGATCTTCCCCATCTCAAGCTGGCTCGTGCTGCCGAGCGGAAAGGCGCGTAGCTGGTACTTCCTGGCAAAAACGCCGCACCCGCCGTGGGCCGAGTGGCAGCGCGTCGCGGTGCTGGTTGGGTTGGGGCTGGCGACGGCGACGGCCGCGGCCGCGGCGGTGTACTCGGGACGGCACGGCGACGTTGTCGTCTACAACGGGTTCGACGCCACCTTGCATGCGGTCGTGGGCGACGTCGAGGCGGACGTGGGCCCTGGGCAGGCCGTGCACGTCTCCCCGAGCCGTGGGCCTGTGCATCTCCACGCGACCGCAAAGGTCGGGAACGCCGAACCCGTCGAGATCGAGACCGCGGAAGAGCAGGTTGACGACGGGGAGACGCGCCTCTGGAACGTCGCCGGCCGCGGCCTCATCGCCCGGGAGGACATGGTGTACGGCACGGGGGAGCCGTTCCCGTCGACGCTCTACGACAAGCGCTTCTTCCCGGTCAACGCTGACTACTACTTTGTGGAGCCACCAAAGGAGATCGAGATGGACGAGTCGCAGACGAACGAGCACCGCAGCGTGCTCTCCGACGTGCTGCGCGAGGGCGACGGCACCTGGCTCACCCTCCTCCCGGTCGTCGAGCAACTCCAGTCTCCCGCCCGTGCGGAGGAGATCGCCCGCGCAGAGCTGGCGTTGCACCCGGACTCTCCCGCGTCCATCCGCGGCCTGATCCAGGTGAGCAGCGTGTCCGCGGCCGAGCGCGCCGCCCTCTACGACAAGCTCGTGCTGCTCCAACCCGACGACATCAACGTGCAGCGCGGCTACCAGAACGCGCATCGGGCCGACGAGGCGATCGTCGACCGCTACCGCAAGGCTGCGGAAGCGGCACCCACAGCCGCAAACCTGTACTTGTACGGTCGCATGCTCACCGACGAGGCCGCGGCGAGGGCCACCTTTGAAGCCGCGCTCAAGGTGGCGCCCGACTACCCGTGGGCCCACTACGCGCTCGGCGTGGCCGACGAGAATCACGGGCGCTATGCCGCCGCCGAGGCCCATTTTGCGACAGCCTGCGCGGACCCGGACATGGACAACGGCGCCGTGAACGACCGGATCCTGATGCACCACGCGCAGGGGCTTGGGCCGGAGGGGCTGGAGGACGCGCTCTCGCCGCTCCAGAAGGCCGCGTGGCAGGCTGAGAAGTCACCCGACCAGCTCCAGAACCTGCTCACCGCGCTGAAGGGTGCTGCCGAAAAGGACACCGACGTACACTACCAGGTCGCCTTCGTCGCCTTGAACGCTGGGGATCTCGAGACCGCACGCACGGAGGCGGCGCACACCCGCAACAAGATGCCGGACCTCCACTACGACATCGAGCTCTCCCGCGGCGGCGACCGGGCGGCGCTCAAGTCGCTCCTTGAAGCTGGACCCGTCTCGGGGCAGGTGCTGCTCGCCGCGGCTGCGAAGGTGGTTGGGGCGACGAACGCGAAGGAATGGGCGGACGCCGTGGCGGCCGAGGAGAACGGCAACCTCGGCCCCGGCCAGCTCGCCCCCTCCTCCCTGCTCACGCGGGACTTAACCGACCCCGGCATGGACGCGCTGCTCGCAGACGCCGGGCCCGAGAACGGCGCCATCCTCTACGAGACCGCCGCCTGGCTCGTCGACGACACTCGCCCGGACCTCGCGAAGAAGTGGCGCGCGCTTGAGCGCCCGCTCCGGGTGCCAGGGCTGTTTCCGTGGATCGGGGCATAGGCCGACGTCGCTCGGAGCCCTCGGTCCGTGGGCGTATGACCACCCGCCCCGCCACGCCCTACCCGACCGCCCACACCCCCTCGCCCTCCCGCAGGTCCGGCCGACTCGCCTGCACTACGGCGCGTAGTCGCCCGCGCTCCTCGGCATCCATGGGTGCGAGCAGCGCCAGATCGGCTTGGCCAAGCGCCGCCGGCGTCGCGCCAACCTCCACCAGCCACTCGGCCCACCCTCCCTCGGCGCCCCCAAGCACCGCAGCCCGCCGTCCGGCCACCCGCGGCGCCAACCAGCGGCGCTTGAGCGGAACCGACGCGGGCGACGAATACCGAAGGTCCGTCCGGGTGAGTCGACCGGGGCCATCCCGCCAGTAGAGGACCTCGCGGTCAACGCGGGTGAGCCGGCCAACGTCCGCCAGTCGCAGAAAAAGGTCGTAGTCCTCGGGAAAATGCGGTGCGCCCGCAGCGGCCAGGCGGTATCCCCCGACCTCCCGCACCGCCGAGGCGCGCAGGAGCGACGCAGGGTGGACCAAGGGGCTCTCGACCGTGCGCTCCGCCATCGGATCGTTGGCGTTCACCCATGCGACATAAGCGGCCATCCCCACCGCATCCGTCCGCACCCGGCCGCCGACCGCCACGACGCCCGCGGTCATCGCCGCCACCTGCGCCTCGATCCGTCCCGGCAGCACGAGATCGTCGGCGTCCATTCTGGCGATCCACGTGCCGCGCGCGCGCTCAAGCCCCGCATTCAGCGCCGCGACAATGCCGAGCCGCCCCTGACGCACCACCCGCAGCGCCCGAGTCGGCACGGGGAGCGCCCCCGCGTCGACCGGCGTGACGCTCCCGTCATCGACCACGATGACTTCGTCGTCCGGCCCCAGCTCCGCAGCGACGCTCGCGACAGCGTCGGCCAGGCGCGGCTCGTCGCGGACGGGGATGAGCCAGGAGATGCGCGCCATCGCGCAGAGCTTAGCCGCCGGCCGAACGCGTGGTCTCGCCGGCGGGCGACAGACCCTCTCAGCAGCGATCCCGGATACCGTACCCGCGCGGAGAACGATGACCCCGACCCCGATGATCCTGCCGAGCCGCTTCCTGCGCCTGTTTGAGGCCTGCGCAGCGGCTGGGGGGCGGGCGCTGGCGATCGGCGGGGCGGTGCGCGACAGTTGCCGGGGCGAGGCGCCCAAGGACCTGGATGTGGAGGTTCACGGCCTTGAACCGAAGCGCCTGGAGGAGGTCCTGCGCGGGCTCGGACGCGTCGGCGAGGTCGGTAAGTCCTTCGGGGTGTACAAGCTGCGGCTCGGGGGCGACGAGGTCGACGTGAGTGTTCCGCGACGCGACCGGCTCGGCCCGGACGGTCAGCGCGGCCACAAGGGCATCGTGGCCGAGGCCGCGCCCTTCATCGGGGTGAAAGAGGCCGCGCGAAGGCGGGATCTCACCATCAACGCCATTGGCTGGGACCCGCTCCAGGGGGTGTACGAGGACCCGTTTGACGGGCTTGGCGATCTGGACCGCCGCCTGCTCCGCGCCGTGGACCCGGGCACGTTCGTCGAGGATCCGCTCCGGGCCTTGCGCGTTGCGCAGTTCGCGGGGCGGTTCGGGTTTCGGGTGGACCCGGAGTTGCAGGCGCTGTGTAGTGCGATGCCCCTGGATGATCTGCCGGCGGAGCGGGTGTGGGGCGAGGTGGAGAAGCTGCTGATGCGGTCGCCAAAGCCCTCGGTGGGCTGGGACGTGGCGGCGGAGGCGCGGATCTGGGCGCGGCTGGTGCCGGAGTGGGCGGGGCGGGACGTCGGCGCGGCGCTGGACCGCATCGCAGCAGTGCCGGTAGACGGCAAGGCACGGCGGCTCGCGCTCCTGCTCGCGGGCGCGTGCGACGGGTTGACGGCGGAGCAGGCGGCAAATGTGCTCGATCGGCTGAACGTGCATCGCGTCGACGGGTACCGCGTGCGCGACCAGGTCCTCGCGCTGGTCCAGGCGGCGGCGGGCGGAGAGCCGCGGGGGCGAGAGGCTGTGGTGCGCGCGGCCGAAGGCTGCGAGGTGGAGCTGCTGGCGCGCCTGATCGGGTCGGCTGGACTCCTGGAGCACGCGGCGGCCTGGGGCGTGGTTCGCCAGCCACTACCGGCGTTGATCGGGGGTAAGGAGCTGATGGCGATCGGGGTGGCGAGGGGCCCGGAGATGGGGTCGTTGCTCGGCCGACTGCGGGAGGAGCAGCTCTCCGGGCGGGTGCTCGACCGCGATGCGGCGATCGCCTGGGTTACGAATTGCCGATGACCCGTCTCGTTGTCCGCCCGGCCCGCCGTGTCCTCGGCGTCGTCGTCGCGCTGCTCGGCCTCCCCTCCCTCGCGAACGCCGCTGAGCAGCACCTCACCTACGATCTCGCTGTGGACGGCGCCGCCGTCGGCACCCGCGACGTGACCATCAAGTACTACGCCCGCCCCTCCGGCGAGCGCCACCTCGTCGAGAGCCTCACCCACATCGTCGCAGCCGGCGTCACGCTCGACTCGCGCGGGTCGGGCCTCTCCACGCCGAGCAGCGCGCAGTTCTCCTCCGCGACGGACCGGAACGGCGTCCGGGCTGCCGTCGCCGCGCAGGAGCTCCCGCAGGGCGGTTGGCAGGTCACGGTCCAGAGCGGTGGCAAGGAGAACGACCGGAACGAAGCGGATGTTCGCATCTCCACGCTGGACCTGATGGACCCAGCGCGCGTCGGCATCCTCGACAACCCCGGGACATTCGGCCTGGTCATTGCCGAGACGGGCGACGTCGTCATCGGTTCGCTTGGCGCGGGCGAGCCAGCCAGCGTCAAGGTCGCGGGCAAGTCCGTCGACGTGACCCGCTACACGCTGACGGGCACGGGGGCGGCTGCGCAATTCCTGGTGTCCGGCGATGGCGTGCTCGTCCAGTCGCAGGTCCAGTGGCTCGGCCTCACCCTCGTCGCCACGCTCCGCGACTTGCCGGCCGCACGGGACTACGGCGCCGTCGAGACGATCGACGGGCTCGGCAGCGGGGTCAAGGCGGGGAATCTGTAGTCGTTCCGCCGAGGCCGGCCCGGCGGACCGCGAAATGCCTGTAGACTTCGGCAGATCCCAGCGATAGTGGGACTCCCGATGTCGATTCGCGAATCGCGCCCAGCTCTCCCCGCCGACCCCGGTCAGCGCTGGGCCGCGTCGCGGGACTTCGTCGAGCGCTGCCATCACTGGGCGATGGATGAGATCGAGCGGCGGGAGGGTCGCAAGGTGGAGGACTGGCTCGTGTACGAGCGTTTCACCCGCCATACGCTGAACGAGCTGGACAACGGCACGCTGGACCACTGGTTCGCGGCCGCCGCGGCGGGCGAGGGCTGATGGCCGCGGCACCCCTGTTCCTCGCGCTGATGCTGGTCGGGTGCGGCTCGCAGCGAAAGCTGGAGGGCAAGGTCGTCGACATCTGGGGCAAGCCCGTGGCGGACGCCACCGTGGTCATCGAGGGCGTCGTCCAACGCTACAATGCCGACGACAAGGGCACGTTCTCCATTCCGACGGACGCGCCGGTCAAGCGCGCGATGGCCGGAAAGCCCGGGTACATCAAGGAGGTCGCGGACCTCCCGGAGATCGCGGAGAACGCCGATTATTCCCCACTGACGTTCACACTGTACCCCGAGCCCGAAAAGCCCGGCTTCTACGCCATCGGCGCGACGGCCTACATCGAGGTGCCCGCCCAGCGCATCCGCATGGTGGCGACCGAGATGCAGCACTACGCCGGCATCCAGAACATCCCCGACCAGGGCCTCGCTGCGAGCCACCCCGCGAAGTTCGTGTTCACCTCGATGCTCCGGCCGAGCGAGCTGGCGAGGATGAACCTGCACCTCTCCAAGCTCCGCTTCGTCAACAAGACGCAGATCAAGGGGGTGCTCGGGCCGACCGAGGCGACGGTGAACCTGTGGGTCTCGGACAGCGAGGTGGCGTTCGACCTCGAATCGCTGCCCTCGCGCGACGACTACCTCATCACCACCCGCACGCCGCTGACGGAGGGGGTGTACGCCTTCCACGCCCAGGACGTGCTGAACGAGGACGATGAGCGCGTGCTGATGAACCTGCCGAAGGAGATGCAGGTCGCGTTTCCCTTTCAGGTGCTCTGAGCGGCTGAAGGCTGGGCAGCCCGTCGCCCCACCCACGCCAGCGGGCCGAGGCTGATGAGCAGGGAGAGCGCCTGCATCTGCCGCCAGGCGACCGCCGCGATCACGCCCTGCTGCAGCGCTTCGCCCTCGCTCTCGCCCGACGCGCGGACGGCGACGTACAGGCCGACCCACAGCGCGTCCAACGGCCCGATGCCCGCCGGGATCACCATCGCCACGAGCCCGGCGACGGCGCTGACCGCGTGCATCCAGAGGTAGATCGCGGGCGACGGAGCCACGCCCACCGCCACCGCGCTGCAGTAGCCACCGGCCGCCATCAACACCGTGCTCACCAGCGACCACGCCGTCGCCGTGAGCCAGGTTCGTACGGGCTGCGCGCCCGGCGTGAGCACCTGGTCCACCACACCGACAACCGCCGGACCGATGCGCCGCCAGAGGTGCGCTGGCAGCCAGCCTCCGACCGTCGCCACCGCCCCCCGCAGCCCTCGCCCGGCCACGAGGTACGTCGACACCAGCAGCCCGCCCAGCCCGAGCGCGAACCCAGCCGCCGGCGCCCACGCCGAGCCGCCCGGCACCAGCCCCACACCCGCCAGCGCCCCGGCGCCCAGGAGCCCCAGCCCGAGCAGGCGTGCGAGGAAGATCGCGGCGCCCCCGGTCGCCCACGGCACCCCAAAGTCGCGGGCGCAGAACGCCGTGAGCAGCGCCTCCCCGGAGGGGCCCGGAACGGTGACGGTGAGCGCGTTGGCGCCGAGCACGGCCAGCCCCGAGTACAGCGTCCGCCGCACGCCTCCGCCGGGCGGCAGCAGCGCGTTCCAACGCGGTCCCTGCGCCGCGATCCCGGCGCTCCAGAGCGCCGCCGCGAGGCACAGGACGGGCTCGTTGACCATCGGAGCCTGACCGTCCGGCCGAAGGGCGTGCATCACGAACCGGCCGACGGCGGCCGAGACCACCAATCCGAACGTCGCGAGGAGGGCAACGCGCGTGATCGGCAACGAGGGCGGACGCCGCACTGAGCGCAGCGCGGCCGCGTTGGCCCCCGCCGCCTTCGTCGAGGTCGTTCCGGGCTCCGTCGGCATCGAAGCCGCCATATCAAGGAGACCGTGTTGGCCGTGGGTCCGACGCTGCAGCCATCCCCGGCCCCTTCGGTCCGGGGATGGCCGTTTCTTGCCCGTCGCGCCGAATTTTCCGGCTGGGACGCGTGTTCGCGATCTCGCTTGACGTGTCAACTCCGGAGCGGGAATCGACGGGCGCGACCGCTACTGACCGCGTCGAAGGCACGCTTCGTGCAGGGCACGAAGTCGCGCCTTCGACTTGGCCGCCCAGCCTGATCGGCGGTTTCTTGATACTCCCGCGCCCGCTCCTGGAGACCGCTTGATCCTCCCCGTCCTCGCCGTCCTTTCCCTCGCCCACGCAGCGCCCGCCGCCGCTGCAAAGCCGGCCGCCGCTGGTGGCTGCGACGCAAAGGCGCTCACCACCGCGCTCACCGAGGCCTCGCCCGGGCCAAGCGCGCAGGCGTTCGTCGACCTCGCGACCTGCGACAAGGCCGCCGCGACCGCCGCCGCCCCCGCCGCCGTGAAGCGCATGCTCGCGGGCCCCACGGGCGACGCCGCCGCGCTCGTCGCCATCTCCCTCGGCCAGGGCCAGCCCGTCCGCGACTGGCTCTCCAGCCTCGAAGCCGACGAACGGGCCTCCACGCTGAACCACCTTGGCGAGGCGTGCGACAAAGCAGGCGTCGTCGGATTCTGGACGGACAGCGCGACCGCGCTCGGCGACAAGTTCTGGTCGTCCGGCTGGTACTCCGCGTTGGACGAGTGCCGCGTCCCGGCCGTCCAGGCGCTCCTGACGACCGAATTGACCACGGCGAAGTCCGATCGGGCGATGTTCTCGGCCGTCCTCGGGACGTACGCGACGAACGCGGGCGCCGCTTCCGTCACCACCATCCAGGCGCTGGCGGACAAGGAGACGGACCCGCTCGTGTTCATCGATCTCGTCCGGGCGCTGCCAGCGGCGGGCGGCGTGGGCGCGGCGTCTGGTCCCTCACCCGACCGGATCACCGCAGCAAAGGCCGGTCTTGCAGCGATGGCGCCCAGGCTCCCCGAGCGCGCGTTCCCGGAAGCCCGTAAGGCCTACCTCGCGCTTGGCGACGAGGTCGCCGCGGACCAGCTCGTGGCCATCCGGTACAAGGCCGACCTGACTGGCGGGAAGTTGCTTTGGGGCATCGCCGCTGTCGAAACGGCGACCTGCAAGAAGGGCGACACGCGGGTGACGGTCCACGCCGCGCAGCTCTGGGACACGGGGCATTCCTGGCAGGACGAGCTGGTCGAGCGCGCCGAGCCGAACGCCATCAAGGCGTTCATGCCGAACGTGGTGGCCCCGGCGACGGGACAGCTCGCGGAGGGCTGCAAGGGCACCGGCAAGGTCGAGTGGATCGTGTCGGACGAGCCCTTCGTGAACTTGGCGGCGTACACGGGCTGGGTCGCGGCTGAGAAGGCAACCGCCGAGCGCGACCACGTGGGCGTTCCGGTCAAGTTGGATTCGCAGACGACGGCGCTTTCGGACTGATCACGCACCTGAAACCGGCTGGCGGAAGATCTACGCCTTTACGGCGTCAGGGTGCGGCGGGCGGGGGCCCGATGCCTGCCCCGTCACACACGATGTTCCCGGAGACGGTGAGGCCGCAGGCGGTGGACGCAGCGATCTGATAGTCAACCCACGGGTCACCGGGCGGTGATGGATACGTCCCCCCATCCCAGTCTGAGCATTGATCACATCTTGACCCGTCAATAGCCGCGCCTACTCCAGCCGCTCCCCCAAAGGAGCGACGATGGTGATGAGCAGTTTGGAATGGGCGATTGACGAGTACGGCTCCGCTGACCTTGGCGACGCACGCCGAGTTGCGCGACTCATCTCGATGGCGTCCGGGTTCGGGGATAGGCCGGCGGGCACGGTGACGGAGTCCTTCTCCTCGACCGCGGAGCGACGAGCGGTGTACCGATTCCTCGACAACGAAGACGTTGATGCCGCCTCGGTTTCGGCGGCGGCGTACAGCGCGACCGTACGTCGTTGCGATCAGCTCGACGTCGTCATCGTCCCCGTCGACGGCACCAGCCTCAACATCACGGACGACGTGCGGGTTCGCGGGACCGGTCCGGTCGGCGCGCGTTCCAGCGGTGCGCGGGGATTTCAGGTGATGACTGCTATTGGCGTCGCTCCGGATGGCACGCCGCTCGGCCTTCTCGGGCAGGCGTGGTGGGCGCGAACCGAGACCAAGGCCACCAAGGCGACGAAGCGACGGACGCCCGAGGAGAAGGAAACTCAGCATTGGCTCTCTGTTTTGGACTCGACCCGTGAGTTGTTCAGCGCCGAGCGATGCCGGCCGTGGTTTCAACTCGACCGCGGGGGAGACGCATGGCCCGTGCTGCTCATGGCGCACCACGCCGACATTTACCTGACCGTCCGGGCCGCACACGACCGGCGCGTGGTCGTCGATGCAGAGGCCGGCGAGCGGGTCTACCTCTGGCAGAGCCTTCGCGACCAGGAGCCGCTCGGGCAGTTCACCATCGAGGTGACCGGCCGTCCGGGTCGCAAGCCGCGGACGGCGAGAATGGACGTGAGGTCGGAGCTGTTGACGCTCAACGGATTCGACACCAAGACCAAGAAGAAGCACCCCATCCATGTCTACGCCGTGTACGCCATCGAAGTCGGGACCACGCCCTCGGGCGAGAAGGCGCTTGAATGGATGCTGCTGACGAACCGGCCTGCGGCGACGTTCGAGGAGGCCTGCACGGTGGTGCATAGGTAGACTCTTAGCGCAATACCGGCGTTTTGCCGGCTTGTTTCAAAAAGCCCCCATTCAAACCGTGCTTGCGGTTTTCCCGCACACGGCTTTCCAACGGTCTTCGTGGGGCAGCTTCGGACAGGTAGACGACGGT
>CAIMSU010000052.1 GCA_903844155.1 uncultured Pseudomonadota bacterium | reverse complement strand
TGAACCAGAAGCCCGACTGGCGCGAGGTGGAGGTCGATCACTCGCGCACCCCTCGCAACCCGCGCGCTCCGAAGCCTTCCACCAAAGGAAAAACGCCATGAAGTGCGTCATCTACTGCCGCGTCAGCACCGACCGCCAACGCGAGGCCGGGACCATCGAGTCCCAGCGCGAATTGCTGCTCCTGACAGCGCGGACGAACGACTGGACGGTCGTGTCCGTCGAGGAGGACGACGGCTTCAGCGGCACGGTGCCAGCGTGGGAGCGGCCCGGCATGAGCCGCGCGCTCAGGCTGATCGAGCAGCGGGCGGTGGACTACCTGCTCGTCGTGGACCTCGACCGTACCTCCCGCGCCGAGGATCCCTTTGAGCGGGCGATCGTGCGGAAGGCGCTCCGGGACCACGGCGTTTTGCTCGCGACCCCGAAGGGCATCCTGCGGGACATCACGCCCGAGGAGAAGCTCACGCAGGACATGCTCTCGTCCGTGGCGTCCTACGAGCGGTCCAAGACCCGCGAGCGCACGGTGCGCGGGCGCAAGGACGCGGTGCTTCGCAAGGGGGGCCGCCCGCTCACGCAGACGCCGCTTGGCTTGCAGTGGTCGCCCGAGAAGCACGGGTACATCGCCGAGCCCGGTGAGGCGGCGGTTGTCCGCGAGATCTTCCGGCTGGCGACGGATGGGATGGGGCCGCTCCAGATCGAGCGGGAGTTGGTGCGGCGCAACATGCCGTCCAGCCGCATGCAGCGCTACCGCCCGAGGGGGACGCCCAAGGGTACGCCGAAGGAGCTGGGCACGAAGTTCATCGTCCGGCGCTCGATCCAGGACATCCTCGCCAACCCGGTGTTCTGCTCGGAGCGCTGGGCACCGAACCCCGCGTGGGACCCCAACTTCACCGTGTCGGTCGAGCCGGTCGTCACCCGCGAGCAATGGGACGCGGCGAACGCCGCCTTGCGTGGCCGTCCCCGGCCAGTGGCGCGCCCGCTCAAGTACGACTACCTGTTGCGCGCGGTCGTGTGGTGCGCGCACTGCCAGCGGAAAATGCGAGGGCAAACCACGGTCAAGGACAGGAACATGTACTACCGATGCGAGTTCGCCAACCGGCCGCAGGTGAACTGCGAACGGTGCACAGCCAGGGGGAGCATCCGCGCCGACCAACTGGAGGCCGTCGTCTGGGGCTACGTCAAGCAGCTCATCACCGAGCCGGGCTACTTCCGGGCCGAGGTCGAGCGCGCGGTGGATGCCGACGCGAAGAAGAACGCCGTCGGGGCCGACGCCGCGCGCACGCTCCGCGCCGACCTGGAGCGGCTGGCCCTGGAACGCAGCCGGATCCAGGCGGCCTTCCGCAAGGGGCTGTACACCGAGGACGAGCTGGCGACCGAGCTGGAGACCATCGAGCGGGAGCGCGCCCCGCTCCTGAACCGGCTCGAACTGTCCCAGATGGACGAACGCAATCACGGCGCCCGCTCCGCCCGGCTCGCTGCTGCAGACAAGCGTCTGGCGTCGATGCGCGCCGCTGTCGAGACGGTGAACCGCGACCAGCAGCGGGCGATCATCGCGGAGCTGATCGAGCGGGTGACCGTGGACACCGAGACGCGCGAGGTGGAGATCCGGGTGCTGGTAGGCGATGCCCCGGTGACGGACGAGTCGCGGGTGCCGGGAGCGGCGGGCGGAGACGGCGGGGCCGACCCTGCGCCACACAGCCCGAAGGGCGGCCGGCGAAAGGTTTCGGCAGCCGCACAAAGTTACGGAAACGGACTCTCTCCTGGCTCACCCATACCTCCAACACGCCCACACGATCTTCGCCCCCGCCCTCACCACCCCCGACACCGTCCCCGAGATCTTGCTCTCACCGATCCGCGCCCGATTGCGGACGGGCACCTCCACCACGCGAAGTCCTCGTCGAACCGCCTTGATCTGCATCTCCACGTTCCAGCCCCACGTCTGGTCCTCCATCGCCAGCCCCCGCAACGCCTCCCAGCGGATCGCGCGAAAGGGCCCGAGATCCCGGTAGGCTCGGCCTGTTCGGGCGCGGATCAACGCCGTCGCCAGCGCGTTTCCGGCGCGCTGCTGCGGGGTCAAAGCGCGGACGTCGCCCAACGTCATCCGCTCGCCGAGCACGAGCTCCGCCTCGCCGCGCAGGATCGGGCCGAGCAACGCCGGCAGATCCTCGGCGTAGTTGGAGTGGTCGGCGTCCATCATGACGACGACGTCGGGCGGGTCGCCGGTGATCGCCGCGATGCCTGCGAGCACCGCGCCGCCGTAGCCTCGCCGGGTCTCGGTCGCGATGTTTGCCCCGAGCGACCGGGCGATCTCGCGCGACCCGTCCGTCGACCCGTTGTCGCATACAATCACGCGTGCGCCATCCCGGACGGCTGGTGCTAGACCGGCGAGCACGGCCGGCAGCGCGTCGGCCTCGTTCAGGCACGGGAGGAGGATGGCAACGCGCATGGGGGCGCCTTGATATCCGGGCAGATGCCAAGCCCCGACACACAACCGCTGCCGATCGACCTCCTCGGTGCCATCGACGCCCTTCGCAAGCAGCGAAACGCCGTCATCCTCGCCCATTATTACCAGGAGCCCGACATCCAGGACATCGCCGACTACATCGGTGACTCGCTGCAGCTCGCCCGCGCCGCACAGAAGACGACGGCAGACGTCATCCTGTTCTGCGGCGTGCACTTCATGGCCGAGACCGCCAAGATCCTGAACCCGACGCGTACCGTGCTCATCCCCGACATGGCCGCCGGCTGCTCGCTCGCCGATGCCTGTCCAGCGCCCCTGCTCGCGCGCATGAAGGCCAAAAACCCCGACCACAAGGTCGTCTCCTACATCAACTGCTCCGCGGCCGTGAAGGCGATCAGCGACATCATCTGCACCTCGTCCAACGCGGAGCGCGTCGTCGCCAGCTTTCCAGCCGATCAACCGCTCATCTTCGCGCCGGACCGCAACCTCGGCGGCTACATCGCCAAGAAGATGAACCGGCCGATGCTGCTGTGGCCGGGCACCTGCATGGTGCACGAGACGTTCAGCGAACGCCGGATGATCGAGCTGAAGCTCAAGAACCCCGGCTCCAGGATCGTCGCCCACCCCGAGTGTGAGCCCTCGCTCCTCGAAAAAGCCGACTTCATCGGGTCGACGTCCGCGCTGCTGGACTTTGTCGTCAAGGACCCAGCGACCACGTTCATCGTCGCCACCGAGCCCGGCATCCTCCACCAGATGCAGAAATCCGCACCGTCAAAGCTGCTGATCCCGCTCCCCGGCATCGACGAGACCTGCGCGTGCAACGAGTGCCCGCACATGAAGCGCAACACGCTGGAGAAGATGTACCTGGCGCTCCGGGACATGCAGCCCGAGCTGCTGATGGGCGAGGAGTTGAGGTTGGCGGCGAAGAAGCCGCTGGATGCGATGCTGGCGTTGGGGTGAGCCTTCTCGTCCTGCTCGCGTGCGCCCGCGTGCCGGACAGCCAACGGTACGCCGCCGCCCTCGTCGCGAGCGTGTGGTCGGTGGCGCACGCCGACTGCGCCGCTATCGCCGCAGAGCCGAGTCGTTCGGACTGCCTCGTCGCCATCGCCCAGTCGCACGGCCGCGGGATCGGCGATTGCGCTGACATCCGGCTTGATGCCTGGGCCGAGGAGTGCCGGTTCATGTACGCGGAACGGACGGGCCGGGGAGGGGAGTTCCAGTTGGCTTTTTCGACGTGCGACACGCTCCCGCGCTTCTCGCATGAGTGCAACTACCACCTGATTTCGCAGGCGTTGGACGAGCGCATCCTCACGCGAACGCCCGCGCAGGTGGCCGGCGCATTCGCTCGCTACGCGAAGTCGCCTGTCGCAGAACAGCTCTTCTGGGCTGCGTATTTCCGAGAGCGGTTCACCAGCGGGGTCCCAGTGAGCGCCGCCGGTTGCCCAACGCCGGCCTGCTTCGCCGGGGCGACGGAGGCCCAGCGGGCCGAGCAAGGCGGGGTTGCGGCGCCGATGGGTCCGCCGATCGCGGCGCCGCGGTAGTCAGGGAGAGACGGGTCCGCTACAACTCGTTGCGCATCGCCGACAATTCCGCCTTGACCTCGGCGAGGTCGCCGTCGTCTGGCCGAAGGTCGATGGCCGATTGGACCTTGGCCACCGCAGCGTCGATGTACGCCTGCCGCCCGGATTGGGGCTCGGCCCAGACCCCCTCGATCGCCGTCGCCGCGTCCACGAGCGCGACGGCCTTCGCGACCTGCGTGCCCGTCGCCGCGGACATCGTCGGCACATCCGCGTCGAGCTGGGTGTCCTTGGGGTTGCCAGTGGTGTCGGACCACGTGGCGTCGAAGTGGAAGCTGGCGCTGGGGTCGCCGCCGCAGGCCCGCACGGTCAGATGGTAGATCATCTGGTCGTCAGCGCCGAGGTTCTGCGGGATGACGTCGCTGCTCTGGGTGCTGATCTGCTCGCCCGAGAACCGGTCGATGACCCAACCTGCTGGCAACGTCATCGCCAGCTTGACGTCGGTGGCGGCGGCACCGAGGTTCTGGAGGAACCGCGTGTCGTCGTCGAACTGGTGCGCCGCCTCGGACGCGGAGTCGATGAAGACGTGCGCGCCGCGGCCCTTGTCCGTCACGACGTCCATCAGCGTGGTGTTGTAGCTCCCCGCATCGCCGACGCCGACCCCGATCAGGTAGACGGAGTCGCGCTCAGCGGCGGCTGCGTGGTCGCCGATGAGGCTCTCGTCCGTCTGACCGGCGTTCGCCCCGCCGTCGCTGATGAGGACGACGCGGCTCATCGTGCCCGCCGCGGTGTGGCGATCCGCCACCCGGTAGGCCGTGGACAGGCCGTTGGAAAGGTCGGTGTCGTCGCCCGCTCGCAGCCCGGAGATGGCGCTCAGGAGCTGGGCGTCGTCAGGCCCGGCCACCACGTGACCATCGAGGACCGTGTTGGCGGAGCTCGACCACGTGACCAGCGAGACCGTGTCGCCGCTGCGAAGCTGGTGCGCCATGGACTGCATGCTCGCCTCGGCCATCGCGAGTCCCTGTCCGCCCATCGAGCACGAGGTGTCGAGCGCGAACGTGAGGCTCAATGGCTCGCGGTCGGCGGGCGAGACGTGCGGGGCCACGACGGCAACGACCAGCTCCAGGTCCCCGGGGTAGTCCTGCGAGGCCTCCATCTGCGGGACGATGCGGACGGTCCCGGCGTCGGCGGCCTGATAGTCGAAGTCGTAGTAGTTCAGGAACTCCCACTTGCGAGCCGGCCCGTTGTAGGCACGGCCCCCGTCGATCGCGGCGCGGGCGAGCACCGGGGTGGCCTGCGAGTTGGAGTCGTCTGCCGACATGTAGAGCGTGATCGGGTTGTCGGAGCTGTGGGTGCAGACGCCCGTGTCCGTCGCGCTGTCCGATTGTGTGTCCGTGTCGGCCGTGTCGGCGGAGACGAAGCTACTGCCGGTGTCCGAGGAGTCGTAGGCGTAGGACCCGTAGGACCCGGACATCTTGCCTTCGGCGCAGCCGGCAAGCGCGAGGACGACGAGGACGGGGGAGATGAGGGCGGCGTGGGACGTTCGCATGGGAGACTCCGGGGTGACGGGTGCGCAACGGGGTTTAGCAAGTCGCGTGCCACGTAGGATAAACGCCGTGTTTTTACGATACGGCCGCGACCTTCGTCTGCACCACGATCCGCGTGCCGTGGTCGGTATGGCGGTCCGCTAGAACGCCTGCGGAGACCGCCGCCAGCGCGCGTACCAGACCACGAGGTAGTCACAGAGCGCCGCCGCGAAGTCCGGCCCGGCCTGTACCGTCACCTCCATCTTGCCGCCGTCGAGGCGCTTGACGTTGCAGGTGGCGCCGAACGCGAGCACGCGGCCGTGGATCGCGAGCAGCAGGCTGGCGGGGTTGCAGGAGTCGACGCCGACGAGGGTGACGGTTTGCATGATGAACCTCTCACCGCGCAGATGTCCCGAGGAGGGGCGGTGTCACAGCGCCCTCGAAAATTCGCCGAATTCAAGGCGAGGAGGCCGGGCCCTCGCCAACGCCGGCCTTCCGAAGCGAGGCGAGGAACCGGTCGAGCGTCGCGTGGTCTCGGAACGGCGACGTTGCCGCTACCTGTGCGAGCGAGTTCTTCGGGTCGACGGCGAACGCCTTGGCGACATCGGCCTGCGCGAGGTCGTCCTTGCCCTGCTCGGCGTAGATGGCGGCACGGACGTTGTACAAGCGGGCGACGGTCGTGGACCTCTTCAATCCCTGGTTCGCGGCTGTCAATGCAGCATCGTAGTCGCCCACGAAGTACTCCGCCCACGCAAGCCGCATGTACCAGTTGGCGCCGGCGAAGGGATCGAGCGCGAGCGCGGCCTTGACCTGCGTGATGGCGTCCGGGAAATCGCCCATCCAGAACTGGCCTTCTCCGTAGTAGTACCGGATCTCCGCGCTGTCCGGGTTCATCGTGAGCGCCTGCTTGAGGTGCGCGGCGCCCTGGTCGTACTGGTGCTGCCGCATCTCCGCCGCCCCCAGGTACGCGTAGGTGTCGGCCTGGTTCGGGTCCAGCGCGATCGCCTTGTTGAAGTCCGCGATCGACTTCTCCAGGGCAGGCGGACCGGTCAGCGGCCCAAAATCCCGGCTGAACCCGTAATAATACACGCGTCCAAGGCCCACCCAGGCCTCAGCGCACTTCGGGTCTGCCACGAGCGCCTGCTCATATGCCTCCCGGGCAAGCTCGTTCTCGGGCTGCGTGATCGCCTGCAGGTGCTTGCGCCCGACAAGCGTGAGATCGTAGGCCGTGAGGTTTATCGTGGGCTTTTGCGTCGCCCGAACGACGTCCGCCTCGACCACGTTCGCGGCGATGTGCCCGACGACCGACCGGATCACCTCGTCCTGCACCGCGAGCAGGTCCGTGGCGGTGCGGTCGTAGTGCTCGGCCCAGACGTCGCGATTGGTCTCGCCGTCGATCAGCTCACCGACGATGCGGAGCTGGTCGCCGGTTCGGCGCACGCTGCCCTCCAAAACGTAGCGCACACCGAGCTCCTTGGTGAGCGCGGCGATGTCGATGGACTCGCCAGACTTGGGCCGGTAGTGGAACGACGAGTTGCGCGGCGCGACGCGGAGCTGGGAGAAGCGGGTCAGCTCGGCGATGATGTCCTCGGTGAGACCGTCGCTGAGGTAGTCGGCGGCCTTGTCGTCGCTGGCGTTGGTGAAGGGGAGGACGGCGATGGAGGGCTTGTCGGCGACGGGCCTGGCGACGGGCGAGGGGACGGCTGACGGCGGCGCGGGCGACGGTTGGGAGCGCCAGATGGCGACACCGGCGATGGCGCCGAGGACGAGGGCGGGGACGGCGATGCCGACGCGATTGCTCGGTCGCGCCGCGAGGGGTTGCGGTGGCCCGAACGAGGATGGCGCGGGGACGCGACCGGGCGTTGTGACAGCTTCGTCGACGAGGCTTGCCCCGTCGCCCCGTCCCCGGAGCGCATCGGCCATCGCCCGCGGCGTCGCCCAGCGGTCGTCGCGCTTCAGCCGCGTCGCCTTTCGGATGATGGTCGCGAGGTTTGCCGGCAATTCCCGTGTCACCTCCTGCCAGACCTCCGCAGCGTAGAGCTCGGGCGGTGGCCGTCCGGTCAGCAGCACGTAGAGCGTCACGCCCGCGGCGTAGACATCGGCCCGACCGTCAATCTCGGCCCCGATCCGCTGTTCAGGCGCCATGTACGCCAGCGTGCCGAGCAGCGCGCCACCGCTCGTGTGCTGGCCGGTGTGCTCGCTCACGCGCGCGATGCCGAAGTCCGCGAGCTTGGGCGTGCCGCGCTCGTCCAGCAGGATGTTCTGTGGCTTCACGTCGCGGTGGATCACGCCGTTGTCGTGGGCGAGCTGCAGCGCGTCCAGAACCGCGGCGATGTGACGCGTAGCCTCCTCGACGGGCAACGGCCCATCCCGCTGGACACGGTCCATCAGGCTGCCGGTGAGCAGCTCCATCACGATGAAGATCACGTCCTCGTCGCCCTCGCCGACGCCCGTCTCGACGTCGTAGACCTCGACGATGTTGGGGTGACGCAAGCGGACCATGGTCCGCGCTTCCCGCACGAACCGCTCTCGAAAGCCAAGTGCAGGGTCGATGCCGTTCTTCAGGACCTTGATGGCGCGGTGGACGTGCAGCGTGGTGTCGAGCACCTCGTAGACGGTCGCCATGCCGCCCGAACCGAGGATCCGGAGGCGCCGGTAACGGCCGTTCGCCAGCGCCTCCGCCACATCTGCGGTGCGTCCGGTCCCGGGGCCGGTATAGCCGGCAAGCGCGACGCGCCGCTCACTCCGGCAGCGCACGCACCCGGCGAGGTGCGCTTCTTCGTCCTCCGCGAGGACCGGGGCCCAAAGGCGCGCTTCGGTCAAATGGTCAGCCATCCCGGAAGTCCTCGTGCCACAGGGACATCGAATGGCCGAGCACGGCGAGCTGTGCGCGCAGGGCGGCCTGAAGCCGACGTTGACAGCGCTGCAGGATCACCCGCACGGCGTCTGCATCGGCGAGCCCGAGCAACGACGCGATCTCCGCCCGCTCCATCCCGTGAACGTGCCGATGGTAGAGCACGTCCTGCTCCTCGCCCGTCAGCGAGGCCTCGATCGCCTGCCGGACGAGGTCGTCGCGCTCCGCCCGCGCGAGCCAGGCCAGCGCGCCGACAGCGGGGTCGGCCGTGTCGATGAGGCCATCGTCCGACAACGTCTCCCGTCGCTGCCGGCGGGCGTTCGCCATGACAAACCGTGCGATCTGCTTGACCCAGCGAGCCAGGGCCGGCGCGTTGCCCTCTCCGCCGAGCACCGCCTCAAAGTCGCCCAGTCGTCGCCAGGCCACCAGAAGCGTCTCCTGCACGAGGTCCTCGACCCGGTCGTCCGGCAAGCCGGCCGCGGAGGCACGACAGGTTCGGCGTGCGATGGGCTCCAACCCCTTGAGGACACGATCGACCTCGGCGGCGTCGCCGTCGGCGGGTCGGACGTCCTCGGCGCGGAGCCGCTGGATCACCCGGTAGATGGTGTCAGGCCCGGTCTCGCTCACCGCCGCTACGCTCCGGCACCCGGTGTAACCTGCGGTCGTTCCCGGCGTTCTACGCCCCTGCCGCCGCCGGGGTCCCTACGTCGCTCTCGGCCGGCTGGCTCGCCGCCTCGTCGCTCGGCGGGAAGCTGAACGACACTGCACCCTCGACGAGGTCGACGACCACGCGCCCGCCCTTCTTGAGCTTGCCGAACAGGATCTCGTCCGCGAGCGGCTTCTTGATGTGCTCGGCGATGACGCGGGACATCTCGCGCGCGCCGAACTCGGGCTTGTAGCCCTTTTCGCCGAGCCACTCGCGCATCGCCGGCGTGGTCTCGATGACGACGTCGCGGGCGACAAGCTGGCCGCCAAGCTCGACGAGGAACTTGTCGACGACCTTGAGGATGACATCCTTGGAGAGCGCGCCGAAGATGACATGCCCGTCAAGCCGGTTGCGGAATTCGGGCGGAAAGATGCGGGAGACGGCCGAGTCGACCTTCTGGTCCGCGCCGACGACGTTGCCGAAGCCGAGGTTGGCCTTGCCGCCTTCGCGGGCGCCGGCGTTCGTGGTGAGGATGAGGATGACGTTGCGGAAGTCCGCCTTCTTCCCGTTGTTGTCCGTCAGCGTGGCGTGGTCCATGACCTGCAGGAGGATGTTGTAGATGTCGGGGTGCGCCTTCTCGATCTCGTCGAGGACGAGCACGCAGTGGGGCGTCCGCGAGACGGCGCCCGTCAGCATGCCCTCTTGCTCAAAACCGACGTACCCGGGAGGCGCGCCGATGAGGCGGCTGACCGTGTGCTTCTCCATGTACTCGGACATGTCAAAGCGCAGGAACTGTACGCCGAGAACCTCCGCGATCTGCTTCGCCAGCTCCGTCTTGCCGACGCCCGTCGGCCCGGAGAACAGGAACGCACCGACCGGCTTGGACGGCTGGCCGAGGCCCGCGCGCGAGAGCTTGATGGTCGCGCACACGGCGTCGACGGCCTTGTCCTGCCCAAAAATGCGCGCCTTGAGCGTCTCGGAGAGGTGCTGCAGGTTGTTCTGCTCCTCCGCCGAGACGGAACGTGCGGGGATCTTCGCCATCTTTGCGACGACGCCCTCCACGTCCTCGACCGTGACGACGCCGCCCGGCGTGGCGAGGCGCTTGGCGGCGCCGACCTCGTCCAGCACGTCGATCGCCTTGTCCGGGAGGAAGCGGTCGTTGATGTAGCGGGCGGCCAGACGCGCGGCGACGTCGATGGCATCGGTGTTGTAGGTGATGCCGTGGTGCTTTTCGTAGTCGCCCTTCAGCCCGTTGAGGATGAGGATGGTCTCGTCCACGGAGGGCTCGCCGACGTCGATGGTCTGGAAGCGGCGCTGCAAGGCGCGATCCTTGCCGAACGCGAGGCGGTACTCCTGGTGCGTGGTCGAGCCGATGCACCGAAGATCGCCGTTTGAAAGCGGTGCTTTGAGGATGTTGGACGCGTCCATCGACCCGCCCTGGGTCGCGCCAGCGCCGACGATGGTGTGGATCTCATCAATGAAAAGGATGCCTTTACCCTCCTTCTCGACCATCGCGGACACGACGGCCTTGAGCCGCTCCTCGAAGTCGCCACGGTAGCGCGTGCCCGCGAGCAGCGCGCCCATGTCGAGCGCGTAGATGGTGACGTCCTTGATCGCGTCCGGCACCTCGCCCATGTGGATGCGGCGCGCGAGGCCCTCCACGATCGCCGTCTTGCCAACACCGGGATCGCCCAGCAACAACGGGTTGTTCTTCCGTCGCCGCGCCAACACCTGCACCATCCGCTCAACCTCGGGGCTACGACCGATCAGCGGATCGATCTTCCCCGCCTTCGCCCGGGCGTTCAGGTCCACGCAGAACGCGCTGAGCGGGTCCTTCGACGGCTTGCCCTCCTCGCCCTCGGCCCCCGCCGGCTGCGCCTGCTTCGCGCCCGCCTTGCGCGTGCCGTGGCTGATGAAGCTGGTGACGTCGAGCTTCTCGATGCCCTCCGCCACAAGCACGCTCACCGCCACGCTGTCCGACTCGGAGAAGAACGCCACGAGGAGATGCGGGCCGGTGACCTGTGTTTTGCCGGAGTGCTTGACCGACCCGACGGCGCGGGAGATGACGCGCTTGACCGCATCGGTCTGTGCGGGCGGATCGCCGTGAGGGTCGCGCTCGAGCGTGTCGAGGTGCGCCGAGAGCTTCGTCTCCATGCGCTTCAAGTCCCCGCCGCAGGCCTCGATCGCCTCGGCCGTCACGGGGTCCGTGAGCAAGGCGTAGAGCATGTGCTCCAACGTGATGTACTCGTGCTCCCGCTGGAGCGCGAAGTCCATCGAGAGCTGGAGGGCGATGATGAGCTCTTTGGAGAAGGTCATTCCGGGTGCCTGCGTTGGGAGATGACACAACGTAGGGCGCCGGGAACGCGCTGCCACCTGTCTGATCGGGTAGTTCCCTACTCCGGCTCGGTCTCGGCGAGCAGCGGATACCCGAACGCCCGCGCCTGCGAGACGACCGTAGCCGCCTTGGTCTCGGCGATCTCCCTCGAATACACGCCCGCGACACCCTTGCCGTTGCGGTGGACCGTCAGCATGATCCGGGTCGCCTCGACCTGGGTCTTCTTGAAGACCTCCATCAGGATCATCGTCACGAATTCCATCGACGTGTAGTCGTCGTTGTGCAGCACGACCTTGAAGTTGCGCGGCTTCTCGACGCGGTCCTTGACGGCGGCGCCAGGGTCGCCCTTTCCGGTCTGGCGGTCGGGCGGGGCAGGGGGCTCGGGAGGCTTTTCGGGCATCGCCGGAAAGTAATCACCCGGGGGTGGGATCGGCGCCCGCGCTGGCCCCCCGCAGCAGCGCCCGTCGCACAAGCACGTACACGCCGGGGTCCCACGTCAACGCGCTGTGGCCGATGCCGGAGATCGGGATGTTCTGCATCGACGTCTCGCCAGCCCGCGGGATCAGCACGCTGGCCCACCACGGACAGACGAGGTCATGGCGCGAGTAGATCGACGTGATGGGGATGTTCGACGGAAAACGATCGCCACGCACGCGACGGACAAAGGGCGAGTCGGGGAGCAGATCGAAGGGGCTGCGGGAGAGGAGGCCGGCGCCCATCAACCCCACGGCGATCGCGGCGGTGGGCGTGCCGTGATGGGGGGTGCCGAGGGTGACGATGGACTTGACGCGCTTGTCGCCCCCGTGCCGCTGCACGTACTCGCGCGCGATGAGGCCACCCTTGGAGTGGCCGACGATGTGGAACTTCTGAAGGCCGGAGCGGTTGCAGATGCGCTCGATCTTCTCGGCGATTCGCGTGGCGAGGTCCGCGGGCCGGGTGGTGTTCAAGGCACCGAAGAGGCCGCCCAGATCGAAGCTGAAGACGCCAAAACCATCGTACCGAAGCCGATCCTCCATGATCTCCCAGACGTTCCGGGTCTGGAAGAAGCCGTGCAGCAACAGCACGGTCTCGTCGTGCGCGGCAAAGTCGTCGCGGCGGACGACGCGATTCCCGCGGGCGTACACGCGGCGCAGGCTGCCGAGCTGGTCGCGGAGCGCGCGGTAGAGGCGGCGGGGCGAGGTCGGCGCGTTGATCACGCCGCATCCTATCCGCGCCGTGCGACCCGCGCGGGTGGACGCCGGAGGCTGGAGGCGCGCCGCTCGGCAGCGGAGAGCGGAGAGGGCGGCGTCCGTGCTACATTGGCCGCGTACTCGGAGTCGGTGATGCGTGCGTTCTACTCTGTCGTCCCGGTCGGATTCGCCCTCCTGGCGGCCTGCACGGGCAAACCCACCGGCGACAGCCAGGACTCCGCCCCGCCGCTCTCCCTCGGCGACACGTCGGACTGCAACACGCACGCCCCGGTCATCACGAGCGGCAGCATCAGCAACGGCGGCAAGCAGACGTTCGACAACGGCGAGTACCCGACCGTCGGCATCACGATGGACGTCTCGGACGACGACGGGGATCTCGACGTCATCGGCATGTCCGTGTGGTTCGACACCGTCGTGGACGGCACCGTGGACCGCTCGGCCGACCCCCCCTTCGGCACCGGCGGCTACCAGTTTGAGAACGCGCTGCCCTGCGCCAAGTTCACGGCCTCGCTCACGCTCAAGCCCGCCGTCACCACCGGCCTGCTCGACTACAACACCGTCTATGAGTTCGCGATCGAGGCTGAAGATCACCACGCGGTCATGTCGACGCCATACATCGTGAGCGGCGTCACGCCCAATTCCGACGGCACGGACGGCACCGCCTCGTGAGTGAACCTGGAAAGCGGGACGCCTACCGCGACGCCGGGGTGGACATCGAGGCCGGCGACGAGGTCGTGGACCGCATCGGCAAGCACGTGCGGTCGACGTATCGGCCGGGCGTGATCGGCGACATCGGCGGGTTCGGCGGACTGTTCAGCTTGATGGGGCGTTATCGGGACCCGGTGCTGGTGAGCGGGACGGACGGCGTGGGGACGAAGCTGCTCCTCGCGCAACAGCTCGGGCGGCACGACACGATCGGGCAGGACCTCGTCGCCATGTGCGTCAACGACGTGGTCGTGTGCGGCGCAGAGCCGTTGTTCTTCCTGGATTATTTTGCGACGGGCAAGCTGGCACCGGCCGAGGCCGAGCGTGTCGTGGCTGGGATCGCCGCGGGCTGTCGGATCGCCGGCTGCGCGCTGATCGGCGGAGAGACGGCGGAGATGCCCGGGATGTACGCGCCGGGGCACTACGATCTCGCCGGCTTCTGCGTCGGCGCGGTCGAGCGCGGCCGCATCATCGACGCGACGAAGATCCGCGCCGGCGACGTCCTCGTCGGCCTGCCCTCCAGCGGACCGCACTCCAACGGGTACTCGCTGATCCGCAAGCTCGTCGAGGGTCTGGACCTCTCGGCAGAGCACGGCTGCGGTCGCCCGCTCGCAGACGCGCTCATGGCGCCCACGCGCATCTACGTGAAGGAACTGCTGGCGTTGCACGCCCGGGGTGACGGGGGCGGCATGTTGGGCGCCGCGCACATCACCGGCGGCGGTTTCACCGGGAACGTCCCGCGGATGTTCCCGGCGGGCATCGGCGCGGTGATGCACAAGGGCGCGTGGCCGATGGACCCGGTCTGGACGCTGCTCTGCGAGCGCGGCGCCTTGACCGATGAGGAGCTCTGGCGGACGTTCAACGCCGGGCTTGGGATGGTGCTGACGGTGCGCCCGTCGCTGGCGGAGGCGGTCGCGAAGGAGCTTGGCGGCTACATCGTTGGCGAGACGGTCGAGGATGCGGCGGGCGAGTGCCGGGTTGTCTGAAGACGTTGACGGGCGGGTGACGAGGTGAAGCGCGTCGGGGTGCTGGTGAGCGGGCGGGGGTCGAACCTGCAGGCGCTTCTGGACGCTTGCACGGGTGATTTTCCCGCACGGGTGGCTTGTGTCGTCAGCAACATCGCGGGCGTGTACGCGCTGGAGCGGGCGACGCTCGCGGGTGTGCCGGCGCTTGTGTGTTCGCATCGCGGGAAGGAGCGGAGCGCCTACGATGCCGAGCTGCGCGCGATCCTGGAGGCGAACGGCGTCGACATCGTCTGCCTCGCGGGGTTCATGCGCGTGCTCGGCCCGGGGTTCCTCGCCGGCTGGCCGGTCATCAACGTCCATCCGGCGTTGCTCCCCGCCTTTCCGGGTCTGCACGGGGCTGGACAGGCGCTGGCCTACGGGGTCACGCAGGCTGGCGCGACCGTCCACCTCGTCGACGAAGGCACCGACACCGGCCCCATCCTCGGTCAGGCGACGGTGCCGGTGCTCGATGACGACACCGAAGACTCGCTGGCGGCGCGGATCCTGCCGTTTGAACACCGGTTGTTCGTACAAGCCTTGCGTCAGGTGGCGGAGGGGCGGGTGGAGGTGGTCGGGCGGCGGGCACGGATCGCGCTCAGGACGGGCGAGGAGCGGTGGATGCGGTAGGCTCCCAGCCCCTCGACCCACGCGTTAGCTCTCCCCAATGATCCACGGTCTCAAGGTCCGCCTCCCCGGAGCCCGCGTCGCCGAGATGGCGGCCGAGCGCGCGAACCATCACCGGGGCAAAGCACGTAAATACACTGAGGTCATCGCGCTCCTCGCCTCCGCGAGCGACGGGCACGAGCCCTCGGACAACCCCATGCCCAGGCGTGATGCGTCCGCGAAGGTCCGCGAGCACTCCGGGAAGGCCGAGTTCTTCGATTACCTCGCGACGTACTGCGAGAAGTCGGAGACCTACGAGCTCACCCAGGACGAGCTTGGCACGTTGTTGGGCACCCTTCGCGACTGAGGGTTACCCGCCGCCTCATGCCGGCTCCCAGGAACACCATGAACGCCGGGCGACAAGCTGCCGCCGAGGCGTTGATCGCCGTGGAAGCCGGCGCCCACGTCGAGGATGCTCTCGCCCGCTTGCTCGACAGCGGCGCGGGCATCGCAGGACGGTGCGATCCGGGCGACCGGGCGCTGGCCTGGAACCTCGCGCTCGGCGTTCTCCGGCGACGGGATGCGCTCGATTCGGCGATGGTCGCGGGGGCGAAGCGGTCGCTGCGGACGATTGACCCCGGCGTCCGCGCGATCCTTCGTTGCGCGCTCTACGAATTGGCGTTTACCCGCACGCCGGCGCACGCCGCGGTCGACCAGGCCGTCGGGCTGACGCGCCGCTTGAACCTCGGTCATGCCGCTGCTTTCGTGAACGCGGTGCTCCGGAACGCCCCACCGCCCGACCCGTCGCTCCCCGGATTCCCGTCCGTCCTCGTCGACCGCTGGCGAGCACGCTGGGGCGAACGCGCAGATGCCTGGATGCACGCCTGCAATGAGCCGGCGCCCCTCACTCTCGTCCCAAAGGAGGACGAAGCCGGCCTCGTTCGCTCCCTTCAGCACGCCGGCATCGTCGCCACGCCCATTGGCGAGGCTGGGACGGCGACGCGGCCGGTCTCCGTCGCCCCCTGCCTCGTCACCAACCTCCCGGGGTTCGCAGAGGGTCGCTTTTGGGTGATGGACGCTGCGGCCGTGTCCGTCGCTGATCTGCTGGCAGACGGGATCGGTGAGGGGTCGACCGTGCTCGACGCGTGCGCTGCGCCGGGTGGAAAAAGCCTCCGCCTCGCGAGCCTCGGGTACCGCGTGACCGCCACGGACTCCAACCCCGAGCGGCTCGTCCGCCTCCGCGAAAATCAAGCGCGAATGGGGCTTCCCATCCACGTCCTCGACGCCGGAATCGAGCCCGAGGAGCGGTACGACGCCGTCCTTGTCGACGCGCCCTGCAGCGGGTTGGGGACGGTGCGACGGCATCCGGACATCCGCTGGCGGAAGACGACGCCGGACCTGCTCGCCGCGCACCTCGCGACCTTGGCGAAGCGGCAGGCGGACCTCCTTCACCAGCTCAAACGCCGGGTTCGTCCCGGCGGTGTCCTCGTCTACGCGGTCTGTAGCCCGGAGCCGGAGGAGGGCGATGCCGTCGCCCGGACCTTGAGTTGGCCTATCGAAGCGACCGTGGACACAACCCCTGGCACCGTCGACCCAACGCAAGGCGCCGACGCCCACGTCGCGTTTCGCTTTCGGGCGCCCGGGTGAGCGGCCTCGACACGCCGATGTTCCGGCAGTACCTGTCGATAAAGGCTGAGTATCCGGACGTCCTCCTGTTCTACCGCATGGGCGACTTCTACGAGCTCTTTGGCGACGACGCGCGCTGGACCGCCGCCGCGCTGGAGCTGACACTCACGACGCGCAACAAGGACGCCGAGGACCCCATTCCCATGTGTGGCGTCCCCTGGCACGCGGTGGACGGCTACCTGCGCCGTCTGCTCGATCTCGGCCGAAAGATCGCGATCGCCGAGCAGGTGGAGGACCCGCGCGCGGCGAAGGGGATCGTGCGTCGCGAGGTCGTTCGCGTGCTGACGCCGGGGCTCGCAGTTGATGGCGTCGACGCGCATGAGCCGGCCTGGCTGGTGTGCGCAGGCGAGCACGAGGGGAGGTTTGCGCTTGGCTATCTGGACGTGAGCACGGGCGATCTGCGCGTTGCGGAGGTGCGGGACGCGGAGGCGCTGACCGCGGAGCTGGCCAAGGTGGACGCCCGGGAGATGCTGCTGTGTGGCGCTGTCCCCGAGTTCACGGCCGTGTGTGTCACGCGCGTTGAGTTGGCGATTGGGGAGATCCGCCGGTTGCACGCGCGGTTCGGGCGGCCCTACACAGCGCTGGGCGTGGTGGGACAGGGGGTAGTCGCGACGTTGCTGAGCTACGCGGAGGTCCACCTGAAGTCCGCGTTGCCCCACGTGAACCGGCTCATCGTCGAGCAGGCCGGGGGGACGCTGGACATGGACGACGCCACCCGGCGAAACCTGGAGGTCTTCCGGCCGATGCGCGGGTCGGGTCGGGCCGGCACGCTGATCGGGCTGCTCGACCAGTGCCGGACGGGAATGGGCGGGCGTCTGCTCCGGGAATGGCTGGCGGCGCCGCTCCTCGAGGTCGCGCTCATCGAAGCGCGCCAGGACGTCGTGCAGCAGTTCGTCGACGACGGCGTTGCCCGGGAGCGCGTCCGGGAGCTGCTCCGCGGGGTCTCGGACGTTGAGCGCATCGCCGGCCGTGTGGCCCAACGCACCGCATCACCACGCGATCTTGGCGCCCTGCGCGATGCCCTCGGCCTCGCCGCCGAGCCCGAGCTCGCGCACCGGCTCCCCGCGGACCTGGTCGCCGACGTGCGCGCCGACATCGGCACCTGGCTCGTGGATGATCCGCCGGTCGCGAGCGGGGAGGGCGGCATGCTCCGCGACGGTGCCGACGCCGACGTCGACCGGCTACGGGCGTTGTCGTTTGACGCGAAGTCCGGGATCTCGGCGATGGAGGCGCGGTTGCGCGACGAGACGGGCATCGGGAGCCTGAAGGTCCGCAGCAACGGGGTTTTTGGCTACTACATCGAGATCACGAAGTCAAACCTGGACAAGGTCCCGAAGGCCTGGCACCGCAAGCAGACGATCGCGAACGGCGAGCGGTTCATCACCGCGGAGCTCAAGGAGTTCGAGGAGGCCGTGAGCGGGGCTGAGGAGCGGATCCTCGTCCTTGAAGCCCGGCAGTTCACGGACCTGCGCGAGCGCGTCGCAACGCAGCTCCCCCGCCTGCTCGCGGTTGCCCGCGCCATCGCTGAGCTGGACGTGTACGCTGCCTTCGCCCACCTCGCTGTGGAGAATCGCTACGTGCGCCCGCGGGTGGACGACGGCGCCGAGATCACGCTCGTCGCCTCGCGTCATCCGGTCGTCGAGGCCAGCCGGCGCTCAGAGCGCTTCGTCCCCAACGACCTGCGCCTCGGGCAGCCCGGCGGGCACCTTGTGTTGCTGACTGGCCCCAACATGGCCGGGAAGAGCACACTCATGCGTCAGGTGGCGCTGATTGTGCTGATGGCGCAGATCGGATGCTTCGTGCCTGCGAGGACGGCGGCGATCGGCAGGTGTGACCGCCTCTTTGTGCGCGTTGGCGCGAGCGACGACCTCACGCGTGGGCAGAGCACGTTCATGGTGGAGATGGCGGAGACCGCCAACATCCTCCAGCGGGCGGGTGCGCGGTCGCTGGTGTTCCTCGACGAGGTCGGTCGGGGGACGAGCACCTACGATGGGCTCGCCATCGCGTGGGCCGTCGCCGAAGATCTTCACGACCGGGTGCGCTGTCGGGCGGTTTTTGCGACACACTACCATGAGTTGGCGGCGCTGGCCGAGTCCTGCGACCACGTGCGGAACCTGCACGTCTCGGCGTCGGAGCAGGGCGATCAGCTCGTGTTCCTGCGGACGTTGCGCGAGGGGCCGGCGCCCGGGAGCTATGGGCTGCAGTGTGCGCGGCAGGCTGGCCTACCGAAGCCGGTGCTGGACCGCGCGAGGCGCCTGCTGGGACAACTGGAGCGCAAGCGCCCGAAGCCCGCGGCGACGCAGATGGCGCTGTTTGGCGGCGTCGAAGTCGTGGAGGCGCCGGAGCGGCCTGAGGCGGTCATCGCCCGGGACGTTCCGGCCCTGGCGCAGCTTCGGGGCATCGATCCCGACCTGCTGACACCCCGCCAGGCCCACGACGCGCTCTACCAACTCAAACGGTTGCTGGAGGAGTCGTGAGTGTTCAGGTTCGTCTGCTCCCCCACGCCGCCGACCTCGGCCTCCCCGCGCGTGCCTCGGCCGGCGCCGCTGGCTACGATCTGCGCGCCGCCATCGTCGACGACGTCGTCATCCTCCTCGGCGCACGCGCCCTCGTCCCCTGCGGCTTCTGCCTCGCCCTGCCCGAAGGCTGGGAGGTGCAGGTCCGCCCGCGCTCCGGCCTCGCCCTGCGCCACGGCGTGACACTCACCAACAGCCCCGGCACCATCGACGCCGACTACCGCGGCGAGGTGATGGTCCAGCTCATCAACCTCGGCGCCGAGCCGTTCACGGTGCATCGCGGAGACCGGGTCGCGCAGATGATCTTCGCGCGGTTCGAAGCGCCAGAGCTCCTGGTTGTGGAAGCGCTCGACGCAACCGTGCGGGGCGAGGGCGGGTTCGGGAGCACGGGCCGCTGACGGTAGCGATGGGGGGCCAGTCCGGGTGCTGGGCAAACATTCGCCTCGTATCCCACTGAAATCGCGTGGATGGCTGGTCGGATTGGCCCCCCGCGCGGCGTTCCCCGCACGTTCGGTGCCGGCTGCCGTCTTCGGCGGCGGTCAGTCGCCGTCGCCCCGCAACAGCACGATCCCTGCAGCGTTGTCGGGACCTGGG
>CAIMSU010000051.1 GCA_903844155.1 uncultured Pseudomonadota bacterium | reverse complement strand
TACCCGGCGCTTCGGCGCCTACCGGGATGGGACTTGCACCCACAAGGTAGATGCAGCCCGCCGCCGCGCTCGTCCCCGCCTGCGCGGATTCGGGCTCGGAGGCTTCAGGACGCACCACGTCGCCAACTATCCGACCCGCGTGGCATCCGCGCGGTCTCCGCTCCCGATCAGGCGTTCGTCGCCCATGCAGGCAAATCCCAACCGTCTTTGTGGACAATGGCCCGATCTCGCGCGAAGCTCATCTCGCGGCTCGACCCGCGACCGGAGGCCCTGTGAGTTGGACGGTGCAACGCCAAACCCGCACGGGCGGCAGCTACTACAGCGCCGTCTACGCCGTACCAGGGCGTGATCGACGGTGCGTGACCGTCGGCTTCCTCGTCGACGTGGCCTCGACCGCAGACCTCACCGGCCGCCTCCGACGGTTCGACCCGGCCGGCGTGCTGGACACCGCCACCGTCATCCGAGTCCTGCGCGCGGTCGATGGCCGCACCGCTGCGGCCAGCGTGCTTTTCCCGTTGGTCTCGGCGCCGGTCGTCGTCCTTGACCTGCTCGATCCCGAGCTTCAGCGCGCCGGACTCATCGCAATCGCTTCCGACCTCGTCGCCGAGACCGGTATATTCTATCGTCGGCCCGACACCGCCCCGCCCACGTTGCCCGACCTCGCTGAGCAGCTTGGCGCCCTGGCTCGCCCGGCCATCGCGCCGCAGACGTCCACGCCTCGTCCTACGCCGGTCTTCCCGGTCATCCCGCCTGACGCCCGAGGGACCATGCTCCTCGAGCGCTACGCGGCTGAGGTATGGACCCCCGTCCGTCAGCAGGGCGGGAGCTGGGGCCGGGAGAAGTGGTGGTGGGACCAGTGGATCCTGCCGGCGCTGGGAAGCGTCCGAATCTGTGACCTCGACGAACCCCGCTGGACCGCGTTCCTCGCGACGCTGAGCGTCGGCGGACGGTCCAAGAGCCTGTGCCAGACCGCCTACCGGTTCGCGCTGCCGCACGCGCACGAGAAACTCCACTGGATCGACCAGGTACATCCCTTCAACGCCACCCCCGGCGCGACCGGAAAGGCGCTCGCCGAGCCGGAGCCGCTGGAGTTGGAGGAGGTCGAACGCCTCCTGGCCGCCACGCGCTCGACCATGCACCGCACGCTGCTCGGGCGCCATGTACCGGGGCGTCCCCTTGATCCCGTGCGTGCAGTCGCTCCCGTCCAGATCCTTGGCGATCCCCAGATCCATCAGCTTCGACCGGCCCTCCATGGTCACGAACACGTTCGACGGCTTGATGTCACGGTGGATCATGTTCCGGGGTGCCGCGCCGCGAGACCTCGCGCCATGTCCAGCAGGACCTGCTGCGCTTCGGGCAGGGTCAGTCTGCCGGCAAGACGGTCCAGCGTGAGCCCCTCCAGAAGCTCCATCTCGAGGTACGGCACCTCTTCCAGGACGCCAACGTCATTCACGCGGACGATGTGGTCGTTCGGCGCTCCGACCAGGGCGGCGGCCTCCCGGAAGGCCTCGGGCGCGAGCGACTCTGCGCCAAGGAGCCGCTCGTACTTGACCAGCTTCAGCGCGCTCACGAACGCGACGTTCCCCTTCTACCGCTCTGTCCGGTACACGAAGCCCATGCCGCCGCTGCCGATGAGGGCGTCCAGGCGGTACGGGCCGAAGGTGCAGGGCAGCTTGTCAGGGAACGGGTACTTGGAGGAGGAGGGGGGCATTGCGTTGGGCAGGAGTGTACTACCTTCGACGAGGCGGTGCGGGAGTGGGCGGGCACCCCCAAGACCCGCCTTCGCTGGGACGCCCTTGGAAAGACGGGTCGGGCCATGGTCGACCGCTCTGCACGCACAGATTGTCCCATCCCCGGCCCCCACCTCACGGGCTCCGTATCCCGCGCGAGGCTCCCACTGTGGACGCGGCGTCGGCCGTCGGCCTTAGCGGCGGTCCCGACGCAAGATCGTCGCGACGCGGCGGTGGACGTCGCCGTCAGGCGAGGCTCGTCGTCGTCCACCTCGTCCTGGTCATCCCGGCCAGCGGGATCTAAGCGTCCGAACGGGTCCCTCATCAAAATCCCCGCCCCTGCCCTTGCCCCATCCGGCGGACAGGCTAAACCCGCCCCCTTCCCGGATTTCATCTTGGCCTTTGAACACCTTGAACCTGCTCTCCAGTCCGTCGAACGCGACATCGACGGCGCGATGAAAAGCGTCCTCGCCGCACTCGGTCAGGTCAAGCGGGCGAAGGCTGCGGCGGCCGTCGGGCAGCTTCGAGAGCTGCGGCAGGCGCTTGATGAGGCCGCACGGCTCGCCGACGTAGCCACGGAGACGGTCGCGCTGGTCCGGGACGGCTGGCAGTTCGACGAGCAGCAGCACTTCGCGAGCGGCGCCTACGCGCAGGAGGTGCTCGCACGCGCGAAGGCCGATGGCGTCAACGTGTATTACTCGGACGACCGCATCCTCTGCTACCCGGCGATCGTGGCGGTCTCCGCCAGCGATCTCTCCGTGGTGGTCGACAAGAAGCGCGACCGTCGGGTGCGACCGTCGGTGTTCGTCCGCACGATGAAGGCGCTGCAAACGAAGCCACCGAAGTTCAAGGCCGACGCGTTCCTGGAGTCCATCGCCCTCGCCTACGATCTCGTTGTCGCGAAGAACGCCGGACGACCGGGTTCAGTCGTGAAGCTGGTGGACCTCTACGCCGTGCTGACGGTCATGCCGGGCGCGGCGCGGGAATACTCCAAACCGGAGTTTGCCCGCGATCTCTACCTGCTCGACATGAGCGGGGTGACGGCGACGAAGTCGGGCCGGGCGATGACGTTCGCCGCAAGCGCGCTGACCCGAGCCGGCGGCGTCCTCACGACCGTCACGAAGACGGGTCAGGAGAAGGTCTACGCCGGCGTCCAGTTCACGGTCGCGACATGATCGCCACCCGCGAATACACGAGCTTCCTCGATGCAGAATACCTGCGCTCGTTCGTGGCGCACGGCGGTTCCGCGGTGAAGTTCGTCGTCCCCGCGAACGAGGCAGAGCTGCACGGTTTCGGCGAAGCCTTGCGCGCGACGGCCGCGGGCGCTGGGTACGTCCGCGTGCGCGTCGATGCCTCGCAGACGAAGATCCACTTGATGGACCAGGTGTTCTTCGAGATCGCCCGGCAGATCGACTGGGACGATCTGGCGACGAGGACGGTCAGGGCCGCCTACAAGGCCGCCGCGTGGCCGGTGCTCGGCGAGGACGTCACCGTCGGGGCCGTCGCCGAGCATCACGGCGTGGACGCTGGCGAGGTCAGCCGGGACGTGAACCGTCAACTCCAGCAGATCGTGCAGCGCGATTTTGCGATGGTGCAGGAATTCCGCACGGCTGCCCTGCGTCTCTGCCAGGCGAAGCTCGGGACGGGACAGGTGACCGAGGCGGAACGAGAAGCCGTCATGGGCTGGTTGACAGGGGACCTCAAACAGATGTCACTGCTGCGGTCCGCTGCGATCTTCCGACGGATCGGACGGCACAATGCCCGCCACCTGCTCTTCTCCTTGAGCCACTGGATGGCCGCGAACGGCAGCCCAGGTCTGCTCGTTGAGCTGGACATCACGCGACTGGGCTTCGCGCGACGCCCGTTGCCCGGCGAGAGGCAAGGATTCTACTACACAAAAGGCACGCTGCTCGACGCCTACGAGCTGCTACGCCAGCTGGTGGACAACGCCGACGAGCTCGCCCACTGCTGCGTCGTCGTCGTCGCCGCGCCCGAGTTCCTGACGGACGAGTCGCGGGGCGTGACGGCCTATCAGGCGTTGAAGCTCCGGATCCACGATGAGGTCCGCGACCGTCGCCGGGACAACCCCTACTCCTCCCTCGTCCGCCTCGGCTCGGCCACGGTGTCCGCATGAACATCGACCAGGTAAGCGCGCTTCGTGCGATCGAGGCCCTGCGCGCCGGCGTCCCCAACCGCGACGCCGTCAACGCCCTGGGGTCCCTGCAGACCGCAGTGGACGACCGCTTCGCCGAGCTGTTGGAGTCCCTCGCGAACCCAGGCGAGAAGCCCGTCGGCGGCATCCTGCTCGGGGGCGGGTTCGGCGTCGGCAAGAGCCATGTGCTGGAGGCGCTCGCACACCGCGCGTTGGACGCTGGTTTTGTCGTCTCAAAGGTCGTCATCTCCAAGGAGACCGCGCTTCATGACCCCGCGAGCGTGTTCCGGGCCGCCATCGACGCCGCGCAGGTCCCCGGTCGCCCAGGCTCCGCGATCGACGAGATCGCCGCGGGGCTCGCCGCACTTTCCGAAGAGAGCGCGGCACTTCGCCGCTGGGTCCACTCGGACGAAAACCCCGTCGACCGCACCTTCGCCGCCACCCTGTTCCTGTTTGAGCAGGCCAGGGGCGACGCCGAATTCACCGACCGCATCCTCCGCTTCTGGGCCGGACACCCCCTCGCCGTCCCCGAGCTGCGTCGTCGGCTGAAAGAGGCAGGCGCCGGCGGCACCTATCGGCTCAAGGCCGGCAAGGAGCGCGATCTCGCGCTGCAGCGCTTCCGGTTCGCCTCCCGGCTGATGCGCGCGGCGGGCCACAAGGGCTGGGTGATCCTGCTGGACGAGGTCGAGCTGATCGGCCGCTATTCTCTGCTTCAACGTGCCAGATCCTACGCCGAGGTCGCGCGTTGGGTCCGTGGCGACCGCGAGGATTCCGGCACGCCGATCGCCGCCGTCCTGGCCACGGTGGACGACTTTGAGGCCGCCGTACTCGTCGGCAAGAACGATCTTGAACTCGTCGGGAAGCGGCTCCGCGCGAAGGGGACCGCCGAGTTGGACGCGCAGGCCACGCTCGCGGAGGCCGGCATGCGGGTGATCGAACGCGACCAGATCCGCCTGCAAGCACCTGATCGCGCCGCGCTCGACCGCACGTATACGCGTCTGAAGGCGCTGCACGGCACCGCGTACGGCTGGGACCCACCCGACGTCGAGGGGCTTGAGCGCCTGCCATCGAACCGAATGCGCCAGTACGTGCGCGCGTGGATCAACGAGTGGGACTTGAGCCGGTTGGACCCCCTCTATGAGCCGGAGACCATGGTGGCGACCGTGCCCACAGACTTCACCGAAGACATCGAGCTGGAGACCGGCGCCGAGCCCGACGACGCCGACTCCGCCGAGGCGTGATCGAGGACGTGGCTGCGGCGCTCGCCGAAGCCAACGGTCTCACGGCCAAGGAGCTTCGCGATGTTCTCCGGGGACAAGGCCGCGTCTCGATGACCACAGCCGACGTGACGCGGGTGCTGGACGGAAACCCGGCTCGGTTCACGTGTGACGAGGAGGAACCGCCGCGATGGAGCGCGAGGAGCCCGAACGGCGTGATCCAACTTCCCGCGACGAACGCGGAAGATGGGCTGTACCGCTGGCAGGCGGAGGCCCTGGGCGCCTGGCGACGACAGCGCTGCCGGGGGGTGGTGGAAGCGGTGACGGGGACGGGCAAGACGCGACTCGGCGTGGCGGCGATCATCGAAACATTGGATGGCGGGGGACAAGCGGTCGTGCTCGTTCCAACGTGTGAGCTGCTCCACCAATGGCGGGGCGTGCTGCAGGACGCACTCCGACCGGGCGTGCAGATAGGGCTGCTCGGCGACGGGGAAGCGGGGAGCCTGAACCACGACGATGTCCTTGTCGCCGTCGTCAATTCGGCCCGCGACGCGGTGAGCCCACGTCGCCCCGGGTCGCTGCTCGTCGGCGATGAGTGTCATCGCTACGCCTCCGCGTCGAATCGGCTCGCGTTGAACAAGGCGTTTCCGCGACGGCTTGGGCTG
>CAIMSU010000050.1 GCA_903844155.1 uncultured Pseudomonadota bacterium | reverse complement strand
GCGGTCATGGGTGCGTTTCCTGGGGATTCTGTTGGTTCCAACCTCGAATCTACCCCGGAAACCGCCCTTTGTCTAGGCAAAATCGTGCCTAACATATTGATATTACACAATACTGCTGTCGTCGGATCTCAGCCGCACCCTTTCCAGATCGCTTGCCCTGGGCGGGGAACAACGCCACCAACCTCAACCACCCCGTGTCATTTGTAATCGATCCGAACTCGGCCAATGCCAAGGACGGGGACTTTCTGGCGGCTGTCAAGGCCGCCCAGGGGGCCGCCACGGAGACCTTGGAGTACATTCATGCGTGCGGGGTGATCAACAACACGCCAGGCGCAGATGCGAAGATGCCTTACGAACCGCCGCTTATTGGGGCAAAACGGCACTGGAATGAAGTGCTTTAGTCAGGCGGCAGGCCCGTGGCGTTCGCGTATGGGGAGTGGACGCAACCACCCACAAACACCGCCTCTCGCACAATGCGAGTGACTGAGCTGATTCTCACGGCGTCCTACCTGGGAAACGGTGCATCCGGAATCGAAAACGCAAATCGAGGCTGGCCCGGGATGCAAGACGCCGCTGAGCCGACAACGCTCTCGGCCTGGTACAAGGCTGCGTACGCGCTACTTTTCAAGTCCGGCCCCGTCACGCTGATTCAGGGGAACGTCGATGCGTACGACGACCTGACCAAGGCGCCGTCGTGACCATACGGACATCCGCCCGTTGCCGGGAGGCTCTGGGCCCCTGAACGAGTGTTAGCGGCGCGGAATGGCCCTGCCGCTCCTCCCCACCCTCGCCCTCGCGGCCGCTCCCGTCGCGCCCGCCCCCATCTCCGTCCCCTTCACGCAGCTCGACACCGGCCACATCCTCATCCCCGTCACCATCGACGGGATCAGCACGCCCTTCATCCTCGACACCGGCGCATCGGTAAGCGTTGTGCTCCCGGCAGTTTGGGAGGCCACCGGCCACGATCCCGACCACGGGCTGAAGATCGCAGGGCAAGGCGCGGGCGGCGCCGTGAGCGGCGTGCGCGTCGTCCACGTCCCGACGATCACGATCGGCGGGGCGACGGTCGACGTCGGGTACATGGTCGAGATGGCCGTCGCGGCCGAGGCACCCGCGCCGGGCCAGGCCGCCGCTTTCGGTGGCATCCTCGGCGACGATCTGCTCCGCAACTACGTCACCGAGCTGGATTTCGACACGCACGTCGCCCGGTTCTACGGCGCGGGCACGACTCCGCCCGTGCCCAAATCCAGCGTTACCACCCGTCGCCTTCGCGGTGGATTGATGGGGATCGACCTGACCATCTCGGGAAAGATGCTCCCGGGCGTCCTCGACCTCGGCGCGGCGGCCACGATCCTCAACGCAGATGCGCTGGCCCTCGTCGGCGCGACCCGTCAGCCCGACTGTGGACGGAAGGCGGTGGGGGCGGATGAGCATGCGCTGCAGCTTGATTGCGTCGCTCCGCTGTCCGTTTCTCTCGGCCCGCACACCTTCGGTGACGTCGCCCTCAACGTCGCCGACTTGCCGATCTGGGCGACGCTGCGGATGAAGGGACCAGCGGCGATCCTCGGCGTCGATCTGCTTGGCCACGGCACGATCCTCGTCGACCCGCGGCACCACGTGGTCGGCTGGGAGTAGTCGCCGCGGACCGGCGCGAAGCTACGGCTTCGTCGGCGTGAGGTCGGCGCCGTCGAAGTCGCCCTCAATGAACACCGTCTGGACGGTGCTCAGGTTCGAGGCCGCTCGCTGGTACCAGGCCGCGCGATCGGCGGGCTTGCTTAGGAGGAAGGTCCAGGAGCTTTGGAACTTCGCGAACGCCAGCCCGGGATTGTTCAGGTTGCCGTCGAACTTGACGAGCTCGGAGATGTGCGTTCGGCGACTGTAATTCGCGAGGGGCGACGCCTGCTGGGCCTCGGCATACACATACCCGACAGCGGCCCCGTTGACGTCATCGAGCCGCTCCATCCAGTCCCGGGGCGTCCCGTTCGGCAGGTTCACGGCGTCCACGGGCACGTTCGCGGGCGAGACGTACACGGGCGCGAGCGTCGTCGTACACTCCATCCCCGTGTAGACGGAGGGTAACGCCGCCTTCGCTGCGGCGATCAGGTCTGTGGCGGGGACCGTGGTGGAGATGAGCTCATAGACGATCTGGGTGGAATTCAGGTTCTGCGATGGCCCGCTCGTCCACGGCAGGCGGTTCGGGAACGGCCAGAGCTGCACGACGCCGTTGTTGCCGAAGAGGGTCGCGTAGCTCCCCGTGAAGGTCAGGGTGCGCGTCCCGGTGCTGCCGGAGTAGAGCACCCACGTCTCCGAGATTGACCCGAGCGAACCCGCCGGCATCCCCGCAACGAACCTCGACTGGATGAGCGCGACCGTCTTCCCGTTGGAGGTCACCCGGAAGACGCCGACGATGAACGGGGACGCGAGCATCGTCTTCGGGGCTGTCGCGATCGACGCGGACACCACGCGCGTGCGCGTTGCGGGGGTGTGCGTGGGCGTGACAGAGTAGGCGGGGGTCGATGCGCTCATGCAAAAGGCTCCGGGGCTTCCGGGGACTAACCCGGTTCCCCGCCCCCTTCACCTCGGGTCCCGCACCACCCCCGCGAACAGCACCGCCCCGCTCGTCGGCTCGCGCACCAGCCACAGGAACGGCCTGTCGACGACGATCGGGCCGAACGGCGGCTCCTCGATGGCACCGTCCGTGAACTCGGCGACGGTGGCGGCCGCGGCCTCGGTGCCGTTCTCGCTGACGGAGACGAAGCCCTCCTGTTCCACCTGGGCGAGCGTGAGCTCCGGGTTGATCGGGGAATAATCGCCCCAGAACGCCGCACCCATGCCGAGCGTGGTCAGCGCGCCGGTCACGTCCGGCTTGGAGGAGACCTCGAACTTCGGGAGGGCGACGGAGCACTCGCTGCACGGGTATTCCGCGGCGATGGCGGCCGATAATGTGGCGTCGTTCAGGCCGGCGAGGACGGCGTCGAACTGGCCGGCGTCGGGCAGGACGATGGTCATGGTCAGGCCGGGGTCGGAGTAGGGCATGTCGGCGACGAAGAAGCCGTCGGCCTGGTAGCCGTCGACGACGACGGAGCCGTTCATCGTCGGCACGTTCACCACGGAGCCGTCGGCGAGCGTGAACGGCGCGTCCTTCGTGTTGGAAGCGTCGAACGGCAGCTCCCAGGCAGCATTGAAGTAGAGCGCGTTCGCCAGCAGCATCTTGGAGTTGCTGATGACGTCGGAGGTCACGAGATCCTTGATGTGATCGCCGGTGCGGTCGGCGATCCAGGCGTTGATGTCGTCGGCCGTGCCGGCGGGGTCGCCGACAAAGTCCATCTGCTGGACGCCAGTGCCGTACCAACCCGAAAGCGTGTTGAGCCAGTCAGCGCCGAGATCGTAGCCGTTGGCGACGAAGATCTGGTTGGTCGTGGTGACGACGACGGGGGGATCGGCGGAGGCGTCGTCGTGACCCGTGACGTCGAGGTCGGAGGCGTCAAAGGCGGCGTTCAAGGCGTCATCGGCGAGATCCCAGCCGAAGGTCGAGGCGATGGCGGTCTTCGCGTCGCCAGCGGCGCCGTCGTAGACCTGGGCCATCACGACCTGGAGGCTCCAGGGCGAGACGACCTCGTTACCGGGCGCCTGCGCGTCCACCGTACGCAGAAAATCAAAGGAGAAGTCGCTGTTCTCGCTCGCGAGCGTGGCGACGTCGCTGGTGTCGGGGCCCATCTCGCGGGCCGTCGAACCCTTGACCTCGACCCCGGGGGTCTTGACGGCGGGCGAGCAGGCGGCGAGGAGGAGGACCGAGAGGGTGACGGGAAGAAGGCGATTCATGCGAAGCTCCAGGGTGCGCCGGACGTCAAAGCACGTAGCGTGCCAGTGACGTCGAACGCCAGTTTTTTCGCCATCAGGGACGCCACCCGCGATCGCGCTGACGCGGCTCCGGGACACGGGTTGACGCGTCAAGAGCCCGATCTGAACAGCTCATGTCGGGCGCGCTTCGCGTTACCGATCCGACATGATTCCGGCAGAAATTGCGCTGGTGAGTGGACGGACCCTGGAGGTCCAGCTTGAATCATTCAGCGTGCGGAACGTCCAGCTCCACCTCAAAGGTGGCGCTGCACCCATCGCCGTCGATCGCGTCGCATTCATCGCGTTCCTCCGCGATAATGCCGCGACCCCCGCTCCGGACGATGCCCACGTTGGGCACTTCCGACTGCACCTCGCCGGTGGGCACATGCTCATCGTCCGGATGCGCACCGTGGACGCTGAGGGCGCCAACCTCGGCTTCTACACCTGGCCCATCGACCCCGACTCCCCGTTCCGCGCCCGGTTCGTCTACCGCGCCGCTTTGCAGGCGATCGAGGAGGACTCGCTCACCGGCGACCTGCTGATCGCCGCCGGAGAGGTCACCGAGGCCGACGTGGACGCCGCCCTGCAGAGCCAACAGGTGCGCATCGGCACCATCCTCCACGAGAGCGAAGGCATCCCCGAGGACCTGCTGGAAGCAGCCGCCGAGCTGCAGAAGAAGACCAAAAGCCGCATCGGGGAGCTGCTGGTCGAGGCCGGCCTGGCGACGCCCGCCCAGATCGCGAGCGCCCTCGCCGAGCAGGCGCGGCGCAGGGACCGAAAAATCGGCGAGATCCTCGTCGAACAGGGCGCGCTCAGCGAGGGGACGCTGGTCGAGCTGCTCGGCCGCAAGTTCAAGCTCCCCGTCGTCGACCTGTCCAATTACGCAATCGACCCCGCAGCCGCGCGCGCCATCCCGCGCGAGGTCATCGAGCGCTACGGCGTGCTGCCCATCGGCCTCGACGGACGGCGCGTGATCGTCGCCATCGCCGACCCGCTCGTCCGCGACCTTCACAACATCCTCGGCTTCACGCTCCGCAGCAAGCGGTTCGCGGTGGTCCTCGCCCCACCCTCTCAACTTCGTCGCCATGTGGCAGACTGGCTGCGCACGCCGGAGGAAGCCCCGCCACCGCGCACACCCGCCCCGATCGACGTGGAGGTCATCCACATTGAAACTGGAGAACCCGAGGTCGAGCACGAGACGATCGGCCTCGCGAACCAGATCATCATCGATGGCATCAAGGCAGGCGCCTCCGACATCCACATCGAGCCGAACGGCGACGAAGGCAAGTTGCTGGTACGCTTTCGTGTAGACGGTGACTGCCGCACCCACCTGGAGCTACCGCCCACCGTACGCGCAACGCTCACGGCACGCCTGAAGATCCTTGCCAACCTCGACATCTCTGAGCGTCGCAAGCCGCAGGATGGAAAGATCCGCTTTCGCCTGCCGGATCGCTGGGTGGAGCTTCGGGTTGCGACGATCCCGACCGTCGGCGGCAACGAAGACGTCGTCATGCGCATCCTCGCCGGGTCGACGCCGCTGCCGATTGACAAGGCGGGCTTGTCAGCCCTGAACCTCTACAATCTCCGCCAGATCATCGCCCAGCCGTACGGGCTCTTCCTCTGCGTAGGTCCCACCGGCTCCGGCAAGACCACCACGCTCCATTCCGTACTCTCGGCGTTGAACACCCCGGACACGAAGATCTGGACCGCGGAGGACCCGGTCGAGATTACGCAGGTGCGGCTGCGGCAAGTGCAGATCCAGTCCAAGGTGGGGCTCGACTTTGCCAAGGTCCTTCGGGCATTTCTCCGTGCCGACCCGGACGTCATCATGGTCGGCGAGATGCGCGACAAGGAGACGGCGTCCATCGGCGTCGAAGCGTCGCTGACGGGCCATCTCGTCCTCTCCACCCTCCACACCAACGGCGCGCCCGAGACGGTCGCCCGCCTGCTGGACATGGGGTTGGACCCCTTCAATTTCGCGGACGCGCTGCTTGGGGTGCTGGCCCAGCGTCTGGCGCGTCGGCTCTGCAAGGAGTGCAAGCGAAAAACCCCGTTGTCCCAGTCGGATTACGATCAGGTCGGGGGGCGCTACGGGGTCAAGGAGTGGGAGGCGCTGGTCGGACCGTGGACGTCGGCTCAGACGATCTGGACCGCCGTCGGCTGTCCGAAGTGTGGCGGCACAGGGTACAAGGGCCGCGTCGCACTGCACGAATTGATGGCGTTGGACGACGACCTCAAGCCGTTCATCCAGCACCGCAAGCCCGTCGCCGAGCTGCGGCTCGCGGCGGCGGCGAAGGGGATGCACAGCCTCGTTCAGGACGGCATCGAGAAGATCCTCGCGGGCGACACCGACCTTGCGCAGGTGCTGTCGGTGTGCTCCAAGTAGCCCCGGTCGCCAGCCGCGGGCCGCTACCCGCGCCCCAACGCCTTCGCGACGACCCCCGCGAGCTCATCCCCCGCAGAACGGGCATTGACCGCCGGTAGTCCGAGCTTCTCGGTGACGAAGTTGCGGCCGACCGAGTTGTCCGTCGTCGGCCCGGAGATGGCGGTGAGCGCCAGCCCAAGCTCGTTGCGCAGCCACTCCTTGGCACCCCAGGCGCCGACGGGGTCGTTCGCGCAGAGCACGTGCGCGCGCGTGTGCGCCATGAGGTCGGGCGCGCGGAGGATCTCCTGCACGCCGTACTCGCCCATGATGCCGTCGCCGAGCTCCATGACGATGCAGTCCAGCGGCGCGCCTTCGATGGGCGCGTTCAGGGCGGCGACGAGGCTGCGAGCAACGGCGGGCGCGGACTGCGGGCGCGTGGAGACGATGCCGGCGTCATTGAAGTTCAGCGCGATCAACGCCCCGACGTCGGTCATCTTCAGCGTGTCCCGGCGCAGGCTGACGCCAGTGAGCTTGGCCGCGCCAACGCGAAGTCCGCGCGTGGTCAACCCGCGGATGATCTCACAGGCCGCGAACGTTTTTCCGGCGTTCATGCACGTTCCCGACACGTAGACCAGCGGGATCGACGCGCCGATGCTCGCGACGGGCGGGATCGCGTTCGTGCGGATCGTCGCCGGTTGGCCCACGCGCTCGCCGAGGTGGGGGAAATGCTGGATTTGGCCGAGGACTTCCACGCGGCAGGCCGGACCGACGTCCGGATTGGCGGAGGTGCAGAGCCCGAGCACGCCGCCGAGGTTCAGCAGGTGGATGACGTCGCCGACGTCGACCTTCTCGGGGATGATCCCTGAATAGCCGTGGAGCGCGCGTCGCTCGCCAAGGACACCGGCCAGCGTGTCGCCCTGGTTCACCGTGGCCATGCGCCCGTGCACGTCTTCCACCTCGTTGTACGTGCTCTTCCGGTCCAGCGCGCGAACGGCGAGGATCGAGCCTTCCTCCGCGATGATCCGCGAGCCGACCACCACATCGCGCGAGAGGCGGGCGTTGCGGGTGGAGGAGGTGATCTTGTTGAGATGGACTTTCATGCGGGCGACGTCCGGGAAGGGCGGCGCGTATATCGTCCGACTGGGCTCGCTACCCGACGAAGCGCAGAATCCGCCGCGCGACGCTGCGCGGACGCTCGATCTGCGGGGAGTGCCCCTCCTTCGCTTCGTCGGCCGGATCGGCACGTTCGACGCGTGGAAGGTGCTCCAGGAGCCAGTCACGGGCCTGTCGCGGCAGGACGCCGTCCTGCTCGCCCCAGGAGAGGTGCACGGGCACCTGGAACTTGCGGACGTCGTCTGCCGAGAACAGCCCTTCGTGCGAGAACGCGAGCCGCAACCTGTGCAACCCCGGGCGCGCCCACACCGAAAGGATCAGTGGCGCGAGCATCACGCTGTTGTACGGGAAGGTGGCGAACAACTTGCGAAGGAAGACCCGGGCCTGCGACGTGGTGCGGATGTCGAATTGTCCGATGACGCCCTCGAACACCTCCCGATCCAGCGGCGGCCCGGCCGGGCTGAGCAGGAACAGCGACTGCACCTTGGACGGCAGCCGGACGGCGAGCAACAAAGAGATGGCGCCGCCGAGCGAATTGCCGATGACAACGGAGGACGGGAGCGCTTCGACCGCAGCGACGACGGTGTCGGCCAACGAGTCGACGAGCCGGTCGCCCTCGTCGGGAAAGTCGTCGCTGGCGCCGTGCCCGGGCAGGTCGAGGAACCGCAGCGTGTGCGTGCGGCCGAGGTAGGGCACCAGCGAAACCCAGCTCGCGGCGTCTGCGCCGATCCCGTGGATGAACAGCAGGTCGCGGCCGACGAGTGCGGTCTCGCCCTCGGGCAGGGTGCGGGTCGCGCGCGGACCGCGGACCGTCGCGGACCGCTCCATCACATGCAGCCCCCCTGGCAACATCCGGCCGCGAAAGCCATGAAAGTAGAGGAGCGCCCGCCCTGCAGCCGAGAGCCACCCCGCGAGATCCCGTCGGGATCGCTGCGGCCAGAGCCGCGTTCTTGTGGTCGGAGGCGTCAACCCGCGCGCCCGCGCGCCCGCTCAGCGAGCACGCCCTGCATGCCCCACACCGCCGAAAACCCACGTGCATCCTCCGCAGACCAGAGGCGGTTCTCCTCGCCGTAGGTGCCAGCGCCCGCGTCCATCAGGCTCCATGGCGAGCGCACGCCGTGCACCTCCACGCGCCCCTGGCACAGGTGCACGCGCACCTCGCCCGTCACCCGCTGTTGCGAGGACGTCAGGAACGCCTCGATGTCGCGCATCACCGGGTCAAACCAGTTGCCCTCGTGCAGCATCTGCCCGTAGAAGCTGCCAAGCATCTCCTTCTGCGTGAGCTGCCAGCGCGTGAGCACCAGCTTCTCCAGCTCCCGGTGCGCCTCGATGAGGATCGCGGCGGCTGGCGCCTCAAACGCGATGCGCCCCTTGATGCCGAGGATGGTGTCGCCAAGGTGGATCCCGCGACCAACGCCGTGCTTTGCCCCAAGCGCGTTGAGCGCCTCGATCGTCTCGAGCCCACCCTCCGGCAAGCCGTTCTTGAACGCGACGAGGACGTCCACACCGTTCGCGTCCGCCCTGGACGGCGACGTCGTTGTCGGCCACGCCTCCTCGGGCAGGTACTGCCAGGCGTCATGCGTCTCGCGGCCGCCGATGGTCACGCCCCACAAACCCTGGTTGATCGAGTAGTCCTTGCGCGCGGCGGAGATCGGGAAGCCCTCGCTGGCGAGGAAGGCGGCGGAGGTCTCCCGCGAGATGCGCTCATCCCGAATGGGGGTGAGGATGCGGGCGCCTGGCATGAGCGTGCGGATGGCGACGTCAAAGCGGATCTGGTCGTTGCCGGCGCCGGTCGAGCCGTGGCAGACGGCATCGGCGTTGATGCCCAGCGCCTGCTCGGCGACGACCTGGGCCTGGACCACGCGCTCGGCGCCAACGCACAGCGGGTACACGCCGCCGCGCTTCACGTTCGCGCGGATGAGCCAGGCGATGTGCTGATCGTAGACGCGCTGCCGGGCGTCGACGCACCGGAATTCTGCGGCTCCCAGCGCCGTCGCCCGGTCGGCGATCCGCCCCCGTTCAGCGTCGTCCAGCCCGCCCGTGTCGACGATGACGGCGTAGACGCGGTGCCCCTCGCGGACGAACCGGCGAAGGAGGTAGCTGGTGTCGAGGCCGCCGGAGAAGGCGAGGAGGATGCGCATGGGGCGCCGCTAAGCGATCCGGCGGGCGACGGCGAGGTCAGATCCCAAGGCCGAAGCCTAGCTCCAGCGTGGCCGCGCTGTCCTGGAAACCGTAGGTCTCAAGGCGGATACCCGCCGAGCCGGAGAGGAACAGGAGCTTTGCTTGCACGCCGGTGAACACGCCGAGGTTCAAGAGCGCGTTCTGGTTGACATCGAGGTCCGCCGCGACGCCGAGGCCCGGCTCGACGATCCACGCCACGGTCTTGCCGCCGAGCAGGCGGATCGGGACCTGCGGGCCGAGGACCACGAGGGGGCTGGTGCCGTCGAGCCCGCCCGCGACGCGTGCGCCGATGCCCCAGTGCTTGCCGAACCAGACCTCACCGTCAAGGCCGATGCGGCCGGCAGGCCCCCAGGCGCTGACGCCACCGCCGCCGGTGAGGCGCAGGTCGACGAGCGCGTGGGCAGGAGCGATGGCGGCGAGGACGAGGGAGAGGAGCATGGTGATGCCGGGAAGCGCCGGAACATGCCCTGAGAATCGCGCGACTGCAAGCGGCGGCGCACTGACGACAGGATGCCACAATTGCGGAGAGCATTTCTGGTACATCTCCGATGTACCAGAAATGCTCTCTGCAATTGTGGTATCTTCGGGGCGTCCAACCCACTCGCGATCAGCCGGAGGCGACCCTGCGCCCGATCACGACCCGCTCGGTGCCAGCCAGATCCTTCCGGATCTCCGCCGCGAACCCCGACCGCTCCATCAATTCCGCCACCGCGCCCGCCTGCCCCGCGCCGACCTCAAAGGCCATGCCCACGCGGACGCGCTCGGCCGCCCGCGGGATCAACCGCCGGTAGACCTCCAGCCCGTCCGCGCCCCCGTCGAGCGCCAACCTGGGCTCGTGTCGTGAGACCTCCGCTGCCAACGCCGTAATCTCGCCGGTTGGGATGTAGGGCGGGTTTGAGACCAGCCAGTCGACGAGTCGGCTCGCGGGAACCGCCAGATCCCGGCCGGCCAGCACAGCGACGCGGTCGGTCAGCCCGTGCTTCTCCACGTTGCGACGTGTCCAGGCGAGCGCGTCTGGCGAGGCGTCGATCGCGTAAACGCGCACGCTGGCGCGCTCCAACGCGAGCGAGATCCCGATGCACCCCGACCCGCTGCCGACGTCCGCCAGGTACACCAGCGCCGGCTCCTCACCTGCAGGCTCCGCGATCGCCGCGAGCACGGCCTCGACCAGCGTCTCCGTGTCCGGCCGCGGCACGAGCACGCCCGGCCCGACGAGAAACTCCCGGCCATAGAACTCCTTTGTTCCGAGCACCCACGCGAGCGGCTCGCGGTCGCCGCGCCGACGCACGAGCCCGCGCAGCGTCTCCAGCTCGGGCTCGGTCATCGGGCGGTCAAAGTTCAGGTACAACGCCACGCGATCGAGGTTTATGACGCTGCCGACCACCAATTGCGCGTCCAATCGCGCGCTTGGGATGCCGCGGGACTGGAAGAACGCCGTGGTGCGCGTGAGCACCTCGACGAGCGTGATCACCCGCCGCCGTCCGTCTCGGCGCTCCGAAGCTGCTCGGCCTGGAAGTGCGCGGTCACCCCGGTGATCACCTCCTCCAGGTCACCGGTGATGATCTTGTCCAGCTTGTACAACGTGAACGTCGACCCGTCCGAACCGACGACCCGGTGATCCGTCAACCGGTTCTGCGGAAAGTTGTACGTACGAATGCGCTCCGACCGGTCGCCCGACCCGACCTGCGCCTTGCGATCCGCCGCCTCCGCCGCCGCCTGCTGCGAGCGCTCGCGCTCCAGGAGCCGCGCGGAAAGCACCTTCAAGGCCTTCGCCTTGTTCTTGATCTGCGATTTTTCGTCCTGGCAGATCACCACCATGCCCGTCGGGATGTGCGTGAGCCGCACCGCCGAGTCGGTGGTGTTCACGCTCTGTCCGCCCGGGCCGCCCGAGCGGAAAACATCGGTGCGAAGGTCGCCTTCGCGGATCTTGATCTCGACCTCGTCGGCCTCGGGCAGCAGCGCCACGGTCGCGGCGGAGGTGTGGACGCGCCCCTGTGTTTCCGTCACAGGTACGCGTTGTACACGGTGAACGCCGGCTTCGTACTTGAGGTGGCGGTAGACGGTGTCGCCGGTGATCAGGACGATCACCTCCTTGAAGCCGTTCGCCGAGCCAGCGACCGTGATGTCCGAGCTGGAGAGGATCTCGGTCTTCCACCGCATCGTGTCGGCGTAGCGCATGTACATCCGGAAGAGATCCCCGGCGAACAACGCGGCTTCGTCGCCACCGGTGCCCGCGCGGATCTCGAGGATGACGTTGCGTCCCTCGTAGGGATCCGGCGGCAGCATCATCAGCCGGAGCTGCTGTTCCAACGCCGGGATCTGCTCGTCGAGGCGCTCCTTGTCCACGAGCGCCATCTCGCGCATGTCCGGGTCCGCGAGCAGCTCCGAGAGGTCCGCGCGCTCCTGCTCGGCTGCGCGAAGCTGGCGCACAACGTCCACCATCCGCGAGACCTCCGCGTGCTCACGGGTGACCTGGCGGTAGCGGTCGCGCTGGCCCGAGATGGACGGGTCCATGAGCTGGCGGTCCAGCTCACCGAGGCGGTTTTCGAGGTCTTCGGCACGTAGGAACATGGTCGTTCCGCGAGTGTGGGGGGTCGGTGGCTAACGGGAAAGGGCAGATACACGAAGCCCCCGCCGGGGTGAGCCGAGCGGGGGCGTGCGGCCGACACGAGGTCGACCAACGACGGGCGCTAGCCCTTCGCGATTCCGTACTTCTTGTTGAACTTCTCGACGCGCCCGTCCACAGCGATCGCGCGCTGCTTGCCCGTGTAGAACGGGTGGCTGGCCGACGAGATGTCCACCTGGACGACGTAGTGGTTGACGCCACCGATGTCCCGCGAGGTCTTGGACGTGAGCGTGGAACGGGTGACGAACTCGGTACCGGCGCCCGTATCGACGAAGACGACGGGGTGGAGCGCGGGATGGATCTTCTCTTTCATGACGGGTCCTGGCGAAGGGCGACGATTTCACCCGTCACGCCGCGGTTGTCAAGGGGCTCAGCGCGATCCGAGCAGCTTGTGGAGCCCTTCGATGTCCCGGACGTCCTTCAGGCGGGCACGGCGGGCTTCGGCGTCGATGAGCAGCTCAGCGCGGTGGGTGCGCGTTCGGAGGGGATCAATCGCCGGGTAGAGTCCGGCCAACGCCGCGTCGCCATCGAGGACGATGCTGACGTTCTCAGTGCCATGAAACGCGGCTTCAAGGCCAGGAGTTCGCTCGGTCTGTAGCGTCGCCACCATGGTGAGCGACCCGCCTTCCCGCAGCGCCCGGCCCGCCCCAAGGAGCCGCCGTGCCCGTTGCACCGCGACGGCATCGTAGCCAGCCGTCGTCCGACCCGACGCGGGAACCGTGGCGTGCGTGGCCTGCACCAGCTTGTTCAACGAGTCCAGCAACACGACCACATCGCGTTTGTGCTCGACCAGTCGCCTCGCCCGCTCGACCGCCATCTCCGCGACCTGGACGTGCCGGGCGTCGGGCTCATCAAACGTCGTCGCCAGCACCTCCGCCGAGAGCGACTGCTCGATCTCCGTCACGTCCTCGGGCCGTTCAGCAACGAGCACCACCATCACGTGAACATCGCGGTGAAACGCTGATAGTCCGCGGGCGATGGTGCGAAGCACGGTGCTCTTGCCGGAGCGCGCGGGGCCCTCGACGAGCACCCGCTGGCCCTTGCCGAGCGGCGCGCACAGGTCGATGGCGCGGGCGGTGCGGTCGTCCGCGGGGTCATCGCCCGAACCTCCGAGGAGCAGCGCGCGGGTCGGGTGGACCGCAGTCAGGCTCTCGAAAAGCACGGCGTCCCGGGCGCTCTCGGGGTCCTCGCCGTTCACTGCGCCGACCTTGGTCAGCGCGAAGTACCGCTCGTTCTCCTTGGGGGCGCGCACCGTACCCGTGATGCGATCGCCCGTACGCAGGTTGAACTTGCGGATCTGGGAGGGCGATACGTAGACGTCGTCCGGCCCGGGCAGAAAGCTGTACTCGGCCGCGCGCAGAAAACCGAAGCCGTCCGCGAGGATCTCGATGACGCCGTTGCCCTCCGTGCTCTGCAGCCCCGCGTTGCTGGCGCGGAGGATCGCGGCGACCAGATCGGGCTTCTTGAGTGAGCTGGGATTCTCGACGTTCGCGGCGCGTGCGACTTGCACAAGCTCCGCGGCGGACATCGCACGTAGGGTACCGAGATCGGGCATGGGGGCCTGGGAGGCGTGAGGGGCGCGGCGGGGGCGACGGGGAGCGACCGGGGAAGGTCACTGCGGGAGAGGGACGAGCGCTGGTGCGCCCGGGAGCGGGTCAGAGCGGCTTGAAGCAGTCCTTGAGGAGCAGGAGCAGGCCGGGGTCGTTGGTCTTGAAACGGCCACGGGCGATATCGAGGGCGCCGGGGGCCTTGTTCTTCAGCACGAGGTCGGAAAACACGTCTGGATGGGCCTTGACGACGCAGTCTGCGTCACCATCCCGGCCCGCCGTGACCGTGCACGCGGTGGGCGAGAGGACCATCGTGTACTTGTCATCTCCGACGGAGAAGTAGTAGCGGACGGTCTTGCTGGCCTTTCCGGGGAGGAACCGGGCGGCGAGGCCGTTGAGGATGAGGTGGGCTTGCGTGGGCATGAACGCGGCGTATCAAGGAAAACCGCGGGACGGTTGGCGGTCGATCGCGTTCAGATTGACAGCTACGGCCTTTTTCTGAGGGGGCCGCCGGTCCTGCGGCCCCCTCCGGTCGCTGCGGTTTCGGATACCTCTCCACGGTGCCCGCCGCCCGCGCCCTCGTCGTCCTCCTGCTCGCCGGGCTCAGCGCCGGCTGCAAGAGGCGCGGCGTCGAGACGATCGCAGGCCCGAACGCCGACGTCACGATCACGCTCGTCAACCCGACCACCTGCTCGAATTGCGACCCCCTCGCCGACGTCAACCAGCTTCGCCTCGACGTCGTCCGCCCGGGCACCGCCGAAGTCCTGGCGTCCACGAGCGCGACCTGGCCCGGCGAGGCGCCAACGCTCCCCGACCTCGATGGCTTCGGCGTCGTCCGAGTGGAGCTCACGGGCCTCAACAGCGGCCGCGTGCTCAGCGTCGGCCGGACCGCGCCCTTCACCATCGCCCCCGGCGTTCCCACGAACGTCCCGATGCTTTTCCTCCCCGCGAACCAGCCAATCGCCCTCACCGCCGGCATGAGCCTCGAGCGCTCCCGCCAGATCGCGTTCACGCGCCTCGACGGGCTGGTGGCGCTGATCGGCGGCGTCGACCCGTCGGGCACCCAACGCTTCGACTCCGTCGAGGTCTTCGACCCCGACACCCACACGTTTGCGCTCGACACGACCGCGTCGGTCATCCCCGTCGGCGCGGCCACGGTCGATGAGGTCGACGGCGATCTGCTCATGGTCGGCGGCGCCGAGGCGAACGGCAGTCGCCTGTCGAACGCGTGGTCGTACACCGTTGACTCGGAGGGCGCACAAGGGGCGATGGAAGCGCAGAACGACCTCCCGGAGCCCCGGTCGGGCGGCTGCGTCGGGCGGGTCGGCGACCAGAAAGGCGTGGTGATGGGCGGCGTCGACCCCGTCTCGGGGGTGACGACCGTGGACGTCATGATCTACGGGACAACCTCGTGGACCTTCCAGGCCTCGGGCGTGCAGGGCTTCGACGGGCGGCTCGCAGATGAGTGCATCGGCGTCGAGGGCGGCCGGGTGCTCATCCTGGGAGAGAACGCAGCGAGCACCGGCTATTTTGACTACCCCGACGCCGGGCAGATCGCGTTCACGCCGCTCAGCAGCACGGCAGGCGACCCCTTCGTGCGCGAAGCGACCGTCCGCACCCGCGACGGCGGCACCGTGTGGATCGTCGGGGGAGTGAGCCCAAACGGCGAGGCCGTCGACAGCTCCTGGGTGTTCGACCCCGGCAGCTCCCACTTCTCAGCACCCGAGCCCCTCGGCGCGCCGCGCGTCGCCCCGGTCGTGCAGCACTGGCTCGACGACGGCGTGGACGCGGTCGGCTGCGGCTACACGGACGCCGAGGAGCTCGCAGGCACCGGCAGCGTCGAGCTCATCGACCACACCTACAACACCGACCTGCTGCTCGACCTCGACCGGCAACGCCCCGGGTGCACGATGAGCGTGCTGCCCGACGGCGTCCTGCTGATCGCGGGCGGGTACGGATCGAACGATTCCGGGCAGATCAGCGCGGTAGTGATCGTGCCGGCGCGGTGAACCCGGGGTAAGCCCACTTCGCTGTGCCGTTCCTCGTGCTCCCCGCCCTCCTGTCGTTCTGGTCGCTGCTAGCCTGCCAGGACCCATTCGCGGAAGATCGCCACGATCTGGCAAGCTTTCGCATCGCGGGTGTGTCGGGCTCGACCGACGCGAGCGGGTCGACGCGCTTGCGGGCGGCTGTGTGGTCGGGGCTCGGCGCGTGGCATGACGTCCCGCCCGTGCTCGGCTGGAGCGCGCCCGGTGACACGACGGTGACCGCGCTTGGCGAGGACGCCACGCTGGCGTTCGCGGTGCCCGGGAGCGTCGACTTGACGGCCGAGGCGGCGACCGGGTCGGCCGAGGTCGGCACCGAGACGGCCCAGCTTGACCTCGCGGCCGGCGCCGTCGCCCCGCCGATCTCCGGCTTCGTCCGGGAGGCCGTCGACCTCGACATCACGCATATCGGGGACCCCATCGCCACGCGCGAGGCCGTCGCCCCGACCTCCGACGTCCCGGTCGTCCCTGGCAGCGCGGTGCGGCTGACGCTGGGCGTCGCCGACGGGACCACCGTGCACTGGATGGGCACCGGCGGCCAGTTCGCCGAGCTTGACTACCGCACCACCGACTGGTTCGCGGGGACGGCGACGTTTTCGAGCAGCAACGCCGTCACGAGCACGACGAACATCGATCCCGGCGTCTACACGCTCCTGGCGCTGGTGATCGACGGTGCGGGCGACAACAGTTGGTACTGGATCGACGTGGACGTGGACGATGCGGCCACGCCTGGGCCGATGCTCTACACCGCGGGTCGCATCCTGCCCGTAGACCTGACCGAGCCATCCGCGGGGTTCTACGCCGCGACTGTCGCCGAAGCCGCGTCGACGGCCGGCGTGACGCTCACGAACGTGGCCCCGGTCGCAGACGCGAGCGCCTCGCCGGCGTTGTGCGGGAACGACGCGGGAGCGGCGTTTGACTTCGGCCCGATGGTCGAGGGTTGGTGCCCCCGGGGCGACATGATCGGACATTCAGTCGTCCTCAACGGGGAGATCCGTTGAGGATGCTCCCAGCACTGGCGTTGCTCTGGCCCGCCCTGGCCATCGCCGGCACGCCGCTGAAGGGAACGGTCTACGAGCAGGGCACGGGCGCGCCGATCAGCGCGACGATCCTGTTGCCCGACGGCTCTGCCGTGGAGGCGGACGCGAAGGGGCATTTCACCCTCGAGGTCCCGGTTGGGACGTCGATCACGGTCACCGCGCCCGGGTTCGCCTCGACCGTACTTCCTGCTCCGAACCCCGACAATCCAAAGCCATTCAAGGTCTGGCTGCGCGCCGGCGCCGGGTCGGGCGAGGTCGTCGTCGAGGCCCGTCGCGACGACCCCGTCGTCAGCGAGCAACGCCTCGACAGCGAGCGGGTGAACCAGACGCCAGGCACCTACGACGACGCGATTCGGCTCGTTCAGTCGCTCCCCGGGGTAGCCCAGACCCCCGAATACTCGCCCAAGGCCGGCGACATTGCCGTTCGTGGCTCGTTCCCCGGCGACAACCACTACTACTTCGACGGCATCGAGCTCCCCTACCTCTTCCACTACAACAACTACGCGAGCGTGCTGCCGACCCGCATCGTCGACGAGCTGACGCTCTATCCCTCGACCTACGCCTCGAATTTCGGGAACGCCACGGGTGCTGTGATCGACGCCACGAGCACCTGGGACACCCCCGACCGCGTCCACGGCTCGGCGAACCTCTCGCTGATCATGGCGGCAGGCGGCATCGACGTCCCCCTCTCCAAGCCCGGAAAGCCGGCGTGGGTCTTTCGCGCGAACGGTCGTCGCAGCTACCTCGACCTCTTCTCCAGCTCCAGCCTGCAATACACCAGCTTTCCGGTGTTCTCCGACTGGTTCGGCCGGCTCGAGCACACCGATGCCAAAGGGCGGCGTTGGTCTGTGGTCGGTTTCGGCGCGGGCGACACCTACGTGCGCTACGCGGGCGAGCCCACGGCGCTCGACCCGTACCAGCAGTCCCAGAACCCCGAATTCACTTACGATCGCGAGTTCCAGGTCGCCGCACTCCAGCACATCGGCGCGCGGGAGACCGACAGCGTCCGCGGTAGCCTGTCCTTCACCAACTACCGCGTCTCCGGCGATCTGCCCGACGCCACCTCGCTCCACGGGGTCAGCACGCTCGCCCTCCGCGAGGACGCCCAACGCAAGCTTGGCGACCACCTGCGCGTGGCGGTCGGCGGCGAGGCCGTGGGCACACAGGATCGCGTGGACGTGGCGACGACGCAGGCCTGGAGCGAGGTCTCGCAGGAGTCCGAGCTGCTGGCGCGCGGCCTGAGCGACCACGAGGACGTGCTGAGGATGACGGGCGCGCTCTACGTCGAGCCACGGTGGGAGGACGGGATCGTCCGCGTCCAACCAGGCGTTCGCGTGCTCGCGGACACGTTGACGGATCTGGTCGAGGCAGACCCGCGACTGGGCGTGCGCCTGCACCCCGCGAAGGACACCTGGCTACGCGCGGCGACCGGCATCTACACGCAATTCCCGACGGTGGTCCAGCTCTCTCCCATCCTCGGCGACCCCTCACTCGCCCCCACCCGCAGCGACCAGGTCGCCGCTGGCATCGACCAGGCCATCGCCGGCCGCTGGGAGTTCTCGCTCGATGGCTGGGGGAAATTCGCCCACGACGTCATCACCACGGACACCGGCGAAGCGCCCGTCGGCGCGCACCGCTCCAAGGCCTACGGCCTCTCCCTCAGCACCCGTTACCGTCTCCGCGACGTCTTCTTCACCTGGGCCTCCGTCGACCTCGGCCGTGCCTTCGTCGACGACCCCTCCGCGGCGGACTCCGGCGGCGGCGCTGGCTGGGCCCCCTCCCCCTACGATCAGCCCTACGCCGTCAACCTCGTCGCAAGCTGGACCTTCCTGCCGACCTGGAACGTGGGCCTGCGCTACCGCATCTCGGCGGGCCTGCCCTACACCCCGATCACGGATGGCCTCTACCTCGCCTCCTCTGACAGCTACGCGCCGGTCTACGGGCCGACGGAGAGCGCGCGCATGCCGCCCTACCAGAAGGTCGACCTGCACGTCGAGAAGAAGTTCGAGCTGCGCACGATGACGCTCACGCCGTACCTGGAGGCCTGGTACGTGCCGAAGTCCGCGAACGTGATGTACCTGGCCTGGAGCTACGACTACGACCAGGTCGAGCCTGTGCGGGGTCCGGGGTTCATCCCGCTCGTCGGCCTGCGCGGGGAGATGTAGGTGCCGACGTGGTCGATTCGCACGCCGTTGGGGCTCGGCCGGCGCCTCGGCTGGTCGCCCGATCCCCTCCCGTGGACGCGCGGGGATTGGGCGGCGATGGCGGTTCTGGCGGTCGCATCGTGGGCGGTCTGGGCACCGCTCGCAGCGCGCGCGCAGGACAAGCTGGCCACGCTCCGGGGCGTCGAGAACTATGCCTGGGCCGTGTACGACCAGCAGATCTGGAACTACGCCCACACCGGGCAGTGGTACCAGACGATCCACGTCGGGTACGACAACTCGTGGGACTGGTCAGGCCACGTCGCGCTGTGGATGTTCCCAATCGCAGCGATCTACAAGGTGTTTCCGGGTGCAGCAACGCTCGCCTGGGTGCAGATCGCCGCAGTGGTCTCGGGCGCGTTCCCGCTCTACTTCCTTGGCCGACGCGCGATCGATGACCGGGCGGGCGCCTTGCTCGCCAGCCTCGCGTACCTCGCCTGGCCGGCGCTCTGGGCCGTCGCGTTGTCGGACTACCAGGATCTCGTGCTTGGCGTTCCATTTCTCATCGCGGCCTACGCGGCGAGCCAGAGCGGGCGGGCGTTCCCGATGGCCGTGTTCGCGCTGCTCGCGGGGGCTGCCCGGGAAGAGTGGCTGATGCTCCTGCCTTTCGTGCCGCTCGCGGCGCCAGGTGCGGCGCGGGAGAAGCTTCGGCAGGCGGGCGTCCTGGCGCTTTGTGTGGTGCCGTACCTCGCGTTCCTCGCAGAGGTCCGGATGCGCGCGGCGGCGACGTCGCAGCACGGCACCCCGCTCCTCGACGAGGTGCAGGCGCTCTTGCGGTGGCCTCCGCCGTTCACCCGGACGTACACGGATCTACGGTGGTTCTACGCGCACTTTCTTGAGCCGTACGGGTGGCTGGGGATCCTCTCGCCCCTGACGCTGCTCCCCCTGGCCCTCGCATGGTCCGTGCACGCTGGCTCGCCGCCCAGCGACGGCGTGGATGCCATGTGGAACGGCCACATCCACCACATGGCGCCGATCTGCGCGGTGCTCGCGGTGGGGATGACGTTGGGGTTCGGACGCGTCGCCAATGCAGCGCGGGCGTTGGCGCGGCGCGGCGGCGTCGGAAAGCTCGCTGCCATGGGCCTCCTCCTCGGCGTCGGAGCGGTCGGAGCCTGGGGCGCTGCCGACACCCGGCGCGTGCTCGACTGGATCCACGTCTCGCCAGCCATCAGCCCCTTCGGCACCGCCGCTCCAGCCCCGGAGTGGAAGTTGCTCGCAGACAATGTCCCCGCGGATGCGAGCATCGCGACGGACACCGTGGGCTCACTCCTCGTCTCCGGCCGCCACTCCGCCTACACCTACGACGACTCCCTCAAGGACAAGGCGCCGGGCCGTGGGCTCGCTGCGGTCCAGTACCTCCTCGTCCGGAAGACCGACATCAGCTGGGTCCAACGCGCGCAACAGTGGCCCGGCGGCGCCAAGATCGGCGAGACGAAGTCGTACGAGCTCTGGAAGCTCGACTGACGGAGGCCCGCGTGGACAGGGCGCCGATCCTGTTCGTGCGGACTGGCGCCCTCGGCGACTTCTGCCTGACAGCGCCCGTGTTGGCGGCGGCGTACGCGACCGGCCGACGCGTGGAGGTGATGTGCGAGCCGCGCTTCGCGCCGATCGTCGATCACGTTGCTGGGACCGTGCCGAACGCTGTCCGGGGACGGCTTTGGGACGGGGCGGGGACGGAGTCGCTGTGGCTCTACGGCGGGTCGGGGTCGGCGCCGCCGTTTGGGTTGGGGGTGGCGTTCTCGGCGAGCCACCGGGAAGCGCTCGTTGCGCTTGGCATCCCGGAGATCCGCGCTGTCGCCTCGCGCCCACCGGCGGGCGTGCGGGCGGCAGACCACTTCCGGTCGGCCTGGCCCGGCTGTGGGGCGCCAGAGCTTCAGCCTGATCGTGCCCGCAGCGCCACCATCGTCATCGCTCCAGGCTCCGCGGGCATCGAGAAGGTCTGGCCGTTGGCGCGTTGGCGCGAGGTGGACGAAGGCTTCCGAGCGCTCGGCTTCCACGTCCGCTGGCTGGGCGGCCCGTTGGAGCCCTGGGCGACCGACCGCCCCGCGTTGCCCGAATTGATGGCCATCGCGGCTGATTGTCATGCCTGGCTCGGCGCAGACAGCGGCACCAGTCACCTCGCCGCGCTGATGGGCGCTCGCGTTGGCGTGGTCGCGCGCCCCGAAAGCCCGCCGTGGGTCCCGGACGGCGCCATGGCGTTTGACTGGGAGGTCGACCCCAACGTCATCGTAGCGGCGTTCAGGGCCCGACGGCTACCCGGTGCGGGCTCGACGCCGAGCCGTCCTTGAGCGTGGTGTCCGGGGTCGCGGCCTGCAGGAAATACTCGATGCCACCTGCGAGATCGTCGGTGGCACGCAGGGTGGTGGTGTAGGTCCCGCCGGATGCGTTCATGAGCTTGTCGTGGAACGCGCCGCCGGACGCCGGCCGATAGTAGACTTTGACGGTCCAACCTGGTGAACCCGTGGCGGTGAGCGTGAGGGCGCCGCCTGTCGGGACGCTGGTCGGCGGGGTGTGGCGCAGGGTGGGGACGGTGTCGATGGGCGCGGGTGGAGGCGCGACGGGCGTAGGGGTGACGGGCGTGGGGGCGAGGCTCGGGAGGGTGCGCGCCTCCCCCGGGTCGACGTTGGAGACGACCGGTGGCTGCGTTGACTGCGGCTTTCCCTTGGACGGAGTCGTCCCGGAATTGGATGGGACTACGGGCACAGTCGGCGGGGCGGACACCGGAGCGACGTCCGTCGGATTGGCGGGCGCGGGCGGTGCCGTCACCGCCGCGTCGGCGACGGGCGGGTCGGCGGGGACGGCATCGCCGATACCCGTGGCGGCGACATCGCCGCCGTTCACCACGGGAACTTCGCCTGCACCCCGATGCAGCCACCAGGTCCCGGCCCCGATGAGGGCGATGCCCAGAAACGCGACGACGCCGGCGACCGCAAACGCGAGCCAGACGCCCGGCCGGGTGCCCCTTGGCGGGGCGGGCTCGATCGCCTCCGGCATGCTCACCCGGCGAGGCGGAGGCAGGCTCATGTGCTGCGTGGCACTCCGATCCGGCGCGGGCGCGGTCGTCGTCTTTTCCGACGAGGTCCGCTTCAGCGACAGCGACGGGTCGGGGCCGAGGTCCGGCACCATCGTCGGCGGCATCGCATTCGGCCCGTCCTCGACCGAATCGATGGTCACGGTGTCAACCGGAGGCCCGCTCACCCGGTAGGCCTTGGGGAGCACCAACGGCGGCACGAACTCGGGGTCGGCGGGCAGCCGTGTAAGGGCCTCCCGCAGGGCATCCGCGAGCATCTGCGCCGTCGGGTAGCGATCCTCACGACGGTACCGGGTGGCGATACGCAGCACGTCCGCGAGGGCCGCGGGGATGTCCGCGAACGCGCCCTCCTCGGCGTAGAGCTCGGGCGGTGTGTCCGCTTTCAGGAGCGCCCAGAGCGTTGCGCCGGTGCTGAACACGTCCGCGCGCGCATCGACGCCCTTCGCGTTGTTCCGCTGCTCCGGGGCCATGAATCCCCAGGTGCCCATCACAGCTCCCGTGCGCGTCATCCCCGCGCCCTCGTCGCTGTTCACCTGCGCGATCCCAAAATCGGTGATCCGGATCTCGCCCGTGCGGGTGAGGAGGATGTTGTGGGGCTTGATGTCGCGATGAATGACGCCGGCCTGGTGCGCAACGTGCAAGCTCTCCGCGATCTGAACGCCAACCTGCGCCGCGAGCTGAGGGGGCAGTGGCCCGCCCCCGTTGAGCCTGTCCACCAACGAGCCGCCGTCCACCAGCTCCATGACGATGTAGACGCGCCCGTCGTCCTCCCCCATGTCGAACACGCGCACGACGCGGCTCTCCTCGAGCGTTGCCATCGTCTGTGCCTCGGAGAGAAACCGCCGGCGCAGCGTCTCCCGCTGGGCGAGCGCCGGCGCGAGGATCTTGATGGCCCGGTGCCGTTGCAACCGCCGGTCAAACGCGCGGTAGACGGTGGCCATGCCGCCCTCACCAAGCACCTCAAGGAGCTGAAAGCGGCCCTGGGCCAGCGACTCTGCAGCGGGCGTACTCATGCAGGGTGTATGTAGCACGCCGATCAGCGGGGGCGGGCGAGGACCTCCTCGCACAGACCATCAAAACGGGCCGCGAACGCCGCGGCCGGATTGGCGTTGGACGCGGTGGACCGCCGGGCAGCGGTGGTCAGCGCGACGGAGAGCTCCCCGATGTCGAGGACCCGCACCACGCGGTCGGCGATCCGCGCCGAGAACCGCACCTGGTGGTCGTCCACATGCTCGCCAAACTTCGCCTGGCGCGGCACCACCACCGGCACCTTCCCGTGGGCCAACGCCTGCATGATCGATGCCGGCCCGCCGTGGGTCACCACGACGCGAGCGCGGGCCATGTGGTCCTGCAGCTCCGCGAAGGTCATCATCGGCACGACGGTGCAATGCGGCGCGGCGGCCGTGCTGTACCCCGACTGGATCACCACCGGTTCCGCCAGCCCGGGTTGCAGGCGTTCCAACTCGACTATCAGGCGGTTGAACGGGTCTTCGTGCGTGCCCACGGTCGCGAAGATCACAGCACCGCTCCGAGGTAAGCGGCGTCCGGGTAGAACGTCCGTTGATCCTCCCATTGGATGACCATCTGGTCCAGCACCGGCTTCACGAGGCGCGCGCTCACGGTGGGCGAGTCAATCCGGTCGTAGACCTCCACGTAGACCGTTCGACACCCAAAAACCAGCTTCCCGACCCAGAAGAACGGGACCGCGATGCCCGCGCCGTTGGAGACGATCAGCTCGGGGCGCTCCCGGTAGAGCACGCGCAGGGCCAGCACGGTGTTCTTCACCGCGTTCCTCGCGTTCCGGTTGGTGGGGTGATGGCCATACACGACGCGCTCCCCGTCGAGCAGCGAGCGGGCATCGGGCTTGTCGAACGTCACCCAGACGCGCTCGTGGCGCTTCCACCAGGCGTCCATGCAGTGCAGCTGCGCAAGATGGCCGCCGGACGAACAGACGATGAGGACGCGGTGGGGGCCTGGCACGATCCGGGAGTATCCGAACGGAGACGGGCGCGTAGCAAGACATTCCGATGTGCGAAAAGTGACGTCGTCCGTTTTGATATGCGCGGGGCTCGACCACAGCGGTCTCCGGCCAGATTCTGGCAGATGCTCGCGCTAAGGTGGTGTCGGAGCGCCCGTTGCCGGAGACCGAAACCACGCGAAAGCAGGACGTCGCCCGCCTCGCGCGCGGCGCTGGCGTGCTTCTGCCGGCGACGCTCCTGGGGAACGTCCTGCTGCTCGGCCTCGACTTCTACGTGAACGGCGTGCTCGGAAACGCCGGCTATGGCGTCTACAAGGCGGTGAGCCGGGTCATGGCGCTCGCTGGATTCGTGACGCTGCTCGGGATGGAGAACGCCGTGATCCGCTATGTCGCCGGGCGATCCCGGGAGATCGGAGCGGGCGTGGCCCGACGGGCTGCGGGGCTGGTCGCGCTGACGGGGGCGGCGTCAGCCGTCGTGATCACAGCCACCGCGGGGGCGACGTCGGCGTGGGTGGATCCCTCGCCGTCGACGGCGCTGGCGCTCCAGATCGCGGCGATCTCGCTGCCGTTTGCGGGGGTACGGATGGTGGCGGTGGCGGCGGCGCAGGGGTGGGGGGACGTTCGACCGCGCGCCACCGTCCTGTTCCTGCTGTGGCCGGCGGCGCAGATCGTGGGCGTGGCGTGCCTCGGGGGTCAGGGCATCCGGGGCGTGACCGCGGCGTACACGTCCGCGATGGTGCTCGGCGCCGGCGTGGCGCGCGTCCTGGCGTGGAGGGCCAGCCGAGGGGCCGACGCGGGCACGCGGGACCCCGCACGCGAGGCCCCGGTGCCGACGGGCGAGCTGCTGCGTTTTGCGTGGCCGCTCTGGCTGCAAGGAATTCTGATGGGGCTCTACACGTGGTCCGATCAGGTGCTGCTCGCCGGGCTGCGCAGCGCGGAGGAGGCTGGGATCTACGGCCCCGTCGCCACGATCACGCCGATCTTCGGCCTCGGGCTCGGCGCGCTCAACGGCATGTTCGCGCCGATGATCGCCGAGCGGGTCCCGCACGAGGGCGATCCCCCCTCACGCCGCCTGGAATTGGAGGCACTCTACCGCACGGTCACGCGCTGGGCCGTCATCCTCGCGCTGCCCCCGACCGTGTTCGCGCTCGCCCGCCCCGAGCTGGTGATCGGCCTGTGGCCGCACGGATCGATGGACGCGGTGCCCGCCCTGCGCATCGCGACGGTCTCGGCGCTCGTGTGCACGGCGGTCGGCAGCGTGAACTACCTCCTGATCATGGCGGGTCAGCAGCGGTTGGTGCTCTGGAACGGCGTCCCGGCGGTGATCCTGAATTTACTCGCCAGCTACCTGCTCATCCCGCGATACGGTCCGACCGGTGCCGCCCTCGCGAACGGCCTCGCCATGATGTTCGCCAACGTGGTCGGCTTTGCGCAGGTGCGGTGGGCTTTGGGGATCTCGCCGTTCCGCCGCTTCGGGATTGGCCGGGCGATGGTCGCGGCGGTCGCGGGTGGGGCGGTCGCTGCGATTTATCCCGCGGGACACCTCGCGTCTGGGCTGGCCGGGCGATGGGGCGACGCTGCAATCGCCAGCGTGCTGACGCTCCTCGTCTTTTGCGTGGTCCTCGCGGTGCTCGGACTTGATGACGACGATCGCGTCGTGGTGGACGCCATCCGCGCGAAGGTGCGGCGATGAGGCCGGCACTCCGCCGACGATGGCAGGCCCCCTCCTCACTGGTCCTCGGCGTCGCGTTCACGGCGCTCCTCGTGGCCGTCGCCCGGTCGTCGCCTCCCGCCGCGGCCGGTGGCGCGACGTCCCCCGCCGCCGTCGCCGACGCTGATCCGGCCTGCCTCGTCACCCTCCCCCTCCCCCGCGACACCGACCTCTACGCGGTCCCCGGTTCGCCGGATCCGACCGGCCCCCACGTGCGGCTCGTCACCCGGGCGGACCCCGCCGTCCTCGCCACCGAGGTCCCCGGCCTGACCTTTGACGCCGCCGCAAACCCCGACGGCGTCGCCATCGCCGACCTCACCCTGCCGATCCCCGCCCTCCCCTGCCCCACGCGCACGCTGGCGCTCCTGACCGCCGCGCAGGGGCCTGTGGACGCGCACGGCATCGCTGCGGACGGCACGATCGTCTGGTCGGACGGCACCGAGCAGCCGCTCAAGTGGATGGTGGGCGAGCAGGCGTGGCCGACGTGGGCCGGGGCGACGGGTCGTGGGGCGGACGCCGTCGAGCTTGGGGTCGACGCCGCGGGAGACGTCGTCACCGCCTCGCTCATGCGCGTGCCGCTGGTGCCGCCGAACCCGGGGGCGACGCCGACGGCGCTGCACCTGCACGCGCGCGGAGGGCTCAACCTGGTGCTGCTGGACGCGATCCTGGCCGGGAAGGTCGCGGACGCCGGCCTCCCGACCACGCGCTACGACGCGGCCAATCTCACGCCCTTCCGGTGGTCTGGCTGGTTCACGCGCTCGCTGCTTCCGGAGATGCCCGCGGAGATCGGGCCTGTGCGCGTCACCGCGGACCACCTCACCTTCGCGGACGGCAGACCCGCGCGGTTCTGGGGCGTGAACCTCGTCGGAGGCGCCGCGCTCCCTGCCGTCGACGACGCCGCGGGCTTCGCGAACCACCTCTCAGCGCTCGGCTTCAACCTCGTCCGCCTCCACCACATCGACACCGACGACATGATCGCGGATCCGCATCGGGGCGACGTCCGCGCAGACGGCACGCAGGAACCCCTCACGAACGCCGAGGCGCTCGACCGCCTCGACCACTTCACCGCCGCGCTCGACGACGCCGGTGTTTTTCAGGAGCTCGAGCTCGTCACCCAACACCCGTTCCGGACGGCCGAAGGCGTCAACCACCCCGCCAACGTCGTGGCCGGCTACAAGTGGGTCACGAACTTCGAGGATGACTGGGAGAACGCCGAGGAAGCCTGGGCCCGCGCGGTCTGGGGCCGGGTGAATCCGTACACGGCGCTGCGCTACGCCGACGATCCGCACGTCGCCATGATCGAGCTGGAGAACGAGAACAGCCTGGTGACAGCATGGTCGGCGGGGCAACTGGAGCGGCTGCCGCGCGCGCACCAGGACCAGCTCGATGCGGTGTGGAATGGCTGGCTCGCGAAAAAGTACGGAACCGACGCGAAGATCGCCGCCGCCTGGTCGGGCTCGCTCAACCCCGGACTGGGGCCGACGGAGCTGCTGGTCGCAAGCACCATCCGGCGCGTGCCCGACCAGCGCACGCGCACGGACCAGTGGCCCACGCAACGCGCCATCGACCTCGTGCAATTCTACAGCGAGCTCGAGCTGCAACACGAGGCCAGGCTCACTGCTTTCGTCCGGAACGACCTTGGGTTCAAGGGCCCGCTCATCTGCAACACCGCCTTTGGCGTCCCCCAGGCGGACGTGCTGCTCGCCCGCTGCGACGTCATCGACCTGCACCTGTACTGGGACAACATCTCGGAGACCAACGTCTTCACCGACAATTCCCTGTTGCGGGCCCCCTGGGCCGGGCGCTTCCTGGAGCGATTCGGGGCATGTCAAGCGGGGAAGCCGTGCATCATGACCGAGGTGCAGGAGAGCTTCCCGAACCGGCACGCGCAGGAGGCGCCGTTGTTCTGGTCGGGGCTCGCGAGCCGCCAGGGGATCGACGCGGTGACGTGGTTCGCCTGGTCGCATGCGACGGCGAGGCGCGACCCGGATGGCCCGGTCGGGGCGCTGGACCTGGAGGGGCGCTGGGGGACGATGATGCAGATGCCAGCCGCCGCCTGGCTTTTTCGCTCGGGGGCGGTCGAGGAGCTTGGGCACGAATTCGATCGCTGGTGGAGCCCGGCCGGCCTGCGCCGGGATCTCGCCGAGCAGCCCGGCCTCTGGCTCGCGGAATTCACGGACCCTGCGAGCCTCACGCGCCAGCGGGTGAGGAGCGCGTACACCGAGGAACCTCCGGCCCCGCACGAAGGAACGGAGCCCGATCCAGCGCAGTTCGCGTGGTCGCCGACATCTCTCATCGCGCCGCTCACGATCGTGACGCCCCGCCTGGAGGCGGTCGTTGGCGGGAGCGGAACTGCCGGCGATCTGGTCGTGGACGTGCTCGGCAGCCCACCGGACCCGGCGGTGTCGCTCGAACGGCACACACCGGACGATGCTTTGGTCGGGCGCCTGGTGGTGGCGGGCCCGACGATCCGCGCGGGGACGCTGTTTCGGGGCGATGGCTACGGCACCGTGGTCGGTGGGCTGGGCCCGGCGGGCCTCGCCCCCGTCCAGGTCTACGTGACGTTCCTCTGGCCCCATCGCCCGTCGCTCACGCCGATCACCGGAACAGTGGGTGTGCTACCAACCGTCTCCGTGGCCCGGAAGTTCGAGGCGCGCGAGGGGCCAAAGGCGCCCGGGGAGACGTATTGGACGGTGGCAGTGGCCTACGCCGGCTGGTGGACGATCCGCTGATCAGCCATCCAGCATGCTCAAGACCACTTCCTGCACCAGCCGCGGCTGCGCCTTGCCGCCGGTCGCCTTCATCACCTTGCCGACGAAAAAGCCGAGGAGGTTCGTCTTGCCGGCGCAGTATTGCGCGACCTCGGTGGGGTGGCCCGAGAGCACCTCTCGCGCCGCCGTCTCGATAGGGCCACGGTCGTTGGTCACTGTCCAGCCCCGCGCCTTCACGATCGCCGCCGCGTCGCCCCCCTCCGTCGCCAGCACGGCGAGCAGGTTCTTGGCGGTCGGGCTGGTGATCACGCCATCGTCGATCAGCGCGGCGACCCGACCGATCTGCGTGGCCGCGGCCTTGAAGCCCTTGCCCTTGCGCAGCGCGGCAACGTCGTTGATGACGAGGTTGGCGACCGCCTTCGCGTCGTCGAACGCGCGGAGGGCTTCGTCGAAGATCAGCGCGAGCGGCGGATCGTCGGCGAGCACGGCGGCGTCCATGCCCGAGAGGCCGAGCAGCACGTAGCGGTCGAAGAGCTGCGTGCCGACGCTGTCCCTGGGCCGACTGACGGTCGGACGGGCGACCTCCGCGCGGGGACGGTCGGGCTGGCGGTCGCCCACGCGTCCGAGGACGGGGACCGGCGCCGTCTGCTTCGCCCACGAGTCCTTCAAGGCCACCGTTCGGTTGAAAACCGGCTTTCCAGGTCTCGAATCAACGCTGTCGGCGACAAAATAGCCCTCGCGCTCGAACTGGAACCGCTCGCCCGGGGCCGCAGCCGCCAGCATGCGCTCCACCTTGGCAGTGACCACCCGGAGCGCGCCCGGGTTCAGGAACGTGAGGAAGTCGTCGTCCGTGGCATCCGGGCGTTCAACCGTGAACAAGCGCTCGTACAGCCGGACTTCCGCGTCCACGCCGTCGCTCGCGTCCACCCACTGGATCGTCCCCTGCACCTTCCGCCCGTCCGCCGTGTTGCCGCCACGGCTCTCCGGGTCGTACGTTGCCCGCAATCCGACGATCTCGCCGGATTCATCGCGATCAACGCCGACACACCGGATCACGTAGCCGTAGCGGAGCCGGACCTCCGCGCCGGGCGAGAGCCGGAAGAACTTCTTCGGCGGGTTCTCCAGAAAATCGTCGCGGTCGATCCACAGCGAACCGGAGAATTGCAGGGTGCGGCTGCCTTCCTTGTCCAGGTCCGCTGGCCAGAGCGGTGCGTCGAGCGTCTCCGTCGTGCCGGCCGGCCAGTTCTCGATGGTCACCCTCAGCGGGTTCAGCACGGCCATCGCGCGCGGGGAGCGGGCGTTCAGGTCGTCCCGGATCGCGACCTCGTACGTCTCATAGTCCACGAGGCTGTTCGCTTTGGCGACGCCGATACGGTCGCAGAACAGGCGGATCGCCTCGGGCGTGACCCCGCGCCGGCGCTGGCCCGCGAGCGTGGGCATGCGCGGGTCGTCCCAGCCGGTCACATGGCGCTCCTGCACGAGCCGCAGCAGCTTGCGCTTGGAGACGACCACATAACTCAAGTGCATCCGGGCGAATTCGTACTGCCGCGGGCGCTGGGGCTCCGGGATCCCGAGCCGGCAGTTGTCCATCACCCAGTCGTAGATGTCGCGGTTGTTCTCGAACTCCAACGTGCAGATCGAGTGGGTGATGCGCTCGAGAGCGTCCGAGATCGGGTGGGCGTAGTCGTACATCGGGTAGATGCACCAGGCGTCGCCCGTCTGGTGGTGGTGCGCGTGGCGGATCCGGTAGAGCAGTGGGTCACGCAGCTTCATGTTCGCGGCCGCCATGTCGCCTTTTCCGCGTAGGACATGCGCGCCATCGGCGAATTCGCCCGCCCGCATGCGCGCGAAGAGATCGAGGCTCTCCTCGACGGTCCGCGCCCGGTCGGGGCTCGCTCGCCCGGCCTCGTTCACCGTCCCGCGCGTCGCCCGGATCTGCTCGTCCGTCTGCGAGTCCACGTAGGCCTTGCCGTCGCCGATCAAGCCGACAGCAAGCTGGTAGCAGGCCTCGAAGTAGTCGCTCGCGTTGTGCAGGTGCTCGCCCCAGTCAAAGCCGAGCCAGCGCACGTCGTTCTGGATGCTCTGGACGTACTCGTCGTCCTCCTTGGAGGGGTTCGTGTCGTCAAAGCGGAGATGGCAGCGCCCGCCGAACTGCCGGGCGAGGCCGAAGTTCAGGCAGATCGACTTGGCGTGGCCGATGTGCAGATAGCCATTCGGCTCGGGCGGAAACCGGGTGACGACGGTGGTGTGGCGGCCGCTCTGGAGGTCGTTCTCGATGATGTCGGCGAGAAAATTTCCGGGGGAGGCCGCCGACGCGGTCAGCGTGGGCGAGGACGGGGGCGAAGGGGACGAGGACGGCGTGGACATGAGGAGGGAGAGCTATCAAGGAGCGCTCGCATCGGCGGCGCCTACGGGGATGAAGACGCGCCGGGCCCATCGATCCCAGGAGCGACGCCCGCCTCGTCAAGCACGGTCTGGAGCGCCTCCAGATCCTCGTCCGCGACCTCCAGGTCCTTCTCCCACCTCGCCTGCGCGATGACGCCGAGTCGCGCCGCACGCAGGTTTGCGAACTCGACGAGCGAGAGGATCGCCCACTGGTAGATGTCGACTTCGTAGTATTCGAGGATGTTGTCCGTCGTGTTCAGCAGGATGTAGATGACGGTCATCGCGATGTAGATGTGCGAGATGAAGGTCACGCGCGTGTCGTTCGAGGCGCGCACGAGGCGCAGGCCCTGCCAGAGCATCGTCACCAGGACGTACAGGAACGAGGCGAGCCCGATGAACCCGGTCTCGTAGAGCACGCGCAGGTACCCGTTGTGCGGCGCTGCCTCCACGCCAAAGAGCTCCACACCGAGCATGACCGATGAGCCCGCCCCGAACCCCAGCCAGGGGTGGTCCCAGCATCGCCGCTCGATCTCCTGCCAGAAGTAGAGCCGCCAGCCGACGGACGTGTTGAGGTCCGGGGTTCCGTTGCTGGCCCCAAGGTCGTCGCCGATGCTCGCCAGCCGGTCGGCAACGCCATGCCCGAACCCGATGATCAAGAACGCCGCGACGATGGCTACAGCAAGGATATAACTGCGCTTCTTGTAAACCCACGACAGGTAGACGAAGGCGAAGACCATGCACACCCACGTGATGCGCGTGTAGGTCGAGACCTGGAGCAGCGAGATGGCGACGAGGTAGACCGCCCGCCAGCCCTTCTGCCGCACCGTCGGCGACAGGAACTCCGAGTAGCAGACGCAGAACATGAAATCGAGGTACATCCCAAAGTGCGCGGGATGGAAGAACGACGAATTGACCCGGTTGTACCCCTCGGTCACGTCGTTCCCGGTGCCGGTCGCCCACTGGTAGTAGCCGTACACGATCGGCACGACGCTGGACGCATACAGTGCGGCGAGGAGCTGGCGCTCCATCTTGGCGTCGAGCATGTCCGAGATGATCAGGTAGGTGAAGAACGGCGCTGCGAGGCGGGTGACAAAGCGCACGGCCCAGTGAAAATCGGGCGCCCAGTAGATGGAGACGGCGAACAAGGCGAGGAAGATGCCGTACGGGACGGTGAGTGAGCGGCCCTTGAAGGGGTTCTTCCACAGGACGAGGAAGTAGACGAAGCCGATGCCGCTGGCGAGGATGTTGACGAGCCCGCCGAGGTCAAAATCGAGGCCGGCGCCGGTGTCCATGCGGTCGCCGCCCGCGATGAAGTTGCGCATCGAGATGAGCGTGAGGAACGCGAGGATGAACACACGCGGGTTGGCGAGGAATGTGCCCGCGCCAAGGCCGATGATCACGACCGCAGCCATCACCGTCGGCCCGCCGAGCGCCAGCGCCCCGACGAGCGGGATGGCGACGAGCACCGGGATCACGATCTGGCGCAGCGGATCGCTCCCGAAGTCGGTCTTCGGGCCGAGGAGCGGATCACCCACGGCGACCTCGCCTGCGGACGGCATCGCGGTACACGGCCTCGACGTCGCCGACGAGCTCGTCCCAGGAATAGCAGCCGGCAACGCCACGAGCGCGCGTCGATGCCACAGCCGAATCTGCGCCCTGACTCGCCCGTATCGCCCGCGCCGTGGCCTGCGCGTCGCGGAAGTCGACGAGCACCCCGTTCGGGCGATCATCTGCATCGTGGAAAAACCGGAACGCGGCGATGTCGTTGAGCACCGGCGGCAGGCCTGCCGCCATCGTCTCGACGACGGAGATGCCGAAGCTCTCGTACTCCGCCGGCCAGAGGCCAAGCTCTGCCGTGCGGACGAGGTCGTGGAGCGTGTCGTCGTCGACCTTCCCATGGAAGTGGACGCGGTCGCCGAGCCCGAGCGCCGCCGCCTCGGCCTTCAACGTCGCCACCAGCCCGGGGACCACTTCAGGGCCGACGATCTCCATGGAAAATGCAGGTTCTTCGCACGCGTACACCGCGAGCGCCCGAAGCAGCGCGCCGATGCCCTTGTGCGAGTCGATCCGACCGACCGTGACGAAGCGACCGCGGATCGGCTGGCGACGGAGAGAGCGCCACGGGTCCAGCGCAACGCCGGTGGTCACGAGCACGCCGCGGTTGGTGAGCGTGGAAAATAGAGCCCGATCCTGCTCAGACGTGTAGATCAGCCCGTCGACCCGCCCGACGAGGTGGCGCGTCATCGTCTGGAACCAGAGCTTCTTGGCGACCGGGAGGAAGTCCGTGTGGAAGAAGCCGCCGTGGGTCGAGAGGACGACGGGGCGACGATGCCAGCGCCGGGTGAGCACCAGCCAGTCGGCGAGAAAGTCGACGGCGTGCACGTGGACGAGGTCGTAGCGGGCGACGAAGGCGGCGACGCGCGGGGCGATCGGGTAGCGCGTGCTCCCGGCGAACGGGATGCGCCAGACGTGCGACGATCCTCCGCCTGGGTGATTGAGCAGGTCATAGGGCGGCAGTTGACGACCGTCCTCGAACGCCCGGTCCAACGTCACGATGTCGACCGTGTGTCCCCTCGCGACCAGGCATTCCGCGAGCCATTGCACATGCCGCTCGATGCCCCCGAGGTTCGGCCAGAACACCCGCGTCGCGAGCAGCACCCTCACGGCCCGAGCAACCCCACCAGGAGCGCGCCGTTGTAGAGCGCGGCGTTCATGGCAAGGTGCCGTGCCACCTTGGAGGTCGTGCTCGCAAACGCCGCGTGGTCGCTCACGACGCCGTCCTTGTCGAGGAGACGGCACGGTTCCAACGTCCAGATCTCCAGCGCGACGTAATTGATCCAGTACACGAGCAGCAGCCCGAGCTGCACGCCACCCGGATCGCGCGCAGGGTCGAGCGGCACCGCAAACCGCGTGAGCAGCGTCGTCGCGCCAGGGTTGTGAGCATCCGGCCAGGTGAGCGCCAGCGCGAGCCAGTACAGGCCCAGGGAGATGCCCGCCACGCCACCCCACGCGCGGTAGACACGCACGAGCGCGACGTCGTCGACGAAGGGGATCCGCCTGCGCCCAGCGAGCAGGAGCGCAAAACCCACGAGCCCGCCGCCGTGCACGGTCCCGGCAAGGGCGAGGAGCAGGTGCCCGAGCGCGCTCACGCGGCGCCGAGCAGGGGACCGGCCGGGGAAGCCAGGGGACCGTCAAACGGCGCGACCGGGTCGGCGTCGACCGATTCCGCGCGCTCCCGGCGCTCCGGCCACCAGCCACCGCGCGTCGTGTAGAGCTTGATCTGGACGGGCCAAACGAGCGGCGCGACACCGCCACCGGCCGGCGCCGCGCGGAAGAGCCTGTCCGGCCGAGCGCGAACCACTCCCCCGACGTCCGCAAGGCCGAGGGCGGGCCAGGCGCCAGCGTGCCGAAGCAGCCCACGAACCGCCATCATTCGGCGCAGGTTCAACGCGCCCACCGCGGCCCCGCAGGAGCGGGCGAACCCGGCCGTCAGCACCACGTCGTGCAGCACCTCCACCCGCTCCGCCACCGCTGCGACCTCCGCCGCGCGCTCGTCCGACGCCGTCCGCTCCGCCACGCCGAGGGCGTGAAAAGCGACCAGCCGCCCGATCAGGTCCGGCGCCTGGGGCCGCACCTGCTCAGAGGCCCACGCTGGCAAGCAAAGGCGCACCTCGATCCGCTCCACTTGCTCGGCGCGCAGGCGCTTGTCCGCCGCCTTGAAGTGCCGCTTGAGGATCTCGTCCAGCCCCTCAAGCACCGTCGCGAGCGCGGGAGGCGCGCAGAGGCGCGGGAGCACGAGGCTCCGGGTCAGCCAGCCCGCGCCGCCCGAAGGCGCCACAAGCACGTCCGGGAGCGGCTCGGCGACGTCCCGCCACAGGATCCCTGCATCCGTGCCTCCCCGGCCCGCCGCCCCTCCGAGCGCCGCCTCGACCACACCCGTTCCGAACGCCGCCCCCGTCGCGCCCGGCCGCGCGAGGTTCAGCGCGCCGACGACAGCCGCGGCGATCGCGTCGCCATCCGCGCCGCCGAGCCGCGCGAGCGCCGCCGCACCCGTCGCTGCGCCGGGTCCTGGGCTGCTCGCCGTCAGCCGGTCCGAGTACAGCGTTGCAAGCCCGATCCGAGCGCCGATCTCCATCCCGACAACGACCGCCAGAACCAGGTCCCCGACCGTCGCCCCACCGCCCGCCGCCTCACGGAGCACCGCCACCCCGACGCCCGTGCGCCCGCCGTAGATGTGCCCATCGCCGTCAAACTCGGCGTAGGTCGCGGCGTCCCGCCCAGCGAGCGCGAGGCTCTCGACGCCGGCCGCATGGGCCTCGGCGACGCGCGCTCCAACGTGAGCGAGCTGCAACCTCGCGAGGCGCTGCACGTCGTCCGGAACGTCCGCCAACCGCAGCGCTCTCGCCCAGTGGCCGAGCGCCACGATCCGGTCACCAACCTGCGACGACGCGTCAGACCCGGACATCAGTACTCAAAGCTCCACTGCAGACCGGCCGCCAGCAAGTGGCCGCCGATGGGGATCGGCGAGCCATCCACGCTGTAACCGGCGGTCGGCACGGCGGGGGTGGGGCGCGCATAAGCGCCGCTCGCGAGCAGGTGGTACTGGAAGAAGCCGTCCACGCGCATCTTCCGGGCGATTGGCCTGCCCATTTCCAGGGTCGTCTTCTTCCGGAACGGGTCCCCGTACTCGGCGCCCAGGCCCACCGCGAAGATGAGCCGGTCCGCGTCCAGAAGCGCGGAATCCGCCGTCTGCGCCACCAACGGCGTTGGCTCGTAGCCGAACCCACCGCGGGTGATCATCGTGAGGTCGCCGAGCCGCGTCCCCGTGTGGATCGCGGGCAGGCGCAGGTCCGCGCCGAGTCGGGGCGCCCAGGTGGCCTGCAATTGGACGGTGTAGGGGTTCCCGTCGGTCACCGGATCGGTCCCGAAATCGACCGCGGCGCCGTTGATGGTCGAGTGCGTCACCTTCGCGATGCTCACCTCCATCTGGTCCCAGGCGGTGCGGCGGACGTCCAACGAGAGCGTGAGCGCGTTGGAGATCGTGTAGGCGCCACCGAAGTTCAGCTCCGCGGGCACGTAGTGGTCGAACACCCCCAGCTCCACGCCAAAAAGCAGCGGCAACGTGATGTTCCCGATGCTGCCCATGTCCTGGGTGGCGGCGTTGATCTGCAGGTTGATGGCAACGTCCACGGGCAAGCCCGCCTGACCGCGCCAGGCCGCGCCCAACTGCAAGCCGCGCAGGAGCGGGATTGCCTCGCCGGCGTCCCAGTGTAGCGAGAGGTTCGGGGAGAACCCCGGGATGAGGTCCAACGTCATCTGGTGCACGTCGAGGCCGACGCCAACGATGTCCGAGGCGCTGGAGTCCGACGACGTCGCGCCCGAGACCGTGAGATCGAGCGTCGCGTCGAGGCTGTATTTTGCCCGCGGGATCATCTCCAGCCCGCCGCCGATCGACAGGCCGGCGAACGGGCGGTAGCCGAGACCCGCGCCCATCTCGTAGCGCTGGGTGCGGTTGGCGTAGAGGAAATACGTGGGGATCGACGGGTCAAAGGTCTGCAGACGAAGGAGGCGCTCCGCGGGGATGAACAGGCCGAGCCCCATCGCCGCCTTCGCGCCAAGCGGGCGGGTGGCCCCGATCATCACGCCGTGGACGGGGTCGTAGCTGGGGCCGGCGTCCAGCGGGGGGTCGGTCGCGTCGATCTTCCCGTCCTCGTTCGTGTCCCACCAGAGCCCCGGAAACTGGGTGAACTGGCTGTTCGCGACGAGAAAACCCACCGAGAGCTCGGGGTGGGTGATGCCGGGCAGCGCCGCAGGGTCGGAGAGGATGCTGTCCGTGCCCTCGGCGATCGCCATGCCAGCGCCCGCCCGTCCCATCTTTCGAGCCCCAAAGCCGTAGAACTCGGTGGGACTGGCGAACGCATGGGGGGTCAGGCGAGCGCCAACGAGCGCGAGCGCCAGGATCACGCGTAGCCGATCTCAGGCACCGGCGTGAGCGCAGTTTGCCGAAGGATCTCCGTGACTTGCAGCGGGCCTTCGCCCGGCAGGGCCTCCTGCAGGCAGGCTGCGCGCGCGGACAGGTACGCCGTCGCAATGCCGGACCCCCGGTAGGCGCCCCGCAGGCCGTCCGGCTGGAGCGTGTAGCCGTGCGCGAGGAACTTGCCGGTCAGGCTGCCCCACTGCTTGGTGGGGAACCGATGGGCGGCGAAATAGTAGAATTTGTCGATCGGGCAGTCCTGGTGGCTCGCGACGCCGATGGTCTCAGGGAGGTCGGCCGGGTAGGCCCGTTCGCCCTTGGGGTGCGCCGCGGCGAGGACGAGCGCGCCCTGCTCGACGGCCAGGGCGCAGCAGTCGCGCAAGAGGAGCGCCTTGCCCATGTTCGGCGTTCCGAGGGACAAGTTGATGACCTTCGCGCCCGACCGCGTCGCCAGTTCGATCCCGGACGCCATGAGATCCGCGCTGGTGCGCAGCCGGGCGTCCATGATCCGGATGCAGACGAGCTTCGCTTCCGGCGCCATCGCGTGGATGGCGGCTGCGATCTCGGTCCCGTGGCCGTTCTCGTCCTTGTGGTCGCCGGCGACCATGACGTGCTGCGTCGCTGTCATCGTGATCGACATGCCCTGGATGTCGCAGCCCTTGAGCCGCGCGTCGTTCACGTCCACGCCGCTGTCGATGACCGCGATGACCTGACCTTTTCCCGAGTATTCTTGGCCGCGAAATCGCATCTTGGGGAGCCTCAGCAGGGAAGGGCAGCCGGGCGCCGGGGACGGGCGAACGGGGAAGCACGCAGCTTATCAAGAAACCGTGCGCTCCGGGGGGTAGGCCGCCGATCCCGGCGCTCGGCACACCTCGCGCCAGCCTCGGCGCTGATTTTTCGGCGTTCCAAGGCCACGTTCGCCGCCAGCCGCCGAAGACGGCAGCCGGCACCGAACGTGCGGGGAACGCCGCGTGGGGGGCCAATCCGACCAGCCATCTCCGTAATTTCAGAAGGATACAGACGCTGTGTTTGTCGAGCGCACGGATTGGCCCGCCGATCCCGCCGCTCGCTACCGCTCGCGCCAGCCTCGGCGCTGAATTCCCGCAGTTCCAAGGCCACGAACCACGCCAGCCGGCGAGTACGCCATCCGGCACGGTTCGTGCGCGGAACCGCGCGCCGGGGGGCCACTGCCCTCGCCAATCGCGCGCTTTCAGCCACTTACGAGGTGAATGTTTGCCCAGCGCCGGCACTGGCCCCCCAGCCTCCCCCCTTGATAGCCTGCGCGGATGCGAATTCGCCTTGTCGCCCTCCCCTCGCTCGCTGTTGCCCTCGCCGCGCTCGGCTGCCGCCCCCCAAGCCTGGCCGACAGCGCACGCACGACCTGTGACCAGGCTGGCTACTACACGGACGCCGACGGCGACGGCTACGGCGACGCGGTCAGCACCTGCGGTGATCCGGCAGCCGTCTACATCAACGGCGATTGCGACGACGCCAACCCCGATGTCAATCCGGACGCGGTGGAGGTCTGCAACGGCATCGATGACAACTGCGACGGTCACGTGGATGAGGGCCTGGCCGCGACCGTCTACTACCCGGACGCCGACGGGGACGGGTACGGCGCACCCGGAAGCGGTGAGTCCCTGTGCGCGGCCCCGGCGAGCGGCTACGCCCTGACCAACGACGATTGCGACGACGCCAACCCGGCGGTCAACCCAGGCGCCGTCGAGCTGTGCGACGGCATCGACAACACCTGCGGCGGCACCATCGACGGTCACGTCGCGACCTGGTTCGGCGCCGACGGGACCACGACGGATGAGACCGCGGCCACCGGCGATCTCGCGCTGACCGGGGACGGTGAGCTGGCGATCTGCGACGGGACCTGGTTCTTCCGCCCGATCATCGCGGCCGGCGCGAACGTCACGCTCCTCGGCACGCCCGGCACGAGCGGGTCGGTCACCCTCGACGCGCAGGGCAACGGGACCAACCTCACCGTTGGCGCGCACGCGATCGTCCGGGTCGACACGATGGATCTCGTCGGCGGGCGCAGCACCGGAAACGGCGGCGACATCGGGATCGACAGCGATGCGAACGTCACCGTCACCAGCGTGAACCTCACCGGCGGCACCGCGGCGCAGGGCGGGGGCATCTACGTCGGGAGCGGCGGGACGTTGACGTTGACGGGCGGCTCCGTCGCCTCCAACAGCGCGACCAGCGGCGGGGGCATCTACGCAGACGCGACCGCAACCGTGGACGTCACCGACACCAGCTTTTCGGCGAACGGTGCGGTGAACGGCGGCGCCATCGCGGCGCGCGCGGCGACAATCACGCTCACGTCGGTGACGGTGGACGACAACACCGCCACAGCCGGGGGCGCAGGCGTCACCGTCGCGGGCGGGACGCTCGGCGTCACGACCAGCGTGTTCGAGCGCGATCAGGCCGGAACGATCGGAGGTGCGATCGCCGCGACGTCCAACGCGACGCTGAGCTTTGACGGCGCCGACTTCTCCCAGGACAACGCGGGTACGAACGGCGGCGCGGTGTTCCTCGACGGCGCTTCGCTCACAGCTACCGCCGGCGGGTTCACGGGCTGCGCCGCCAATGACCTCGGCGGGGCGATCTCCGCCCAGAACAGCAGCCTCTCACTCGACAACGTGACGTTTTCGAGCAACAACGCGGGCGATGGCGGCGCCATCTACGGGCTTGGCGAGGCGATGACCATCAGCAACTCGACGTTCGACAGCAACTCGGCGACCGACCTCTCGGGCGCGCTCTACGCGGACGCATCCTCGAGCTTGCAGGCATCCAACGACACGTTCACGGGCAACACGTCGCTGAGCGGCGCCGGCGCCATCGGGCTGAACACCGTTTCGGACACCACCATCACGGGCGGGAGCTTCACCGGCAACAGCTCCTCGACCGGGGGTGCTGCGTATGTCGCAGCCTCCACGGTCACCTTCGACAGCGTGATGTTCAGCTCGAACGCGGCCGTCAACGGCGGCGCCCTCTGCGCTGACAGCTCGACGTTGACCTTGACCGGCGACACGTTCGACGGCAATGCAGCGAGCGGGGTCGGCGGCGGTGTGTACGCCCTGGGCCAGCGTCGGGCAACCAACACCGTCACCCTGAGCGGCGTCGAGCTGCGAAACAACACCGCCCAGGTCGGCGCCGGGGTCTATGGCAACGGGCCAAGCACAGTCGCGATCGCCGCGCGGACGACCTTTGACGGGAACACCGCGTCCTCACACGGCGGCGGCCTCGCGCTCGGCCAGCTTGGGGACCTGTACACGGGGAGCTCGACCTGCGCAGACTCCACCCTCACCTCCGGCTCGCCAGAGGATGCCTATCTCGGACTCTCCCCCGTCGGCGGTGCCTTTTCGTCGACCGCCTGCACCTTCGGGGCGGTAGAGCTGGCGGGATCGGGCACGCAGGCCGTTGGCACGGACTTCTCGTGCACCTCCTCCGGGTGTATCTGACCCGATGTCCGCGGAGATCGTCCTCCCAGCGCCGTCCGGGTCGGAGCTGGAGGCAGCGTCGCTGAAGCGCCTGGCGGAACGCCTCGGCGGTCGCTGCGTCGGCGTGGTCGGGGACGCGCCGCTCTGGGGCGTCGAGACGATCCTGTCAGCGGTCAGCCTCGTCGCGCTGGCGTTGTCGGCGGTCGGGGGGCTCTCGGACCAGGCGGTGCGCGTGGAAGCCGCGCTTGCGGCGACCATCGCCCTCGGTCAGTGCCTCGGCGTCGGCGTCCTCGACTTCCTGCTCCCCCGTCGCCCCACCTGGGCCGTCGTCGTCGGCTCGGTGAACGCTTCCACTGGCGCTGTCATCGCCATTCCCACCGACAACCCGTTCCCGACGCTGCCGCTCGCGCGAGCCGCGCTGGTGATCGTGCTCGCTGTAGCGCCCTGGCTGCCAGGCCCGCACCCCCTCCTCGTCGCCTCCGGCATGCTCGGCGTCCTCCCGGCCTCGCTCCTGATCCGCCTGAAGGTGCCCGAGGTCTCGGTCGCCTACCGACTTGCGGCAGACGCCGGAAGCGGCCTGCCCATCGTGCTTTGCGGCGGTTCGCAGCGCGAAGGGCGCGGGCTTGTCGGCGCCCTGGACTGGCTGCGCGCGCGGCGGCCGGTCATCCTCTGGGTTGCGGGGACGGGCGACGGGGTGGAGATGCTGCCGAGGCTGCTCCCCTGGCGCTGGACGGGGCGCTCCGCCCGCTGGCTCCGCAAACCGGCGCTCCTCAAGCTGGTGTTGCGAGGCTACGACGTGCGGCTGGTCGGCGCGAGCGGGGCGACGGGCGGGCTCGGTGCGGCGGTCACCGCGTCGCGCGCGCAGCTCGGTTGACACGCGTGCTACCCTTTGCCCGCCACCCAAGGTGCTGATGCCCGCTCTCCTCATCGTCATGCTCGCCCTTCCGATCGCTCATGCCGCACCGGCATCGTGCGACTGGCAGGGCGACGGGAAGAACGGCAAGGAGCACCAGCACTTGATCGTTGCCTACGCCGGTGAACTCAGCATCGGCGTCTGGCAGGCCGTGGACGGCAATGTGGCGTGGGAGGTTGGTGTCCGCGCGACCGGGGCCATCGCAGACCCGGAGACCGCGCCCATCGACGTCGAGCTGGCGAATGGCGCGAAGGTCCAGGTGGTGCCGATCCAGCCCGCCCCGGGAAGGGTTGCGGTCACAACTGCAGGGCCGACCACGTTTTTTGACGTGAAGGCAACGGTGGACCTGGACGCGATGCGGGCGATCGCCGCCGGCGGAGGCGTGAGCCGCGTCCACCTCGTCCTCCCCTCGGGCGACCTGGAGATGCAGGTGCCACCGCGCCAGGCGAACGACCTCGGGGACGCCGCCGCCTGCGTCGTCGCCGCCGCACACCCTTGACGCGTCAATAGCCCGATCCGCATCACGCGGATCGGGCTATTGGACGAACGAGAACGGGTAGCGGATCGTCGCACCCCCCCCGTCCGGCGCCGGGAATTGGAGCTGGAGCAGCCGGGACGTCAGGCACGCCTCCGTGTCGCCGTTCGGGAGCGTGGTGTCGAGGATGCTGGCCTCGACCACATGCCCGTCCGCGCCGAGGCGGACTTGCGCCTCGACGAAGCCGGCGATGCTGGGATCAAGGGACACCGCCTGCTGGTAGCAGTAGGTGAGCAGCGCAAAACCCTGGATGAACACGGCTGCCTCGGCGGCGTCGGCCTCCTGCGCGCGCGGAGCCGCTGACGGATCGCGCCGGGGGAGGACGGCTGTGCCGGCGGCCGTGCGGACGAGCAGTTGAGGGGCGCTCCCCGTGGGGTCGGTCCAACTGACCTGGATCGTCCGGGCTTTTCCGGGCCGAATCGGCGCGAGATTGGGCGCCGCCACGAGGTTGAGGGGACCGGACGTGCCAATCGCCTGCAGCGAAACGGGCACTGGACCGGTGTTCCGGACGACGAGCGCACCCCGCCCACCGTGCGAGAAGTCCGGCGCGCCGTCGACGACAAGGCTCTGCGGGTCGGCGACGGGGGCGGCGAGCGCGGGGGCCGAGGCGTAGAGGGCCAGCGCGAGTGCGAGGGAAGGCGGCATCGAGATGGTCAAGGTAACCGGCGCAGCCTGCCGGCTCCGCATGCTACGCATTGGCGATGCTCCTCGCCCTCCTCCTCCCATCGCTCGCGCGAGCGACGACCATCAGCGGGACCATCACGGACGAGGCCGGCGATCCGCTCGCTGGCGTCGAGATCGTCGCCTACGACGAGCGCCTGAACTACGGCACGGCCACGAGCACGAACGACGGCTCCTGGTCGATGAACTACCTGCCCGCCGGCCACTACCGGATCCGCGCCGCCCCGGGCTCAGAATCCGCGTATGTCGACCGTTTCTACCCGTCCGAGTGGGATTATTGCTCGGGGTCGCCCGTCCAGATCATCGACGGCACCGACTTGACCGGCATCGACCTCGCCCTCCCGCTCGGCGGCACGCTCAGCGGCACGCTCACGGATCTCGCCGGCACGCCCCTCTCCGGCGCGGACGTGACCGCAGAAGGTGTCGACACGCGCACGGCGCTCGGCACGCGCGACGCCGTCACCGACACCGACGGCCGCTTCCAGATCACCGGGTTGGACGCCGATGCTGGCCAGCCGACGGACTGGCAGTGCTCCGTGGACCTCGACGGCTTCCCGAAGCAATGGCTCGGCAGCACCTACACGCAGGCCGACGCCACCCCCTTCAGCGTCGCCCTCCCGGCCGAAGCGCCGACCGGCACGGACGCAGGCGCCAACGCGCTCCTCGACGGCATCCGCGTCTCCGGGCTCATCACCGGGCCCGACGGCCCGGTCACCAGCGGCACCACCTTCGTGTACTCGCCGTCCCAGGTGCTCACCACCACGATCGGCGCTGACGGCACCTTCGTCGCCGACGGCCTCCCGCCTGGCGACGTCATCAATTGGGCAACCGTCCCCGGCCTCGCGACGACGTACTGGCCGGACAGCGACCGGCCGACGGACGCGCGCGTAGCCGCACCGAACGAGGGCGACGACGTCACCGCCGACCTCAGCATGCCCGCAGAGAGCGCCTTGAACCTCACGTTCACAGACGCGACCGGTCTCGGCGACCCCGGCGCCATCTCCGTCCTCCTGTACAACGATTCGCACACGGTCGGCAATGGCGGGCCTGTCGCCGCCGACGGCACGTTCACGATCAGTGGGCTGTGGTCCGGCAGCTACGACCTCTATGTTTACGGCTCGGATGGCGGGTTTGTCGACGGCTACGCGGTCCAGGGCGCTGCGGTCGACGGTCAGACCGACGTGACCGTCCCGCTCACCCTCGGCGCCAGCATCTCCGGCCACCTCAGCGACGACGCCGGTGCCGGCGTGTACGGCGGCTACGTATACGCGTTCCCCGCCGACAGTCCGGACACCAGCTACACCGCCGTCGCCGACGAAAATGGCGACTACGCGGTGCTCGGCCTCCCCGCGGGCTACTACACCATCCGGGCGAGCTACGTCAATTACTGCCCCTCCGACCGTGGTTATGTGACGGTGTGGTGGAACGACTCCCTCACCCAGGACTTCGCCGCGCCCGAGCTGCTCTCAGCCGGTCAGGCGATGGACGGCACCGACTTCCACCTGCCCGACGACGACGACCACGACGGCATGGGCGACGCCTGGGAGCGCGCGAACGGCCTTGACACGTCCAGAGACGACTCCGCCGAGGATCTCGACGGCGACGGCTTCTCCAACCTCGAAGAATACCTGCTCGGGACGGATCCGAACAGCCCGGGGACGGGGTCGGGGATCGGGTGCAAGGGGTGTGCGACAACGCCGGATGCGGGCTGGGGCGCGCTCGTGATCGCAGGGGTGGTGATGGCGAGGAGGAGGCGGGGTTGACCGGCGCGGACGCTGCGGATTACGCTGCACGACCGGAGGGCCCATGATTTCCATCCTGCTCGCGTTGTCGACCGCTCCACGTGCCCACGCGGCGGACGCTTGCGCAGCGTTCGACGTTCAAGCGGACAAGTTCGGCGCCGGCACCAACGTCACCGCGAACGTTCAGGGGCTCTCGCAGTTCACCGCGATCGGCATCACCCTGGAAGTGAAGACGGGTCAGGCGGAGCTCACGTTGACCGCGAAGACCGGCGGCGCCGTGTCCGCCAAGGTCGCAGCCGGGGCCGAGCTCCCCTTCCGGTTCGGGGACGGCACGGTGAAGACCCTGGTGACCAACCGCGACAGCGCGATGACCTCGTACGTCGGGCAGGATCAGGTGATGACGCTGGTGCCGTACGCCATCGGACTCGACGCCGCCACGCTCACGTTGATGGCGGCGCAGCCCGTCACCGCGATCCGGTTTCCGTTGCCCAGCGGCCCGTATGATTGGGACGCGAACAAGGGCGTCCAGAAGAAGCTGATGGCGGCCGCGGCGTGCGCCCAGCAGTACGCGGCCAAGTAGGACCTACGTGGCCAGCATCCGCGGCCGATAATCCCACGCATCGGCCGGCACCGGCACGCCGTAGCTGCGCAGTTGCCCGCACCGGGTCACCACCGCAGCGCCCTCCAGCAGGTTCAGCGCGATCTGGGTGACCGAGCGCCCGCTCGCCGGCTCCAGAAAGCTGCCTTTGACCCACTGATTGAAGCTGCCCATCGCGGGCCCGCACCAGATCTGGTAGTCCATCACGCGGTCCGCCGTGCCGGCGATGGCCCACTTGGACGACTGACCCAGATACGCGCGGAAGACGAGCGCCATCCGGTGCTTTTCGTCAGCCTTGGCGCGGGCGAGCTGCTTGGGGTCGCGCTCGGCGAAGAACTTCTCGGTGTTCGCCCAGACGTTCTCCAGCGAGTCCTTGAAGATGTCGCGCTCGAGCTTGAGGCGGTCGTCGGCCGCGATCTCGCGGAGCGAGCCGCAGGTGCGGTAGATCTCGCGGAGCTTGTGGCCCCGAGCGGCGAACAAGGTGCCGCGCTTGAGGACCTGCACCTCCACGCCCATCTCGAACATGTCGGCCGCCGGGGCCATGGCAACGTCCGCGCTGTCGGCCTTGCAGAGCATCTCCTTGGCGTGCGGCGCGAGGGCGGCTTCGAGGCTCGCCTGGTTCACGGATCCGGTGAGGACGTAGGCGGCGCCGAGCGCGTAGGCGGCTGCGACGGCGTTCGGCGTACCCAGGCCACCCGCTGCACCAACGCGGAGGGGCCGGGTGTAGCGATGCTGGGCGACGATGTCGTCGCGGAGGCGGAGGAGGATGGGGAGGAGCGCGCCGAGGGCCTGGTTGTCGGTGTGACCGCCAGAGTCGGCCTCCATCGTGATGTCTTCGGCGACGGGGACGAGGCGGGCGAGCTCGGACTCTTCCAGCGTGATCAGGCGGTCGCGGACGAGCTGGGCGAGGAGCTCGGGCGGGGCCGGCGCCATGAACCGGCGCGCCACCTCCGGGCGGGAGATCTTGGCGAAGACGTGGTTGATGCGGTGGATCCGACCGTCGGGCGTGCGACGGAGTCCCGTGGAGGCGTACCGGACGATCCAGGGCGTGAGGCCCATGTACGCCGCTGCCGAGACCCGACGGATTCCACGCCGCAGGTAGAGATCGGCGATGGACGCCTCAAGTTCTGGCTCCTGGGGCGAGTGGATGAGGTTGAAGCCGTGTGGCAGGCCGCCGTCGTCCGCCTTCCCGAGCGCGCCCTGGATCGTGTCGATCGCCGCGTTCACCCTGCTCTCCGGCAGACCGGCCGCGCCGAAGAAGCCGATGCAGCCGGCCTTCGCCATGGCAATGACGATCTCCGTGGACCCGATGCCGTTCGCCATGGCGCCCGCGATGTAGGCAAACCGCGTGCCGTGGGCCTCCTGGAAGGACCGGTCACCAAGCCACTCGGGGTAGAGCGCGGGCAGCGTGCCGAGCCAGTCGCAGCCGTCCGGCAGGGCAGACGGATCGCCGAACGCCACGCCGACAAAGCCGGCGGGGTGGCGGACGATGTGGGTGGGCTCGCGGACACGCTCGACCGAACGCTTGAGATCCGCGGTGTCGAAGAAGGATTCGGTAGCAAGCGACATGGTCGCGCGGCTAACGCCCGTTCGCGACCCGCGCGACAGGCCCGATCCGCATGAGGCGGATCGGGCGCATCGGGCGTTAGGTCGCGCGGGTGAAGCTCGCGATCCGCATGCCCGACCACCTTGGCGACGCCACGATGGCGCTCGCGGCGTTGCGATCGCTGCTCGACCGGCACCCGGGCGCGACGGTTCACGGCCCCCGGCTGCTGGCCGACCTGCTCGCGGCCACGAGCATGCCGGCATCCACGTTGCGCCCCGGGAACGAGGTGCCCGACGCGGACGTCGGCGTACTGCTCAAGCCCAGCTTTCACGCAGCCTGGCGCTGGCGTCACCTGCCCCGGCGCGTCGGGCTCGCAGCGAACGGTCGGGCGCTCCTGCTCACCGACCCGGTTCCGGCCCGTCCCGACGAGCACCGCCGCGACGCGTACGGACGCGTCGCACGCGCCGCGCTCGCCCTCGCCGAACCGACGGCCTCGCGCGCCGCCGGCGACCCCCGCTCCGTCGGCCACCCGACCCAGCCAACCGGCGGCTTCATCGCCCTCAACCCCTGGTCGCCCACACCCACCGTCCGCTGGCCGCATTTCCGCGCCCTCGCCGAGGCCCTCGCCCGCGACCACGAGGTCCGCTTCTACGCCGGGCCCGGCGAGGAGGCCCACGTCCGCGCCATCGCCGGCCCGCATCCCCTTGTCGCCGGGCTGTCCCTCCCAGACTTCGCCCTCAACCTCGCAGGCGCCGCCCTGTTCGTCACGAATGACAGCGGCGCGGGGCACTTCGCCGACGCCGTCGGCGTGCCGGTCCTCATGATCCACGGCTCCACCAACCCCGCGCTCACCGGGACGGGCGAGGCGATCACCGGCGGGCCGATCTGGTGCGGCCCCTGCTACCGAAAGACCTGCGTTCTCGGGCTTGGTTGCCTGACCCGAATCGGGCCCGACGTGGTGGCAGCGCGGGTTCGTGCGATGCTCGCGGCCGACGCTCAAAAGTGCGCGTTGGCGCCCGGCCCCTGACCTGAAAGCTTGCTAGCCGGTCACCCTGCGGGCCAGTCCCCCGATGGACGAAGCGCCGACCACCCGGAAGCGCCGCGGGGCGGGTGCAATAAGGTATGGCCGGCCCGGACCTTTGCGCGGGCGGCCGCGGGTACTCCGGCGCTTCCGCCCGCGCAAAGTCGCGGCGATTGGGTACTCCAAATCGCCGTTAGGGCCCGACCCGGGGGGTAGCCGCCCCCGCGCGGCGGAGGGGGGCGCGGGATAGGCGCCCCCCTCAGAAGAGGAGGTATCGCCTCGATTGGAAGGCGACCGACCGGCGAGCGCCGCACTCAATTTCGTATTAGCCGTCCACCGGGCGGCGCGCCCGTCCCACGAGGGACGAAACTCCGCGTCAGGCAAGCGCCGTTCGGTGGCCGGGAATTCATCGAATTGGTCAGCGGGGGGTAGGCCGCCCCCGAGG
>CAIMSU010000049.1 GCA_903844155.1 uncultured Pseudomonadota bacterium | reverse complement strand
GGTGCGCCTGGTGGAACGCCTGCTCGTCGGGCGAGAGGGCGCAGAACGCCTCCACGGACTCCACGAAGCTGTCTTCCGACGCGGTGTCGAAGCTCTTGGCGTAGAAGGTGCGAAGAACCTGCGCCCACTCGGGCGTGGTGAGGGTGCGGGCGCGGGGAAGACGGGTAGCGGTCTCCGGCATCGGAGCCTCCTTTGGGGGTGAACAGGGACGGGGATCAGGCTGCGGCGGACTCGCCGGTCGGCGGGGTGTTGGCGGGCGCTTCGCCGGCCTGGGCGGCCATGATGAGCAGCGCGGCCAGCTCCTTGCGCGTCTTCTCGTCGCGCAAGATCCGCTTGACCGCGGGGTTCTTCATCGCTTCGAGCAGCTCGGGCGAGGCGTTCACGATGTCGGCCAGCTCGATCATCTCGGGGGCCATGCCGAACTTCGCGGTGGCCAGCACGCGGCCGAGCCCGCCCAGCTCCGCGATGAACTGCTTGCCCAGCTCGGTACCGACGCGGCCCTCGCCGTCCTCGCCGCGCTGCGCGGACTCGGCCTCGAACACCCCGATCTTGAGGTTCGTCAGTTGCCCGACGATGTTCTCGTTCGTGCGCTGCATCCGGGTGATCTGCCCGCCCGTGCTGGTGATGTGCGCGCTCTGGAGGTTCGCGATGTGCTGGTAGCTGGACTGGACCAGCGCCACGAAGTTCTGGTACGCCTCGCCCAACGCGCGCCAGGTCCGAGGGTCGGGCGAAATGTCGGGCGACGGCACGGGCAGCAGGACGGTCGGCGCGGGGGCCGTTGCGACCGGCTCCTCGAACTCGGTGTTCGTGCAGAGAAAGCGCGAGCTGTAGATCACCTTGTCGCCCTTGCCCTTCCACAAGTTCACCTTGAACTTGCCTTCGCGCTGGCCGATCATGTTCTGGTCCGCCAGGTGCTTGATCCAGCGGATCGCGGCGTCGGCCAGCACCGCGTAGGTCACGCCGTTGTCCATCCGGGCGAGGTCGCCGAGGGTGTCGCCGTCGGTGTCCTCCCCGTCGCCATCGCCGTCGCGGTCCTCGTCGTCATCGTCCTCGCCGTCGTCCGTGTCGGGCTCGATGTACGCCGCGAGGTCCACCCCGCTGAAGCAGATGCGCCCGAGCTGCGGGTAGCCGCTGCGGTCCAGCACCTCGTGAACGGTGATGTGCGTGATCTGGGTGCAGCGCTGGCGAATCACCGTCTCGATGGTGTCCAGCTTCTCGAATTGCAGTTCGTCGATCATGGGGTCATCCGGGGGAAGGAGGGGGGCTCAATGGGAGCGTGTTGACCCCCTGAAGGTATCGTAAGGCCCTGGAAATAAGCTGAATTTCGGCCCTGGAACCCAAACCGCGCCTACCGCACGGTGTGCGGTTTTGAAACCGAGCGCCGGACCGCCACGCCCGCCGACCGAACCGCCGCTCGAACCGCTCGCCTGGCGCCGAAACCGCCGCCGCCAAGCGCGGGACCGCCGCGCAGAGCGGGGGGACCGCGACCGACCGCGAGCCGCCCCGAGCAGCGATTCGGGGGACCGCGTACAACCGCGACGGCTCCCGGGCAGGACCGCGAGCGCTCAGTCGGCACGGTTCAGCGGGTTCGCCGGGCACTTCCCCGCGCCGGGCCTGCGCGACACGGGCCGTTCGCGGCGAGCACAGGCTCAAGGCGGGAACCACCGTGCCGATGGGCAGGCAGCACGTCGCGCAAGGTCGCGCCAGAGGTTGACGCCGACCCCGGCTCGTCGTACCCGAACGGTCGAACCCGGATTCTCCCTGGCCCGACTTGCCCTCGTCCTCCCTCTCCTCGCGGGGTGCTGGTGCCACGCCGGCTCCACGGAATCGCCATTCCTCACCGGCTGTCCCCCCGAGGGCTCGGGCGGCTCGGCGAAGACCGGGGCGCGCAACGCGATGAAGAACCGGGTCGATCCCGCGGCGACCGTCGAAGACGTCGCCTTCGCAGATGTCGCCGCGTTGGCCGAGCCGGTGGCTGTCGCACGCCCCGCCGCTTCGTTCACACCGGAATCCCGCTTCGTCCGCGTCGTCGGGTACGCGGCGGCGTTCGGAAGGGCGGACGGGGAGCCGTGCAACTGCAACAAGGGGGCATCGCCCGGGTCCGGCCCCGAAGCCTACGTCGATCTCCATGTTCGCCTGGTACCGACGGCGGCCGATGTCACCCTTTGGAAGTCCGAGCCCTGGCTCGCGATCACCGCGGAGGCGACACCCCGGCTCATGTCCGCGAGCTGCCGCGATGCGCTTCTCGGCGGCTCGACCGTTGCCGAGGCCGACGGGCTCGCCACCCTCCAGCGCCGGGGCATCGCCGGAGCGACCGGACAGGTGCGGCTGACAGGCTACCTGTTCGCGGACGACGACAAGGGCGAGGACAGCGCGCACGACCGGGAGGACGGCGGCGGCAAGCGGTTGACCGTATGGGAGGTTCATCCACTGTTTCGCATCGAGACGTGCTCGACCCAGACGCCGTGCGAGGCGACCACGGACCGCGGATGGGTGTCCCTCTGGTCCGCTGGCTCGGGCGCGGCCGGGCTCGACCGATGCGACGGGACGTGACCGCCTGCGAGCCGCACCCGCGGGTTGGCTGGACGCGACGTGCAGGGCGGATGACGACGACCGCGAGAGGGCGCGGGAGTGGGTGATGCCGCACGGTGATGCCCCCGATGGGGCACCCCTGGGGCGATGCCGGATCGGGCTCCCGATGGCGCGGGAGGGGGTGATGACATGATGACAAGCGATGCCATCGCTCCGGGATCGGTGATGCCGATGACGGAATCATGGGCGTGATTCCATGGAATATTCCAGATTCCACGATTCCGACGTTGAAACCGCGAGCCGGAATCCGGGCGGTCACGCCGCGGTCCACGGCTCGATCCGGGCGCGTTCCCACGCCGTCATCCTCGCCAGCTCCTTCCGGTCGCTCGCCCGCTGCCGCCGCACCTTCGGGAACGCCTCGGGCTCGATGTTCAGGCGATAGCACGCCTTGATCAGCCTGAGTGCCTCGCGCGGGGGGAGCCCACCCCGCTGCGCCCAGAGCCGGAGCATGTCCACGCGCCCCTCCGTGCGCGCCGCCACATCGACGAGCAGCGCGCGGATCTTGCGGTCCTCGGCCTCGCGGATCAGCTTCGCGAGGTCCACCTTCACCTGTTCGTACCCGGCGATCTCGAAGCGCAAGATGCACTTCGATCCGACCCAGAGCCGGTGCCCGGTCTGCTTGTTCGCGATCTCGAAGTGGTAACGGAGGTCCTCGTGGTCGCAGAGCTGGCACGTCTCCTCGGGCTGGCCGTAGTCCGTGCTCTTGCCCGAGTAGGCCCACTCGCGGAGGGCCTCGGCGAGGTCGGTCGCGACCGACAGCGGCATCAGGTTCTTCACGGCCTTC
>CAIMSU010000048.1 GCA_903844155.1 uncultured Pseudomonadota bacterium | reverse complement strand
CCGGGAGCGGCGGGCCAATCCGTGCGCTCGGCAAACAAGGCGTCTGTATCCACCTGAAATCGCGTGGATGGCTGGTCGGATTGGCCCCCCGCGCGGCGGTCCATGCACCTTCGGTGCCGGCTGCCGTCGTCGGCGGCTGGCGGCGAACGTGGCCTTGGAACGCCGAAAAATCAACGCCGAGGCTGGCGCGAGGTGTGCCGAGCGCCGGGATCGGCGGCGGGGTTGGATTGTTTGCGTGTTACCATGCGGCCCACCTCGAGGAAGGCCTTGCGAATCGCCCGTCCGTTGGTCGTCGTCGCGGTCGGCGTGCTGGGGACCGTTGGGCAGTACGCTGCCTTCGCGGCGGATAAGCCGGCCCCGCCCGAGCCGCCGCCGATCGCCGCGGGCGCCGCGAAGGACGACAAGGATGGGGCCCGACCGCCGGCACCGGCCGTCACCCCAGCGCCCGGTGCGCCGCCCTCCGCGCCTGGACCCGGCGCCGAGGGGCTGACGGGCAAGCCGGCTGAGGGCGCGAAGCCAGGCGCCACCAACGTTCCCGGCGGAACGGGGGCGCCCGGCGCCGATGAGCAGGGCTCCCGCGGCATCGTGATCCGGTTCGACGCTGGCGCGCAGAAGGTCGACACCCCGGTCGTCGTGCACATGAAGCCGGACGACGGGCCGGTCTGCGACATCCAGCTCAAGGACGACGGCGCGCCCCCGGACGTGAACCAGGGCGATGGCACATGGTCAGGCACCCTCTGGAACACCCACGACGAGTTCAGCGTCACGCTCTCCACGGGCAAGACCAATGTCGATGGCGGCAAGATCTCCTGGTCCAAGGACGAGCTCCAGCGCGACCTCTCGCTGACGTTGCTCGACGGGCACCTCAAGGCAGAGGCGGCCGTTGCGTCCTCCAGCGCCGTCGGCACACCGCCAACGCCGCCGGGAGAAGGCGGCTCGAGTGGCGGCGGGGGCGGCGGCAGCGCGGGAGGTGGGTCCCCGCAGGGAACGCCGACCCCCGCGGGCGCGAGCGGATTCCAGCTTGACGGCAAGTCGTCGAGCGGCGGGGGCTCGAGCGCGTCCCCGCCGCCGGGCGGCGCGAAGAGCACAGACTCCACGCTCTACGTCGCGATCGGCGCCGTCGGCCTCCTGCTCGCCGGCATGGTGGGGTTGTACCGGATGGGGGGGCGGGGGCGGGCCAGCGCTGATGGTCTGCCCGCCGGAATGACAGTTGTCCCCGAGGCCGGTCTGCTCGGGCCGGACACGCCGTCGCTCTCGGAGGGCCTCTCGCAGTGGGTCGTCGCTCCGAACGACGCGCACGAGCTGCTGCGGCCCCTGCTCGCAACGCTAGCACGCTACCATCGCGTGGTGGTGTGCGCACCGGCGCGGAGCGCGCTGCCGCCTGTACCGGGCGGGCCGGTGTACCGTGTGGCGCCGGGCAAGCCAGGCGACCTGGCCGACGCGGTCGAGGCGCTGCAGGACATGTCTGCCGGCGGGATCGCCGTCTTGATGCTCGGTGACGGGCTGGACGGCGCCACGCTCAAGGCCCATGGCGACGCGCTCCCCGAGGGCGTTGGTGGGGCGGTGGTGGTGATGCAGGTGCTCATGGCGACGCTCCCGGTGGTGCATTGCGCGCGCCGCGGCGATGCCTGGCACCTGAAGTTCACGTCCTCCGAGATCGACGTGGCCGCCCGGGTTGGGGGGTTTGAGAGGTTGGGCTGACGCTGGTTTTCGGGCAGCGTGGGGCTGGGGATCACGCGCCCCGTGCGGACTACCGGCCGTAGAGCTTCGGGTGAATCGCGGCGTTGGGCGCGGGCTTAGAGGGGACGGTCCCGAGCCTTGGGGTGGGGCCCGGGGGCGCCGCTGGGGGCCATTGCTGGCGCTGGGCAAACAAGCAACGCGGAAGTACCTGAATTCACGCCGATGGGCAGGGCAATGGCCCCCCGACGCGGCGTTCCCCGCACGTTCGGTGCCGGCTGCCGTCTTCGGCGGCTGGCGGCGAACGTGGGCTCGGAACGCCGAAAAATCAACGCCGAGGCCGACGCGAGGTTCGCCGAGCGCCGGGATCGGCGGGCCAGTGCTGGCGCTGGGCAAACATTCACCTCGTAAGTGGCTGAAAGCGCGCGATTGGGGAGAGCAATGGCCCCCCGGCGCGCGGTTCCGCGCACGAACCGTGCCGGCTGGCGTACTCGCCGGCTGGCGGGGTTCGTGGCCTTGGAACTGCGGGAATTCAGCGCAGATCCTGGCGCGAGCCTCGGCGAGCGCCAGGATCGGCGGGGGGGGGCAGGGCGCTCGCGGCCGGCACCGGCAGGATCGAGCCGTCCCCCGTGTAGTCGTCCGGGTTGCGTGTGCCCATCCGCACCTGCACGGCGGAGGGGAACCCGTCCTCCTCGATCGCGAAGAGCACCAGGACCGCCACGCGCAGGCCGGGGAGGGACTGGTCCGCCGACGCGTCGTCCGTCCAGAGCCCGCCGATGTCCATCTGGCCTTCGTCGACGGGCCTCCCGCCCGCGCGCAGCGATGCGAAATCGGCGCCGTTCCACGCCGTGCCGAGCCACTTCTCGTAGTCGCCCGGGTTCGTGAACGGACCGAGCTTGCGTTGCAGGAAGAACCGGCATTCGCCGAGCTTTGCCTTCTGGGCCTCCGGCACGTTGGCGACCCACTTGTTCACCAGTTCAAGCGCGCGCGTGACCGCCGCGTAGTGAGCGCCCCGCGGGTCGGTGCCGCCGTAGGCGTCCTTGTCTGCCGCTTCAAGACGGCTCGCGTAGGGCGTGAGCTGCGCCTCCGTCGCCGTACCGCCATTCGCGTACTGGTCCACGAGATCCTGGTAGATCGGCTGGAGGGACCGCCCCTCTGCCACGCCAAGGGTGGCGAGCGCGGCCGCGTCACGCGCCTCAGCGGCGCGCACCGTCGACGTCAGGTACAGCAGGCCGTCCAGTTGCTCCTTGGAGAAGCCAACTGCATCCATCCAAGCAAGCATTCTCGCGCGCTGCCCAGCCGCCCGGGCCTGGACGCCGAACTCGCCTGCATAGAGGATTTGGTAGACTTTCTCGCCGTTGGGCCCCGGAGCCGGCGGCGGAAGCGCTGCTGGGGCCTGAGCGATGTCTGCCGGCGCCTGACCCACCGCCGCGAGATCGACCTTGCACGAACCGAGCGCCAACGCCACCAGACCCCAGGCGGGGACCGCGATTCGGGGAAGCGGGGCGATGAACGGTCGCATCAGGATACCGGGGACCACAACCCGATGGTAACACCCCTCCCCGACGGCTCGCCCGCTCGCCCGTCACGCTGGCGCCAACTCCCGCCCGAACGGCGGCGCGCGATCGGCGCGCTCGGGCTCTACGCCGTGCTGGCCACCGTGCTCTGCGGGCCGGTCCTGGGCGACCCGACGCACCTGGCCCTAGGCCACCCCGGCAACGACATCTGGAACCACGTCTGGGGCTACTGGTGGGTCGAGTGGGCGATCGCGCACGGGCGGATGCCACTGCACACGAACCTGCTGGGCTGGCCCGGCGGCGGCAGCCTCTGGTTCATCGACATCTTCAACGCCATCGTCACCCTGCCGATCCAGTGGCTCGCCGGCCCGGTCGCGGCGTACAACGGGGGGATGTGGCTGAACCTGGTGCTCTGTGGCGTTGCCGCCCACGCGCTGGCGAAAAAGGTCACCGACTCCGATGAGGGCGCGGTGCTGGCGGGCGTCGCGTACATGACGGCGCCCCACCTGCTTGCGCAGATGTACAACGGGATCTCCGAGACGGTGGGGGCGGGCTGGCTGCCGCTTGCGCTCTTGACGCTGCGGGACGCCGTGCATGACCCAACCCCGCGGCGCGGCGCCGTGGCCGGGCTGGTCGTGGCGCTGACGGCCGTGGCCAACTGGTACTACGGGCTCTTTGCCGGGATCGTGCTGGCGGGGCTGCTGGTGCGAGCCGGCTTGCGGGAGTCGAGGCGACGATTCCGGGCCAAGCGCCTTCGCGGGCCCGCTCTCGCGCTCCTGGCCGGCGGACTGGTGGCGGCTGCGGTCGCGGCGGTCCCGTTCGGGCTGTTCGCCCAGTCGATGGGCGCGAAGGACGCGCTCGTGACCCGCGATCCGGGCTTCGTCTGGATGACGCTCGTGATGCACAACATGACCGACGCCCTCGCGCTTGTGCACCCTGGCAAGTTCTACTCGCCGGACCTGCACGCCGCATTTGGCGAGGACCTCATCGTCGTGGTCTACCTTGGCGCAGCGCTCTGGATCCCGGCGCTGCTCGTCTTCGGCACGGCACAGGCGCGCGCTGCCGAGCCCTGGCTGCTGCTCCTCGGCACCTTCGTGCTGCTCTCGCTCGGGCCGTTCCTGTACGTCGACGGTCAGTATGTGGGCGTGGGCGGCGGCTGGCTGCCACTGCCCTTCCTGCTGTTGTTCCAGTGGATCCCGATGTTCTCGCGCATCTCGCACGCGTACAGGTTCACGGTAGGGTCCACGCTGGCGCTCTCGGTGCTGGCGGCCTTCGCGGTCAAAGCCTCCCCGCGCTACGGGTTGACCGCGGCAAAGGCGGCGCTTCTCCTTGGCACGCTCCGCGTCGGCGAGTCGTTGTTCCTCTCACCGGCGGTCTTTCCGTTGCCCGTTTCGCTCGTCTCGGTGCCCGCGATCTACAAGCAGATCAGCACCGGCGCGGTCATCGACCTTCCCATCACCATGCCCGTGCTGGCCCGCTCAAAGCTGCTGATCAACCAGATCATCCACCAGCAGCCGGTCCCCTTCGGGCTGAACGACCCGGTCCCGAAGTACCTCCACCAGAACCACTACACGCACTACATCGTCGGGCTCGAACGCCGAACCACCACGTTTCTACCCCCGGAGCTCCCGTACATCGACCTCATCGCCGGCAAGCAGGATCTGCTCGACCACGGCGCGCGCTGGGTCGTCGTGCACCGCGACGGCTACACGACCGACCAGACCATCCGCGTCACCCATTTTCTCGACATCACCGCGCAGGCCATCGCGGACGACGGCGTGAACCGGCTTTATGACCTGGCTTTTCCGGTGGGGGAGTAGGCGGATGCCTCTGTTCGCGCTGCTGGCCTTCCCGCTCATGCCGGTCCTGCTCGCAGGGATGGCTTCCGCGTTCGTGGCGTTCGACCCCACCTTGACGCCGACGGACATCACGACGTTCGGCAAGCTCGACCTCGCGATTGGGTTGTGCTGGACGCCACTGGCGCCCGCCTCGCGCCCGCGGATATATCAAAAGCGACGACGTCACTATTGATACATGGCGGAACCCGGATGCACGGGCGGCGCGTTTGCAGATACGCTGCCGGCCATGGCATCGACACGCTTTCTGGGAATCGATCTCGGCACGACGAACTCGGCGGCGGCGCTGTTTGACGGGGATCAGGTGCAGCTTGTACGCACGTCCGCGGGCGGCACGCTCACGCCGTCGATCGTGCGTCTGGACGCGCGCGGGGGTGTGACTGTTGGGGCACGGGCGAGGCGTTTTTTGGAGAGCGACCCGAAGAACACGCGCGGCGAGTTCAAGCGCCTCATGGGCACCGAACACACCGTCGCCTTCCCCGCCGCAAAGGTCAAGAAGACGCCAACGGAGCTCTCCGCCCTCGTCCTCGCCAGCATCCGAAAGGACGTCGAAGACCAGTTCGGCTTCGTCCCGACCCGGGCCGTCATCACGGTCCCCGCGCTGTTTGAGCTCCCGCAGTCCTCCGCGACGTCCGAAGCCGCCCGCCTCGCCGGTTTTGAGAAGGTGGAGCTGCTCCAGGAACCCGTGGCGAGCGCCATCGCCGCAGGCTGGAACGTCGCCGAGGCCGACGCGCGCCCCTGGCTCGTCTACGACCTTGGCGGCGGGACTTTTGACGTTTCGTTGCTCGAAACCCAGGACGGCCTGCTCCGCGTGGTCGGGCACGACGGCGACAACTTCCTCGGCGGGCGGGATTTTGACGCGGCAATCGTGGCGCATGTGCTCGACGCGCTGCGCGGGCAAGGCTTCGAGATCGACCCCGCTGACCCCGACCACGCCACCGGTCTTCGCCGCCTGCGTCACCTGGCCGAAGAGGCCAAGATCGAGCTCTCCCGCGCCGAAAACACCGTCATCACCCTCCCCGAAGCCTTCCAGCTCCCCGAGGGTCCCGTTGACGTGGACGTCGACGTTTCCCGCGACGACCTCGTCGCCCGCGTCACGCCGCTCATCGACCGTTCCATCGCTGTCTGCATGCGGCTGCTCGCGGATCACGGCGTCAAGCCTGGAGAGTTGGGCAAGATCGTCATGGTCGGCGGTCCCACGGTCATCCCGTCACTCCGGGAGCGCGTCGGGCAGGCGCTCGTCGCCCCGTTCGCGCAGGGCCTCGACCCGATGACGCTCGTCGCACAAGGCGCGGCGCTATTTGCGGCGTCTGCCGGGCTCTCTGCGGATGTCGTGGCGTCTGCCCCCGCGGCTGGCGTCCGCCTCTGGCTGCAGTACCCGACGATGACGTCGGACCTCGCGCCCTTCGTCGCTGGGAAGGTGCTGGACCTGATCGGTGGAAAACCGGCGGTGGACGCCGTTCGTGTCGAGCGCGCCTCCGTCCCCGAAGGCGCCGGCAACGGCTGGGAGTCGGCGTGGGAGATGGTCGAGCCGGACGGCAGCTTCCTCGTCAACCTGGACCTTCGCCCGCGTGGAAGTACACAATTCCGTGTGCGCGCCGTGAGGAACCTGCCGAAGGAGGACAAGGTCGAGCCCGTCGCCGTCACGCCCGCCGAGTTCACGATCGTCCACGGCGTCACCCTCCAGGACCCGCCGCTCTCGCGCACCGTCGGCATCGCGCGGGCGGACGATCTCGTCCACGTCTACTTTCCGCGCGGGGCGCCGCTGCCGATCCGGCGGTCGTTCGCGCTCACGGTCGTCGAGACGCTCCAGGCGGGCCACGCGACCCAATCGCTGCGCGTGCCGATCGTCCAGGGCGAGTTCCAGAAGGCGCACTTGTGCAGGCTCGTGGGAACGTTGGAGATTGAAGCGGTGCTATTGAAGCAGAACCTGCCGGTCGGCGCCGAGGTGGAGGTCGCGCTGGAGATGGACCGGGGCGGCCGGCTGACGGCGCAGGCAAAGCTGCCTGGCGGGCAGGTCTTCGACGAGGTCGCCCAGCTTGTCGCCCCACAATTGACGCCCGAGGCGATGGTGGATCTGGCGAGCGCGGTGCGGGTGCGCCTCGCGCGCGCCCAGGCCCACGCCGTCCGCCTGCTCGACGCGAGGGCGATCACGGCTGGCAACGACGCTGAGCGGCTCCTGAACGAGGTCGGGGGCTTGCTGAGGCTCGCGAAGGGCGGCGACGACGACGCCGCGGAGAAGGCCCGGCGCTGCATCATCGAGGCGGACGGCGAGGTGGCGACGGTCGAGGCGTCTGCCGCGTGGCCGGAGATGGCGGAGGAGCTGCAGCGGGTCGAGGACCGGACACGCGGGTGGGTGGCGCGCTACGGCTCGGAGAGCGAACGACAGGCGTTGGACGACGCGATCCGGCGGGCCCATGCGGCGCTGGAGGCCCGGCGCGAGGCGGAGGTCTGCCGGCTGCAGGACGTGATGGAGCAGTTGGCGACGAGCGCCTGGTCGCGGTCACCGGGTGCCTGGCAGCGCAGCTTTGCGTGGTTGCGCGCCCGGATGTCGGAGGTCCGCGATCTGCGTGCCGCAGAGGCCGCGGTGAAGCGCGGGGAGGAGGCGCGGGCGAAGGGCGACGATGCTGCGCTGGAGAAAGCCTGTCACGAGCTCGCCAACTTGATGTCCGTGAGCCCTGCGGACCGGCGGCAGGCGTTCGGGTCAGGGGTGCGGTGAGCGCCGGCGCGCCCCCGGTCCACCCGTTCGCGGTCCTCGTTGTGACCCCGGAGGCCACGCGGATCGAGGTCGAACGCGCGGGACAGCGGCTCCTTGCGCAGTTGGAGATCGGAGCGGCGTCGGCGTTGCACTACCGTGACGGCGGCGAGGAGCGCACGCGGACAGTCGACCTTGTACGCGCGGCGCTGACGATCCTGCGTGACCCCGATCAGCGGCTCGCGGCGGAGCTCGTGGCGCTGGCGGACCCGGTCCGGCCCGGGGCGCCCGGTGCCGGGGTCGCGCTCTGGGACGCGCTGGGCATCGGAAACGCGCGGCCGGTGCGCTGATGCCGGCCCTCTTTCCGCTCATCTGGATCATCGTCTGGGCGGTGCGCGCGGCGAACAAAGGGAAGGGCGGCGGGGCCACAAGGTCGCGCACCGCCCACCCTGCCGGCGTCGACCTCACCGCCCAGCACCTCCTGCGGCTCCTCGGCCTCCTCGTCCTGCTCATCTTGTGGGTCGGGCTGGCGGGCACGGCCTCGGACGACGGCTGGTCCTGGGAGGAGCAAGGCCCCATCGCCCTCGCCATCGTCATCACGACGGCCGCGTGCTTCCCCGCGTGGCTCGGCCCGGCCTGCGCGGTCGTCCCTGTGCGGTTCGGTCGGGCGCTCGCCATCCTGGTCGGGCCGAACTGGGCGCGAAGCCACGTGGAGGCCGGTGCCGCCATCCTCGTCGCGCGCCACCGCCGCCTCTCGGACGTCGAAGCCGACTGGCTGATGGCGAAGCTCCGAAACTCGTCGCACTGCTACGCGCTGACGTGGGTGGCGGCGGGCGCCATCCGCGCGAACCGCGGGGACGTCGCCGTGGCGCGGTTCCTCTACGGGATCGCAGGGAGGTCGCCCCCCATGGCAGGCAGCGAGCCGGCGCGCGGGATGGCGCGGGAGTGGCTGTGGGCCGAGGCGATGGGGCGAGGGGCGTGGACCGAGGCGCGTGCGTGGGTGGCGCTCGGCGAGGGGCTGCACGGCGGGTTGAAGAGCCTCCTGAGCGTGACGGACGCGTTTGAGGCCCGGGACCGGGGCGCGCACGCGGAGGCCCGGAGGCTGGCCCGGCGGGCGATCACGCGGATGGTGCTCGTGGGGCGATGGCGTCTGGCGCTCGCGGTCGCGCGGGCAACCCGGCCAGACCGGTTCGCGACGCCGCTCTCAACGGGCGGGCTCGTCGGACCGGGTCCGCTGGCGACCTGGCACGCGCGGCTCAGCGACGCGTTCGGACGCCACGCGCGAGCGATGACCGGCCAGCGCGTGGAGGACGTCCAGGCCGCGTGCCTCGCCTGGGACGCGGTCCTCGCGGACGACGCCCTGCGCGCGTGGGCCAAGGAGCGCGGTGAGGCCCTGCACGCAAACGCGGACGTGGTGGCGCGGCTCGTGGACGCGCGCGTAGCCGAGCTGGCGGAGCTGATGTGGCGGGAACGCTGGTTCACCCCCGGAACCGGCACGTTCGGCCGCGCCTCTGACGCAGCGCTCGACCGCGCCTGGGCCGAGCTCAAGGACCGCGCGCGCGCCGCGTGGGTGCTTGCGGATGTCAACGCGCCCGCTTCTCCAGAGCGGCGCCAGGCGATCCCCTTCGCGAACGACGCTTTTTTGGCCTGGGAGCCCCTTCGTGCCCTCTCGGACGCGATGTTGCGCGACCGGCCGGGCGACCGCGGCACGATCTTCCAGGCGATGCACGCCGGCTCCCTCCACCTCGCCGTGATGCTCTACAACACGCGCGGCTTCAAGTACTTCGGCAACATGGTTTTCCGCTGGCTGCGCCACGCGGGCGACGGCGTGATGACCGACTCGCTCAAGACGGTGCTGGACGGGAACATCCAGTCGGGGATCTGAGCGGCGCCATGGGCCCGACGGCGGTGGGCGCGGGAACGGGTCAGACACCCCTCAAATGTCGCCAAACTGATCCTGACCGGGTTCAAATGTCGGCGACCGGGCGGACAGGCGCGCGGAAAGGACAGTCCCGCTGTCGCTCAGCCCCGTGCCACGTGGATTCCGGGCGTTTCGTCGTGGCCGTCAGCCCGAGTTCGCCGGGATCATCGCGGCGGCGCGACCCCGTGTCGCCAATTTCAGGGATCCGGCGACTTTTGACCCCGGTCAGGAACCGGGACGCGACTTTTGGACCCTGTCTGCCCGAACGTGACGGACCGAGCGCGGCCGCCCGCCGCTCACCGCTGCGATCGGTTGTTCCCGCTCGCGTTCGTGCCATGCCCGAACGCCACGACCCGCGACAAGCCCGCGATCAACGCCGCACGCGCGCGTTGCAGGATCGCCTTCACGTCGTGATCACGCGGTCAAACGAGAGCCAGCGTCGCAGCAGCGTGTGCGTCATCTCGCCGTCCTTCGCCATCTGCGCAGCGGTCGTGCCCATCTTCACCCAGTTGGCAGCGTGCGCCATCTGGATCAGCGGCCAGGGGTGCTTCTTCAAAAGCTCGCTCTTCGACAGCGGTGTCAGCATCGCCTTCGGCACGAAGGACTTGGAGAGGAGCTGGATCATCGCGATCCAGTAGGTCTCCTCGACGGGACGCGGATATTCGAGGTTCACGCGGTGCTGGTAGAACGTCTTGGTGCCGATGCCCTCGATGTCGTACTCGCTGATGAGGCCGGATTCGAGGAGCTTGTGGTTCAGCTCGCTGCCCGGGAACACGGTCATCGAGAACAGGTAGAGGTCAAAAGGATGGGGGAACGTCGAGATCATCTCAAAGAGCTTGCGGCGGTCCTCGTCGGAGGAGACCGGGTCGTCGAAGATGAGCTGGAAGTGAGGTTTGACGCCGAGCTTGTGGTAGAGCTGCGCGATGTCGCCGATCGTGTTGTTCTTCACGCGCCGGTCGTAGAGGTGCCCGGTGACGCGCTCGCTCGACTGCACGCCCATGTAGACGGACACGAGCCCGGCGTCGCGTAGCTGCGTCATGCGCTCTTCGTTCACGAGCTTTGGCTCGATGAAGATCTCAAACGGCAGGCCGACGCGCTTGGGGTACTTCTCGGCGAACTCGGTCACCCAGTCGCTCTGGAAGTTGAAGACCTCGTCGTCAAAACGGATGCGCTTGAAGTCCCAGTGGGATTTGGCTTGTAGAATCTCCTCAATCATCGAGTCGGGCGAGCGCACGCGGAACCACTTCTGGCCCGGGTAGACGTCCTTCTTGTAGGTCGAGTTGTAGCAGTAGCTGCACTTGTAGATGCAGCCGCGCGAGCCCATCATCTGGAACACGGGGTCGCCGTGCATCGGGTCGCCCTTGATGATCCGGTCGCCCCAGATGAAATACTTGTGGTTGTGACTGTGATAGTCGCGCCAGGACAGGTCGTCGAGGTTCTCGACGAGGCCGCGCAGCGCGTTCTTTCGGACGCCCGAGCGCGTCTGCGTCCAGACGTTCTTCGTGCCGCCGATGAGATCGGCGCCGTCGACGCCCGCGTCGCGCACGCGATTGCACAGGTCCAACAGAGCCAATTCGCCTTCGCCCTGCAGCAGCAGATCAGCCGTCTGGATGCAGGTGTCGCCGACGAGCGTGGGGTGCATGCCGCCCCAGAGCACGGCGATGTCGAGCGTCTCGTGCAGGTGGTCGGTCAGGATCTTCGCGGCGTTGTAATACGCGCTCGCGCGGATCGACACGCAGACGAGATCGAGCTGCTCGTCCTGGATGACCTTGACCAGGGAGGCGAGCTCCTCGTCCGTCGCCGGGTCGAGGTGGTTCGAGATCCAGTCCTTGAAGTAGATCTCCGCGACGTGGTGCCCGCCCTCGCGCAGCGTGCCCGCGAGGATGCGGACGGCGTTGTTCTCCACGTCGTACATCGAGACGATGCCGACGCGCACGGGGCGCCCGTTGGCGTTGCGCGCGAGGGCCTCGATGCGCTCCGCGGCGTAGACGCTGCCGGAATCGGGTGGCTGTTGGGATGCGGCGACCATGCAAGCTCCGTCAGCCTGCAGGGTAGCACCCGCGGCGGGCGTCGGGGGCCGGTCGGGCGACGGAGCGTGGGGGTTGTAAAGCGGGGTACCGCCGAGCGATGGGGGTGTGGGGTCGAGGGAGGGGGCGAAGCGGCGTTCCGCGGGCGCCGTGGACGGGCGAGAGGGGGAGCGAGCCGCCCAAAGGATGGTGAGGAACCCGCGGATGGGCGACCGGAGCGGCCCGTGGCAGGGAGCGGGGAGGCGGGGTATCAGAGCGACGTCGGGGCATAGCTCAGCCTGGTAGAGCGTCTGCCTTGGGCGCAGAAGGTCGTCGGTTCGAATCCGGCTGCCCCGACCATTCCGAACGGTGGCCATTCTGATCGTCAGAATTGCCACCGTTCTCCTTTTCTGACTTCGGCCATTGTGCCAGTACATCGAAGGGTTTCCGGAAGGTCACCGAGAGCTGCCCATCGGTAAAAGTAGAGTTCAAGCAGAGCACTTCCAACAAACGGCGCTG
>CAIMSU010000047.1 GCA_903844155.1 uncultured Pseudomonadota bacterium | reverse complement strand
GACGCAGAAGTGGCGCGGCTCGCCGGGGTGACCCGGTCGAGCGTGATCGCCTATCGGCAGACCCGCGCGATCCCGGTTCCACCTCCGTTGAGCCGACCGACGACCTCCGGGACGCCCCGGCGGCGGCCGTCCCTGGCCGGGCCGCAGCCCGAGCGCAACGCCCGACCGGCTGAGCGCGCTGTGGGCGAGGCACCGGAGCCTCGGACCCCTACGGGTCGTCGCCTGCGACGGTCGAAGCTTGACGCCTTCCTCTCTGTCATGGGGACCCGTCCGGATCACGAGATCGCGACGATGGCGGGGATGAATCGCAAGTCGGTCGTCGAGTATCGTGTTGCGCGAGGGATCTCGGCGTCGGGGCGGGTGACGAGGGCAGCGTCGGAACGGGTGGTGACGGAGAGCGGGCCGGGGGTGGACGTGAGCGAGACGGTGGAGCCTCAGAAGCAGGTACCGGCAGAGACCCCGGAGGCGGTCGCCGCCGCCGTCAGCCTACCGGCCACGACGAACACGTCGACACCAGCGCCATTGGAGACTGGGTCCGTGTCGTCTGAGGTCGCCGAGGGACCTTGCTCGGGGCTTTCGGCCCCTGTCCACCGTCCCGACGTCCCGGCTGACGCCGACGTCAGCGGGCGCGTTGGGGTGGGTACCCACGAGCGGCGAGGCGCGGGTCATCCAGCCCCTCCTCGCGGGAGGCCATCAAAGCTCGCCCCGCACGCCCACTTGATCGGTGTCGAGCCGGACCACATCGCCGCGACGCTGGCGGGCGTCGGGGTCGCGGCCGTGGTCGCGCATCGGAAGGCGAGGGGCGTCGCCTCACCGGTTGTCGCGTCGTCGCCGCCGAATGTCAGGCCGCCGGTCGGCGAACCGGACCCTCCGCCGACCTTCGCCGAGGTGCCGCCACGCGGACGCGGGTCCGTCCTCGACGATCACCGTGACATCGTCGGCGTGCTGAGCGACGACGAGGTTGCGGTGCGTGTCGGGGTGACCCGTCAGGCGGTGGCGCAGTACCGGGCGCTCCGGCGCATCCCCGCTCCGCCCCGTCCAGCGCGCGCGAAGCCCGTGCATGCCCCGCCACCGCCCGCGAAGCCGAAGATACCGTCTCGCGTGGACCCCTTCCGGTCCGATCTTGGCGTCCTCCTCGACACCGACATCGCCGATTTGGCCGGCGTCAGCACCACCGTCGTCCAAAAGTACCGAACGAGGCTTGGGATTCCGAGGGCGCCGGTGCAACCCGGGCGGCCACGACGTCCTCGGTCCCGCGAAGCCCGCGCCCCGGCACCGCTGGAAGCCGCTGCGGTCGTGGGCGCTGATGAGTCGCCGACGCTGTCGACGGTCACGGTCCGCGCCGGGCTCGGCGTTGCCGCCACAGGCCGACTCGTGACGCGCGGCTACTACATCCTCGCCGAGCGCGACGGCCAGCGGGTGCGGCACGTCGTCCTCGCCGCGGACATCGCGGAGGCGATGCGAACGGCGACGCGGTCGTTGGTCGAGGACGCTGGCTGGCGGATCATCCGGGGGTGGGACGCGGGGGAGGTCTTGACGGAGGCTTCGTCCGACTGACCGGCTTCGGTCACGTCCGACCCGCGTCCGCCCATGGGCGTTGCACGCGCAGAGTTTGCCCAGCCGCGCTTCATCGCTCACGCGCTCCTCGACCGTCGCCCCGTCCCTCGGTCCGCTACATTCCGGGTTCGGAGCCCACATGCCCAACCCCGAACCGCCCGACGCCTACGCCGCCCGCGAGGGCATGGTCACCCTCGGCGTCGTCCCCCAGGTTGACGCCCAGAACGCCCTCGCCCGCTCCCTCCCGCGGATCAGCGACGCGATGCGGCTCACCGAGAAGGTCCGCGAGATCCTCGGCGGCCAGCTTGTCGCGGACGTCACCGCTGGACCCGGCAACAGCCTCCTCTACCTGCGTGACCAGGAGAACCCGACGTTTCTCATCTCCCACCCCGTCTGGTCGCTGGACGTGAACGGCGGGCCACCCCCGCAATTCGAGTTCCCCGACATGCCGGAACATCTGCGCGTCATGGAGCCGAAATGGCCAGATACAGAGCCGAGGATCATGCCGGGACCGCACCGGTTTCCGGGCAAGCTCCGCATCTCAGAAGGCCCCGCCTACGTCGACATCACCTACGGCGACGACGGTACGCGCGTCGAGGCCTGTCAAACCACTGGCGACCTGTGGACGTGGGGCCGTCACCAACCCGACCTTCCGTTCGCCGTGGACCCCTACGCCAAGCCCGCTCAGACGCCGCCCATCCGTTTCTACTGCCGTCCCGACCTGGATCCCGACGGGCATGACACCGAAGCCCTCGCCGGCATGCTCGCCGAGATGGACCCGGCGAAGCTCGTGAAGGGGCGCGTCTACATGCCATGCGTGATGCCCGGCGGCGCGGGCGGTGCCTGGATGCGCGGACTCTGGCGGCTCCGCGAGGCGCTGTGGGAGGGGCGCATCGGCGAGGACGAGTCCGGCTGGGTCGTCGCCGACGCCTGGACGCGCACCGTGATCGCGGTGGGGCCGACGCTCTCGGCGGCGTTCGCATCCTGGCAGGCGCGCGTCCGGACAACGCAGCCCCTGCCGCCCCATGACGCGCCCGCCGCGCCACCGCCGGAGGAGCCGGACACGCTGCCCTCCGCCGATCACGACAAGGAGACGGGGGTCACGCGCATCAGCACCGGCACGATGCACATCGCGATTGCCCCGCGCGTCGTTCTGGACTGGCCGGAGCCGTGCCCCGAGAACGTCCCTGCCATCGCTGTCTTTCTCCCACCCGCCGCGCCGATTCCGACTGGCTGGGAGTGCTACGGCTTCACCCGCCGGGTGCGCCTCGTCGGTGAGCACGGCGGAGTCTGCCCCGCGTTTGTCCGCGACGAAGGCAGCGAGCAGACGGGCGACGCCGGAAGCGGCGGCTTCAGCCTCGTCGGCGAAGGGACCCTGGCCGTGCTGGACCCGGTCACTCTGGACGAGGACCTCAACCGTAATGACGCGAGGCGGCGAAACGCCATCGAGGCGACCCAGTTCTGGATCGGCAGCAACCCCTACATCAGCGGGCGGTATGCGTGGGAGACTCCGGCGTATCGGGCTTTTGACGATCTCGGGCGCACGCCTCTACTGCACGACGGGGGCATCGGATGGACGAATGACATCGCCGGACGCGACCTCGACGCCGACCACTTTGAGTGGATGGTGAAGCGAGTCCGCAAGGCGGCGGGCGGGGCGCAGCCCGCGAATCAGACGTTCGGCCCGGTGCTGGCGACGTGAGCGGTACGGACGACACCGTGGCGTTTCATGCCGAGCAGCGTGAGCGCCTGCGACGCGCGCTCGCGCCCAACGCACGAACGGGCACGCCGGAAGAGGCAGTCATCCAGGGGATGGCGGCGCGAGAACGCCCGATCACGGTGCCGAAAGACGCTGACTACGCACTCCCCTCGCACTTCACGAAGACCGTCGACGCGAAGCACCTCGCCAGGCTGCGCGACCTGCTCGGCCACCTGCGCGCCCTCCGGGAACAGATGGTGGGCCTCCCCGGCACCGCCGCCGAGGCCCTCTACAACGGCGACGCCTACGCCCTGCTGATCCGCGAGGGTTTTCAAGAGTGGCTGTCGACCCACGCAGCCACGCGTGCCAACAAGCGCCCGTCCCGTGACGACGGCCGGCCAGTTGACAAGTTCGTCCGGTTGCATGGTGAGTTTGGCGAATGGCTGGACGACTTCGTCCACCGGGAAGGGACTGGTCACGCCGTCGCGCTGGTCGGCCTGGACCACTGGCTGGGATGGCTCCTCGCCAGCAAGACGTGGTTTGTCTACGTAGAACGGGACGAAGATGGGGTGCCTCGCCGCATCCTCGCGCCGAGTCGGGAGGACGCCGAGTTTTGCCAGCGGATGTGGCAGACTGGAAGTTGGGGCGACGAACGCCGGATCGCCGACGTTATCACGCGGACGCCCGGGCTGACGGTGCGCGGTGAGCCGGCGTTGCTGGCTGCGGAGCTGCGAGGAATGGGCAGCGACCTGACGGAGGTGAAGGCGCTGCTCGCCCGCACGTATCGACCGGAGGACCACATCGTGGAGGTTGGTCCTGGGATCTGGGCGACGTGGATCTGGGAGACCGCGCACGTCGCAGGCGTCATCGTGATCCAGCCCAGCGAGGCTGGCGTTCGCGACCATGTGGTCAACCGGCCGGGAGACCCCGCGGTGGAGATCGCGCTCGACGGGATGCCCCGTCATCCGTCGATGCCGTGGCTGCCTGTCGGCCCCGAGGTCGTCCCCTGGGCAGTCGGGTTACTACGGCCTCTGCATCGTCACATGCTGTGGCTGTGGGATGCGGCCGATCGACCAGCGGAGGCGACGGTTGAGGCGGTGACCGGGTCGGACCAGAGCGACGGTGGGGAGGCAGTGGCGGCCGCATGCGAGCGTGTCGCCCTCGCAGATGTCGGGCGCGACCCTCGGGTGCGCGTACCCCAGGTTCGGCGGGTGACGCTGTTTGCCCTGCTGGAAAGGCACTTTCAGTGCGAGATCCAGTCGTCGAAGGGGAGCGAGGTCACGGTCTATCGAAAGGGTGGGCGCAAGTTCACCCTGCCGGGGCACGAGCGCAACACACACTTCCATGCGAGGACGGTGACGGCCATGCTCAAGGCGATTGGGGTGGATGTTGGGGAGTTTTGTCGAATCGCGGGGTGAACGGGCGTGCCTGCCGCAGGTTCACACCCCTGCGCCGCCGCGCGCCCCGTTCGGTGACCGCAACGTGGGCGGCGCCCTCGATGGTGTCGTCGATATCGTCATCCCGCCTCCGCTCCTGCGCGATCTCCTACCGACTCTCGGGCCAGGACTCGGAGGACTTCCAGCGCCGTGGCCTGCCTCTCGGGCGTCATCTGGCCGAGCAGAGACGTCACCTCCTCGACGAGGTCCGGCGGAGCTGCTTGCTTGCCGAGGACCCGGCCGAGGGAGATCCCGAGCACGTCCGCGAGCTGCATCACGAGAACCGCGGTGAGCTGGCGCCTCCCGGTCTCGATCCGACTGACCGTGATCGTGTCCAGCCCCAGGGCTTCCGCCAGCTTTTCCTGAGACCAGCCCAACGCCTTCCGGGCCTGCGCGATTCGGGCTCCGACGAGCTTTCTGGCTTCTGGGCTCTCGACGCTGCGTGAGGACATGGCAGGCACCATGCCGATCTCGCTCGCCTGATGCCACGTCTAAGCCGGTTGCAAATATGACCAGCTTAGACTACATTTCGGGTCCACCCGGCAACCGAGCCATGACCGACCTCTCTGACGACCAGACGGTCTTTCGGCAGGCCTACGTGCTGCTGGCCCTCACCCGGGTCCTGGCGAAGCACGCCGGGCCCTACGGCCGAGGGCAGGACGCGAAGGCCGAAGCCCTCGCGCGCCGGGCAGCGGACGACGCCGCGTCCGCGCTTCTCGCGATGGACGCGGAGTTCGCGGCCTGGGCGGAGGGGGTAGATCGCGACCTCGCGCGGGTCAGCGCCGCCGCGACCGCGCAGAGCAGCGCCGTCGCGAGTGTCAAGGAGGGGTTCCTCGGCGCCCTTGCCGCACCTGCTCGGGCGAGGCGGGACGAGTTCGAAGCCATCGCCTGGGGCTCAGCGGCGGCGTGGCTGGGGGTGCATCGGGCGCCGAGCCCCCGTCTGCTGGCGGTTCTGGACGCTGCTCGTGCCTGCATCGAGTCCGGAGGCCCGCTCGACGGATCGGATGCGGTCTGGGACGTCCTCGACGGAAGGGGAAACGTGATCGACTCGCGGCACGACGCCCAGCCGCCGCACACGAGCTCGCGATCGATGTGGGCGGGCTACTTCTCGGCGTTCACGGCGGAGGCGGATCGGTTGCAGGGCCCGCGGCGTGAGCGGGCCAACGCCGTCGCCCACGCGTTGACCTTCGGCGGCACTCATCACGTCAGGCTGGAAGACGTTCCCCGGCTTTTTGGCGTCTCCGCGAAAGGCCTCAAGAGCGCAATGCCGGGAAGCACCCGCGAGCGCGGCGGGCTGACTGTCGAGGACGTGCGGCGCGCGCTGGGCGTCGAGCGCGTTCGGCCCTTCGCGCCGCTTCCCATCAAGGTAACCAGCCTCGACGGCGCCAGAATCCACATCTACAACGGGCCGCACCCGCTTCTCGACGCCCCCGCGGACCGCGATGTGATCGGGCACGCCGATCTTGACCTCGCCGCCGTGAATCGGAAGAAGTGGCTCCCGGAAGATGACATCTCCGCAGTCGCCCCTGTCCGCGCGCTCGCCGCGCTCGCCGCCGACGCCTTGAACGTGGCTGGGGTCGAGCCTCGCATCGAGAAGGTCGTGGTGGTGCGCCCTGGCGAGCAAGTCCTCGGCGTCCGGGTCCTTGTTCATCTGCTCTGGCCGCAGCCATCTGGCTGAGCGAGTTGCGAGCATGGTGTCGGGGGGCTCAAGGACTTCGACCATTCCGACGGCTGACGTTGGCGGGCGACGGAAACCCTCGTGGACTCCCTCGCGACGGATGACTGCTCCATGTCGGCCACCCATGCGTAGAGGGAGGCCCACATCGAGGGCACGAGCTGCGATCACGCCTGTACGATCGACGCCAACATCACGTTGCAGCAGTAGACCGATCTCCCGCGATCCCCATCATCGGCGGGCGGGCATCTGGAACACAAGACAACGCTCCGAATTTTCGACTCCGACCCTCACCTCGGCCTACTTCGCGGCACCGCCAGCACCCGAAAGAACGCTGTACAAGCAGCCCGTTCCCCCGATGGCCAGCGCGCCGACCACCAAATCGATGACGCCGAATCGCGCCTTCGCCGCCGGAAACCCGCCGACAGCGAGCACGGCGCCCGAGCGCGGCCCCGTCGCGATTTGCAGCGGCGCGCCTGCGGAGAGCCCGTCGATCAGCGAGGCGTCGAGCGGGACCCATCGCTCTTCCGTTTGCGCCCACGCATAGTCCCCGGCCAGCCCGGTCCCCGTGACCACCGTGGTGGGCGAGAGCAGCGGGGTGTTGCTTCGGACGAGGTCCTTCATATGCTCGGTCTGGACGTGCCGGGACCCACCGACCAGGTCACGCACCAGAAGGTAGGTCCGCCGATTCAGCACGGAGAAGGCGCACAGCGCCGCCCCCGGCGTCAACAGCCGGATGACGGCCTGATCCGCGTCGCCGCCGGTCTGAGTCGCGCGCACCATCACCCATGCCACGACGACGGCCGACCCCGCAACACCTCCGAGCAGCAGCCCTCCGGCCACCCGGCGCACCAAGGCCTGCGCGACGAGCGCCCGAAGCACGCCGCGGTCGGCCTCCGTCACGGCCTCCTCGTGGGCCATCTCGCTCGGCTCGAAGGGCCGGGAGGCGGGGGCCGACCCGATCTCCGAGGTCGGGTCCGCCACCACCGTCACGGCAAACAGGTTCCGGAGCTTCGCCGTGTACACGAGATCGACGGTCTGCCCGACCCGCACCCGCTGGTAAACCCATTGCTCTACCTGGAACTCCTCCCCGTCCAGGCTGACGTGGTAGCGCGGCGATGCGCGGGTCTGCGAGCTCACCGAAGGGCCGATGATCCCGACTCGCTTGCCGGTGACGACGCCGGTGCGAACGAGCTTTTCCCGCTCGAACGCGCTTCGCACGTACACACCCAGGATGAACGCCAGGATGCCGCCGAAGAGCAGGCCGAAAATCACGCGGATCGCGAGGGCGAACCCGGCCATCGCGGATCCGAGCATCCACACTACCGCCGCCCCGATCAGCAACCCCACCGGCACCGCGACCAGCGCACGGCGGCGCAACAGGGCACGTTCGCTCGGGGTGAGAGGCGCGCGACGCTCGGTAATCGGCATCTCGCCCTGTAATCCCCGCCCACGGCATCAAGGCCCGTCACCCGATAAGGGGTCGCGTGCCAACGGCATCCCGCTGCATTCCGTGGCCAGTCGGGATCCCGCCGCGAGGAGCAGGACGTCGCGAGCAGAGCGTGTGCATCCGCGCACGAGCTGCCCTCGTGCCCCCCACTGGCGACGCCGCCGGACGCTGTCCTTCGTCCGACCGATGACGGTAGCTTCCGTCAGCGCTCTCCGTACTGCGTCTTGGAGTTCCCCATGTCCAACCCCGGCGACCGCTACGTCCTGCAACACTCAGAGGCGGAGCTACGGCGTCTGGAGGCCCAGGGCGCGTTCCTTCGGCCTTCCACCCGCCACTTCCTGCAGGGCGCGGGGCTTGAGCCGGGCATGCGTGTGCTCGACATCGGCGCCGGGGCCGGCGACGTCTTGTTCGTCGCGGCCGACCTGATCGGGCCCTCCGGCGGGGTGATCGGCGTCGATCACGGCGCAGATGCTCTCTCCCTCGCGATGGCGGGCGCGCACCAGAAGCAGCTCGCCGACGTGCGCTTCGTCCAAGGCGACCTCGACTCGCTCGAAGTCCTGGCCGGCGAGCGCCGCTTCGACGCCGTCATCGGACGGCTCGTCATCATCCATCAGCCGGATCCTGCGGCCGCTGTCGCCCAACTCATCCGGCTCGTGCGGCCCGGTGGCGTCGTCGGGTTCCACGAGATCGATCTGGACGCGGAGAGCTGGTCGACCCACCCGATCCCTGCGCTCGACGACCTGTGGCGTTGGGTCGGCACGATCGTGAAGGCCGGACGGTTTTCCGGCCAGCTTGGGCCCGCGTTCCTCTCGGCCTTCGAGGAGCACAAGCTCGTCGAACGCCGCGTGATCCGCGGCGGCTACCGGCTCAAGCACTGGTCGCGGCCGTTGAGCCGCAAATGTCCGAGCCCGGCCGCATCCGGGATAGCGGCGCCGCCACATGCCCTCCACCGCTCACCCCGACGACACCGCTCCGCCTGCCACCCGCACGTTCCAACTCGGGATCAAGACCATCGAGGTCCTGCGTACCGGTGATGGCCTTTGGCGCGTCAACAGGTACATCTGGCCATCCTCCATCCTCGCCGACGGCGAGCCCACGTTCCGCACCGAGGCTGAAGCGATGGCCGCGGTGGAGAAGGCCTCCGGCCGCTCCCTCCGGCCGGTCGGCGCGCCCGTCCCGCCCGCCCCAGCACTCCCGACAGCCCCCATCCGGCTCGAACGCCCGGTGCGAGCGCCTGAATACCCGTTCGCGTCGATGCAGAGGGATCCAGAACCTCGCCTCGCTCGCCCTGCTCCCCGTCCGGGGGACGACCGCCCTCGCGAACCCGTGAGGCGCGTGGTCCCCGCGAGCGCGCCCCCGCCGCCCGTCGAGCCCGGGGTCGAGGGCACGCGCCGTGAGCGGATGGACGCCTACCGCGACCTGCTCGGCTCTGCTTCAGACGGCTACATCGCCAAAAGGGCTCATGTGACGGAGAACTACGTGCGAGAGTACAGGTTGAGCATGGAGAAATCGACGGCGACCAAGGCGCCGAAGGCAGCAATGCCGACACCGATAGGAAAGGGTGCCCCTATGGTCGGGCTGCCCATCTCGAAGGAAGAACCGGTACCACGCACGTCGAAGCTGGACGCCTTCCGTCACCTCCTCGGGACCCTCCCGGACCGAGAAGTCGCTGGATTGGCCGCTGTAAATCGCAAGACCGTCCTGATGTACAGGCAGGCGCATGGCATCGCGGCTTGCCCACGCGGGCGGACGGCGACCGCCCCGGACGCTCCGGCAGAGCGATCCGCGGCCAAAGCGACTGGCGATGTCGTCGCGTCCCGCCCACGGACCTCGAAGCTGGACACGCTCCACGACGTGCTGGGCGTGTTGTCAGACGGCGAGATCGCCGCCTTGTCTGCTCTCAGTCGAAAGACCGTGATGCTGTATCGGCAGCATCACGACATCCCGGCGCGCCCGCGTGGGCGGCCCGCCACGCGCTCGCCTGCTCCTGTTGACGAGCCAGTCACCGGAGCCCCGAGTCCGTGGACGGCCCGCTCCGATCGAGCCTTGAATCCCGACCCTCACAGGGATGTTCCGGGACAACTCGCCGACCTAGCCGTAAGGCAAGTCGCGGGCGTGGCGCGTGAGGATGTCGTAGCCTCCCGGCGGAAAAACGACGTCCCATCCATCGCGGCGGCCGGTTCTGACGCGGGGTTGGCGCTGTCTCCTGGGCGCTTGGATGTCGCGCCTGATGCGGCCCCGGTGGCAGGTCCGAACGCCCGACCGCCCCGGTCGTCGAAGCTGGACACGTTCAGGGGCATCCTCGGGGTGGAGCGCGACAGCGTGGTGGCCACGCGGGCTGGCGTCACGGTCGAGGCGGTACGGCAGTACCGGGCTCGGAACGGGATTGAAGCCACCTGGAAGAAGCGCACGAAGGCGGTGCAGGTGCCTCTGTCGATCGCTCAAGCCGCGGACGAGCCCGCGAGCGCTGCGACGCCCCCGCCCGACGCAGGCTTCATTTCAGCGGCTGCGGTCGTCGTCGCCGCTGAAGGTGGTGGTGCGGATGTCGAGCAGCCTGCGACCACCGCCGCCACGCCAGTGCCCTCGGTCTCCGAGGACCCGGCGAGACGGAGGAAGGCGTCACGCCTTGACGCCTACCTCGACATCATCGGCGTGCTCTCTGACGCAGGGGTGGCGGCAAAGGCCGGGTACACCCCCGACGGGGTCGCAAAGTACAGGGTCAAACGTGGCATTGCGGCAGCGCCTCCGCGCGCCCGAGTCAGGCGGAACATCAAGGAGCCGGCCATCCCCGCGGCCCCGGAAGTCAGGGCCATCGCGGTGCCGGAGCCGGTGGCGGCGAGCGCGCCTGCAGCGCTTGCTGCCGCCTCCGCCCCACTGACCGGGGCGGCCGACCCGGACGCCGTGAGCGTGCCTGAGCCCCTGTCGGCCCGCGCGTTCACTGATGGTGTTCCCGCGAAACTTGATGCGGGGATGGCCCCCGTGGCGCCCCAGCAGGGACCTGAGATGCGGGGGTACTACGTGACCGCGGCGCGGGCGAGGGAGGAGAAGCGCTGGCTCATCGTGGGGCGTGGGATGGCGGACGCAATGATCCGGGCGACCCGAGCGTTGCAGCCCGGCTGGCGGCTCGTGAGGGCGAAGGAGATCGCGGTGGACGTGCTCGCGTAGGCTGGTATCTGCGAGCACCCTCCCGTGCACCAACCCGCGCACGCTCGCGTGCAGTCGGTGCGGGCTAGTTCGGAAACGGCAGCGCAAGCGGCTCCCACCCCTTCTCGCCGTTGGCGGGCACTCGGATCTTCAGCCAGCGCGGCGCATCCATCACGGCCTGCTCGTGGTGCGCGACGCTGATCAACAGTTGGTCGATGCTGTGCAGAACACACCACTGCACGAGATAGGAGCGCTCCTATCTCGTCCAGCGGACAGCGCTGTTCTTAGCCTGGTGCGCCGCGAAGCACGGAGCACGGAGCACGGAGCACGGAGCACGGAGCACGGAGCACGGAGCACGGAGCACGGAGCACGGAGCACGGAGCACCGAGTACGGGGCACGAGGCAGGTTTCGAGCGCCGACGAAAACTATAGCTGAAACCTATATTTCGCGGGAATTCAGTCGGAATCGCCCTGATGACTTGGGGTGGTTTGGCGGGCCTGAGGGGTCAGGCTGGTGAAACGCGATCTGTTCGTCCTTGACGCGGTAGTCGACATGGGCGCCGCCGTCTGACAGGGTGATCTTTTCGACGAGGCGATCCAACGCTTCGCGGCGCTCCACGAGGGGGCGGGTGCTCCACGCCTCCAACACGGCGGCGCGGAACTTGGTCGGGTCCATCCGGTCGGGCGTGGGGACCGCCTTGCGCACGGGGAGGTTGGCGAGGCGCAACTTGAGCGACTCCCGCCGCGTGATCAGCGGCGCGTTGATCGCCTTGGCGTCGTCACCGGTGAGGATGTCGTCCGCGACCTGGAGGCCGATCTTGCGGATGCGCTGGTCCAACTCGGCGATGTCGTTGGCGAGCCGGGCGCGCTCGGCCTGAACCTCGTCGGGCTGGTCGGCGAGCGCGACCACGCCCTGGTCGATCATCTCGCGGACGCTCTCGGGGGAGAGCGCCTCCTCGTGGATGAAGTCGAGCACGGCCGCATCCAGCTTCTCGACGCGCACTGACAGGCCGGTGCAAAGCGCCTTGTTCTCGGTGCGCGTGGAGCAGGTGTAGTAGTGGCGCACGTTTCCGGAATGCCCGCCGCCCGTCACCGCGATGGTCCCGCCGCAGCTCCCGCAGCGCAGCCACGGCGTCAGGACGCCGCGTTCGCTCATGTGGATCGCGTGGTTGCCGTTCCCGCCCTCGTGCTTGTTCCGATCCTTGAGTTTGCGCAGGGCGGCGACGCGAGCGAAGTCCTCGTCGGAAACCGCAGCCTCATGGCAGTTGCGCGCGACCGTCGTTCCGTTCTGGACGAGGTGCCCGCAGTACGTCACGTTCGTGAGGATCTGCTGAACATGCTTTGGCCGCCACGTTCCGGCGAACCGCTCACGGGCGACCTCGCGACTCGGCGGTCGGACACCCTCGCGGGTAAGCTTTTCGGTGAGCCGCTTCTGACCGTCTTTGCCCACGAGGTACTCGCGGAAGATGCGCTGGACCGTCTCGAAGTCGGCCCGGGTCTCGTCGGTGACGGCGAGGCGCGTCCCGCCCTCGACCTTCTGGAGCGCGTAGCCGTGGGGCGCGTGCCCGTTCTGCCAGAAGCCCTTCGCTGCTTGCGATTGCATTCCGCGCTTCACATTGTGCGACAGCTCCTCGCTGTAACGCTCGGCCAGCCACGCGAGGATCGGTCGGATCAACTTACGGAAAGACTTGTCTCCGGCGTCGGGCTCTGAGAGCGAGATCACGTCGATGTCGGCCTCGTCGAGCGTGGCCAATGCCTTGAGGCAATCGAACATGTTGCGCGCGACGCGCGAGAAAGCCCAGACGTAAAGCCGGTCAATTCCCTGCACGCGAACGGCCCGGCGGCCGAGGCGAGAATCACGCTGGCCCTCGGCGGCGCGCAGGAGCGACTGGTAGGCGGCCCGCTTCTTGGCGTTGCGCCCGCTGATCCCTTCGTCAACGAACCAGTTGGAGGCCGGGATGACCACGCCGTCGGCAGCAGCACGGCGTTCAATCTCGTCTTTTTGTTGTTGGACCGATTTGTCTTGCCGGGGGTCACTGCACCGCAGATACGCGGCTCCGATCAGGGTCATGGGGGGCTCCAGAGTGCCGGTTCTACTTGACATAGTTTTCGGTCGCTACGCAACTGCCTTGAAGACCGCCGCCTGAATGTCCGCGAGGGACAAAGCGGACATCCAAGCCGCAGCGGTGGGGCGCCCAGAACTGGTGATCAGGTCGCCGACGTTGGGCGAGCGGAAGCGCATCCCGGCCGCCTCCTCTTGGATGGCGGCGAGCATGGCGAGGAGCAGCGGCAACTCGTCGCCGATCAAGGGAGCGGCGCGGCGGGCGATGGCGTCGAGCCCAGCGGGGAAGTCCTTGTTCGCGGCGGCCAGGGCGATCGGGCGCGTCGTCGCGGTGGGAGACCAGAGCCGGAGGGTGGGGACCGGGGCGCACAGGAAGCCGTCGTCTGCCCCGCCGATCATGCCGTTCGGGCCGAGCAGATCGAGACGTGTTGTGCCGGTCGGGTGATCGAAGCAGCAGAGCATCGAACGGCCCTCGCGCACCGCTGCGCGGACAGGCTCTACCGCGCGGGAGACGAGCCGCTCGTGCTGGGCGGCGAGCTGGGATGCGAGCTTCACGGCGCACCTCCAACGTCCGGCCTGGGCTCACTCATCGCCTCGTGGAGGGCCTTCCGCAACGCGGGGCCGAGCAGGGTAGTCGGCCGGCTCTCGCCCTTGGAGATCGTGCCCTGCCCGACGCCGAACTTGGCGGCGAGCGCACGCTGATCGACGCCGAGCCAGGTTCGGTAGGCGAGGAGGTCCGCGCCGGTGTGCTGCGGGAGATCGTCCACGGGGTCAACGGCGGGCGGCGCGACGGGAGCGTCCGGCGCCCGCGGCGGGGGAGCCGTTGCCCGTGGCCGCGGGGGCTCCCCCTGCGCGGTCGGCGTGGTCGGCGTGGTCGGCGTGGTCGGCGTGGTCTCGGTGAGCCTCTGTTGGAAGAGGCGGGCGAGCGGGGTCAACTCTGCACTTGCGGCGACTCGCGGGCTGGCCATCGCGGTCGTGGGAGCGGGGCGCGACTGCGTAGGCGGTTGCGTCGCCACCGCCGGCCGGACCGTCGTAGCTGCCGACGCCCGCGCATCCGTCGGCGCTGCCCGACCAAGTGGTGCCAGCGGCAAGGCTTGCGCGGGCCGGGAGGCCCCTGTCGGTAAACCGGCGAGCGGCTGCGCGGGGGAGGCAGACTTCTGGGCTGCGAGCGCCCGCGCGGCAGCGAGGCGGAGACGCTCGTTCTCCCTGACAAGCTCGCGGTGAGCCACGCGCTCCGGTGATCTGTTGAACGGCACCGGCTGCGCGTTCACGGCAGGCGCTGACGCCCACGCCGCCTGTTCCGCGGCGGCCTTCGCCGAAGCGGCCTCGCGCTCACGCTCCTTCCCGGCCTCAATCGCCGCGATGCGCTCACGCTCGGCTCGGGCTTGCTCGCGCTCTGCCTTCCCCTGCGCCTCCCGGCTCGCCGCAAGCTCCTCCTTCACCCTCCGCAGCTCGGCCGCGGAGTCGTCCACCAGGATCGACGGTGGCAGGGGCGCCGCCGCCGGCGCGGACACGGGCGTCTCCGACGCGCGAGGCTTGCGCCTCGAAGCAACGATCTGCGCCGCCTTCAGCTCGATCGCTCTGTCCTCGGCCAGCTCGGCCAGATCGTCCATCTGGCGGGCGGCCTCGTCGTCCCCGCGACCGACCGCAGCGCGCTCGCTGTCGCGGTACTCGCGCATCCAGTCGAGGAGCGTGTTCGGGTCGTCGCACGCGGCGATGAACGCGCTCTGCGCCTGGAATTCGCGGTCGGTCGCGCCCATCACGGCCTCCCGGCGGCGAACCGCTTGGCCTTGAGGTTGGTCACCTGCTCGTCGACAAGCTCGATGAGGTCGTGCATGCGAAGCCGGCCGACGCCTGTCGCCCGGGACAAGATGTCCTGGTAGTCATGGCGCATGGTGCGCAGCTCGGCGATGTCGTCGCAGGCGCGAACCCGCGTCCGCTCGGTACGGAACGCCTTCTCGATGCGTTCGAGCTTCGCTGCTTCCTCGTCCTCTTCGCCGTCGTCCTGGTCGTCGTCGGACTCGTCGTCGTCGGACTCGTCGTCGTCGGACTCGTCGTCGTCGGACTCCTCGTCGTCTTCCGACTCCTCGTCGGTCTCTTCTTCGTCTACTTCTTCGAACTCGTTGTCGTCGTCAAATAGGAAGCTCATGGCGGCTCCTGGGGGTTGGGTGTTGCTCGGTCAGGTGCGGGTGTCCGCCCCCCATGAGTAGCTCCCAGATCCGCTCCAAGTAGCTGGAATCGTTTACCGCATCCTACAGCAGAGGTGCTGAAAGTGCGGTCAGGAAGGACCGACGCCGATCATTGCGTTCCGGGAGCCCCGAATTCGGGCATTCCTCTGTTTGACCGCTTTAGGTTGCGCGGTTGGCGTGGTTGGCGGCTGTAGGTTGCGCGGTTGGCGCTGTAGGTTCCGTGATCGCCGCCGTTGCCTACGCTGCAAGTGGTCGCGAGCGCCGCTCTACTCCGCCCCACCCCACCCATTCTCCGCGATGAACACGGCCACCCGGGCGCGCACATCATCTCGGATCTCGCGCACCCGCTCGACCGGCTTGCCCTTCGGGTCCTCCAGCGGCCAGTCGCGCTTCTGGACGAAGAACGGGGCGATGGGGCACTCGTCCCCGCACCCCATGGTCATCAGCCAACGACACTCAGCGACCATCTTCGCGGTCAACTTCTGCGGCTTGACGCCGGCCAGATCGATGCCCACCTCCCGCATCGCGTCGAGCACCTCGGGGTGAACGCGCTCCCCCGGCTGGGTGCCCGCCGACACCCCCCGCGCCCTGGTCGGATCGGCGAGCTGGTTGAAGAACGCCGCCGCCATCTGCGAGCGGCCAGCGTTGTGGACGCAGGCGAAGATGACCGTGATCACGCGGCGCTCCGATCAGCGGTGGGAGGTTCGGCGACAGCCGGGACGAGCCAGGCGAACGTCGCAGTCGCGGCGGCAGCCCCGAGGAGCTGAGCGATGATGAAGCCGGGCACGTCCACCGGCCGAATGCCCGCGAAGGTGTCCGTGAGCGCGCGGGCGATGGTGACGGCCGGATTGGCGAACGAGGTCGACGCGGTGAACCAGTACGCGGCGACGATGTAGGCGGCGACAGCAAACGGCGTTGCTGCGGGCGTCCGTCGGGAGACGCCGAAGATCGTGGCCAGCAGGCCGAACGTCGCGACGAATTCGGCGAGCCACTGCGCTGGGCCGGTTCGCATGCGCGTCGACGCCGTAAACGCAGGCAGCTCGAACATCAGGTCGGCGACCGCCACCCCGAACACGCCGCCGAGCACCTGGGCAACGAGGTAGCCCGGTACATCTTCCCATCGCGTCCCGCCGACCGTTGCGTCGGCGAGGGTGACCGCAGGGTTGAAGTGCGCCCCGGACACCGGGCCGAACGTTAGGATCAACGCGATCAGCCCGCCCCCGGTCGCGAGCGAATTGCAGAGCAACGCGAGCCCCACGTTCCCCGCACAGAGCTTGTCCGCCATGATCCCGGACCCGACAACGGTCGACAGGAGCAGCGCGGTGCCCAGAGCTTCGGCGACGAGGCGGCGGGGAAGCGGCGTCACTCGCATGACACGCCCTCCCGGGTCGCAGCGAGCCGTCGGCGGTCCTCCGCGGCGGCCTCCAGCTCCGCGAACCCGTCGAGCACCGCGCGCAGGATGCGGGCGCGCACGGGATCCTGCTCGCCGCTCATGCGGTAGTAGATCCAGCTTCCCTTGCGGCGACTCTCCACAACCCCGGCGTTTCGCAAGATCGTGAGGTGCTGGCTGGCGTTCGGCTGGCTCAAGTCCAGGCCCGATGCGATGTGGCAGACGCACAACTCCCCGCGCGACAGCAGCGCGACGATCCGCAGGCGGGTGTCGTCGGCGAGCGCCTTGAGGAGCCCGCTGGTCGGTCGAACGTCGAGGGGGGACGGAGCTTCGGTCATGCGCACTTCAGCATATGCGCGATTACTTAAGTCGGGACCGCTCCCCTGCATCCTTTTCCGAACCGTCACGTCTGTAGAAGTGCGGGCCATCTACCCCGGCCCCTGGAGAACCTCATCACCCCGACCGGCCTCACCATCCTCCCTGATCCCGCGGAAGGCGCAAGCTGCTGCGCCCCCTCGTGCTGCTCGCCCGCCGCGACCACGCCGGAAGCCCCGGCGCTCGCCGTGCCCGAAGTCCCCGCCAACTCGCCCGAGACCGTGCGGGAGACGGTCCGCGAACGCTACGGCAGCATCGCCCGCGAGGGTGGGAGCTGTCGCGCGCCCGCCTGCTGCTCGCCCGCCGTCGCCGTGGACGCCGGCATCCTTGGCTACTCGACCGACGAGCAGGCCGCCGCACCCGACGGGGCCAATCTCGGCCTCGGCTGTGGGAATCCCCAGGCCATCGCCGCGCTGAAGCCCGGCGAGCGCGTGCTCGACCTCGGGAGCGGGGCCGGGTTCGACTCGTTCCTCGCCGCGCGCGCAGTCGGTCCGACGGGATCGGTCATCGGTGTCGACATGACCCACGACATGCTCGTGCGGGCCAGGGAGAACGCGAAGAAGTCAGGGTTCACCAACGTGGCGTTCCGCCTCGGCGAGATCGAGCACCTCCCGCTTCCTGACGCCACGGTGGACGTGGTCATCTCAAACTGCGTCGTCAACCTCTCGCCTGACAAGCCCGCCGTGTTCCGCGAGGCGTTCCGCGTCCTCGCACCGGGCGGCCGGGTCGCAATCGCCGATGTCGTCGCGCGGCAACGGCTCTCGCCCGAGCATCAGGCCGACCTCGCGCTGCTCGTGGGCTGCATCGCGGGCGCGGCGACCGTCGCCGATGTCGACGGATGGCTGCGCGACGCCGGGTTCGTGGACATCGCCATTCGCGAGAAGCCGGGCTCCGCCGAGCTGGTGGACTCCTGGGCGCCCGGCCACCCCGCCGGGCGACAGGTGATGTCCGCGACGATCGAGGCGCGCAAGCCGTAACGGCCGGCGTTCCGGCCGAGGCCGTTGCGCGGTTCGAGGGCGAGCTGCGCCGGTTCGTGATCCGGCGAGTTCCCGGGCCTGACGCAGACGACGTGCTCCAGGACGCCCTGCTCCGCATCCACCTCGGCGTCGTTTCGCTACGCTCGACGGATCGCCTCGCCGCCTGGGTGTATCGGGTCGCCTTGAGCGCGATCATCGACCATCATCGGCGGTCCCGTCCCGGTGAAAAGCTCGGGGACGACGACGACACGGAGATTCCCGAGGAGCCCCAGGCCGACGTGCGCGTCATGTTGGCGGCCTGCGTCGCGCCGTTCCTGGAGGGGCTGCCGCCGGAACAGGCCGAGGCATTGCGACTCACCGATCTTGGCGGGATGACGCAGGTGGCTGCGGCCGAACGCTTGGGCGTGCCGATCGCGACCATGAAGGCGAGAGTGCAGCGCGGCCGTAGGCGGATGCGCGAGGCGTTCGAGCTGTGCTGCGAGCTGGAGCGCGATGCGCGCGGGGCGGTGGTCACGGCGACGCCGCGCGGGTGTAGCTGTTCGCCGTGAGTCGTAGGGCTGATGACGAGCGACCGATGACGGGCGACCGGCGACCGATGACGACCCCGCCCCGCGCCCCCGATGACAACCCCCCGATGGTCATGATGACACGGAATCACGCCCACAATTTTGTCATCGCCCCCTCGCGGGCCTCGCAGAACCCGATCCGTCATCGCCCCGCGCGCGGCCGGGTCGGGTCTACGCATCACCGATCAACGATCATCGATCCGGAGACCGTCGCGACCGTCGGCGACGTAAGAGACCAGCAGCCCTCCGCGGTCCGCCCTCCGCCCTCCCGCTCGCACCTCTCGCCGGGACGGGCGGTGGCAGTCCGAGGTCAGCCTCGCCTACGAAGAGCGATGCCGCGACGCCGCCGAGTCGAAGGAGTCGCCTCGTCGCAGGGGCCCCCCGTCTACACGCTCACGAGGACTTTCAGGAAGTGCTTGCTGTCGAAGGCCGCCGCAATCGCCCGGGGGTCGTGATCACCCCGAGAGCACCGGAGCGCATCCACGAAAAGTTCCGCCGGCGAGATGGGATTCAGCCCGTCCCCTGGGCCGTACACGCTCATGCCCTCTGGAGGGTAGACCCAGACGTAGTCGGGCACGCCGATACCGAGATCGGCGGGGTGCAGCCAGCCGATCTGCTCGCCGAACGAGGGGGTGATGAACCGGTCGCCGACGATGTCCTCGGAGTACGAGGTGACGGGGGTGTCGATCATGCCGGCGCGGAGCGCGGACGGTGCGACGTCAGGGAGCGCCTCCGGTGTCAGAACACCACCTGCGCCGCCAGCCCACCCACACCCTGAACGTACGCGAACGAGGCCGCCGCCAGGTACTCAGCCCCGGCATGCACGCCGATCGTCCAGCGTGCGGCGCCGACGGACGCGACGCCCAGCGCAGTCGCGTCGACGTCGTGCTCCGCCTCTCCCGCAGCGGCGTCCGCGTCGTCGCCTTCGCCGGGATCGCCGAGCCGAAAGCGGGCGCGCGTATCGGCGCCGATGTTCACGCTGACGGGGAGCGATGGCAGGATGGGCGTGAGCAGCGCCACGGCGACCTCAGCGTCGCGTTCGGGGCGGTCCAACTCGGCTCCGAGGACCGCGTTGACGTAGAGGTTGGTCGACCCGAGCGCTCGTCCGGCGGTGATCGCCCCCTCGACCTCGCCCGCGCCCGCGTCGAACCCGTCGCGCTTGTAGCGGACCAACGCCCCGAGATCCACGCCGACATCGGCCTGCTTCAGGATCTGTCCGCGCGCTTGCGCGCCGAGTACGGGCGCGTCGTCGCCGGTGGTGAGCTGGCCCTGGACGGAGATCGCGACCCGGGCTGCGATGGCGACCTCCGCAGTCGCGGAGCCCGTCGCTTGCGTGGTCGACCCGGAAACCACGTCGCCGCCCAGCGCAAGTCGAAGCGGGGTCGCGGAAACGACCGTCGCCGTGGTCAACGGGAGCAACGGGGGGGCCGGGTCCGCAGCCTGGGCGAGGGCGGGCGATACGGCCAAGAGGACCGGGAGGAGGAGACGCATGAGGTTCCCGGTAGCACGCGGTAGGGCGGGCGGCGTGAGGGCGTCAATCGACCGAGCGCGATTGGCGCGCCCTGCGACACCCCCTGCGACAACAGGTCGCAGCCGCGCGCACCCCGAGCCGGGGTAATGGCCAGGACGATGAAGGACCTGCGCCAACGCCTGCTCCGAGGCATCACCGTCGCGCTGCTCGCGCTCGCTCCCACGCTCGCGTCCGCCCACCCGATGGGCACGCTCTCCACCAACCGCTCCGCGCTCCTCGTCCTCCGCCCGACCGAGACCGCCCTCCGCTACACGATCGACTTCGCCGAGGTGCCGTCCGTCGCCGAGACGGAGCGCGCCTCTTCGTTGGGCGCGGACGCCTACGCCGCCGCCCGGATGAGCGAGTTGCTCCCCGCCCTGCACCTGAGCGTCGACGGGGCCGACCAGCCCCTCACCGTGAACCGCTGCTTCGAGTCCGGCGGCAGGGGCGAAGGCGGGCTTCCAACCGTCCTGCTCATCTGCGAGCTGTGCGCTGACGCGATCCACGCCGGTCGCGTGCGCCTGGAGGACGACAACTTTGCGGGGTCCCCCGGCTGGCGCGAGATGCGCGTGCTCGGCAACGGGGTCGATGTCGGGCGGGGCGACCCCGCGGAGGCGGTGGGCGAGGGGGACACCCCGCTGCCCTTCGGTGGGACGACCGAGGAGATGACGCGCACCTCGGTGGAGGCCACGGCGGGGGTCTCCGATGCCGCGACCGTCGTCACCGGCTCGGGAACCGCCGCGACAAGGGCGCCGGATCCGCTCGCCGCGCTCGTCAGCGCTACCGACCTGTCCAGCCGCTTCATCGGCCTCGCGCTCCTCTCGGCGCTGGTCCTCGGAGCGGGCCACGCCCTGTCACCCGGTCACGGAAAGACCGTCGTGGCCGCCTACCTCGTCGGCTCGCGCGGGACGGTGCTCCAGGCGCTCCTGCTCGGGTTGACGGTCACTGCAACGCATGTCTCCAGCGTGCTTCTGCTTGGCGCGGTCACGCTCTGGCTCTCGCAGTACGTCGTGGCGGCCGAGTTGTACCCGTGGATCGGGGTCGCTTCTGGAGCGGGCGTCATCGCGGTGGGCGGGGGACTGCTGCGGTCACGGTGGAAGACGTGGCGCGCCTACAAAGCCCGCGCCGTCGAACTCGCCGCAGCTGCGATCACCGACGACCGGCACCACCACCATGGGCGCGCCCACGGGCACGAAACCGGCCACGGTCCTGGCAGCTCGCCGACCCCTTTGCCCGTCGATAACGGCGGTTGGCTCGACCACTCCCACGGTCCCGACGGCCACGAGCACATCCACGTCGATGACGCGGGCGAGCCCGTCTCCCTGCAGCGACTCCTGATGCTCGGGATCACCGGCGGTGCGGTGCCCTGTCCGTCGGCGCTCGTCGTTCTGCTCGCAGCCATCGCGCTCCACCGCATCCTGTTCGGGATGCTGCTGATCATCTCGTTCTCCGTCGGCCTCGCCGCAGTGCTCATGGCGATCGGGGTGCTCGTCGTCCGCGCCCAGGGGCTGCTCTCCCGATTGAGCGGCGCGAACAAGGCCGCCGCCTGGCTCCCGGTGGCGAGCGCCTGCGTCGTCATGCTGCTCGGCTTCGGCATCGCATTCCAATCCGCCCGCGAGGGCGGGCTCATCTGAAGGATCGCGCCCATGCACCTGCCTGACGGCTTCCTCTCGCCCCCGGTCTGGGGCACGCTCGACGCGCTCGCCGTCACGACCCTTGGCGGCTGCATCCTTCGACTGCGCCGCAACCTGCCCGAGGAGACGGTGCCGCGGATGGGAATGCTCGGCGCGTTCGTGTTCGCGGCCCAGATGGTCAACGTCCCGGTCGCAGCCGGCACCTCCGGGCACCTGCTCGGCGGCGTGCTCGTCGCCTCGATGGTCGGACCCGAGGCGGCGACGCTGGTGATGGCGTCGGTGTTCGTCATCCAATGCCTGTTGTTCCAGGACGGCGGGATCCTCGCGCTCGGTGGGAACATCGTGAACATGGGGCTCTCCGGGACGATCGGCGGCTACCTGCTGATGCGGGGACTTCTTCGCTTGTTCCCTGCCCGATGGCGGGACGGCGCGGTGTTCGCGGCGGCGTGGTTCACCGTCGTCGGCTCGTCCGCGCTGGTCAGCCTGGAGCTGGCGGCGTCCGGCACGGTGCCGCTGGTGCCGTCGCTCGTCGCGATGGCGGGCGTACACTCGCTGATCGGGCTGGTTGAAGGCGCGATCACGGTCGCGGTCGTGCGCTTTGTCGAGCGCGTGAGGCCGGAGGCGCTGGAAGGGACGGTCCTGGAACGCCCGGCGCGGGTAGCGGCATGAAGCGCTCTACCGTGGTGCTGCTGGCCGCGATCGGTGCGCTTGCCTCGGTCGCGTCGCTCATCGCGTCGTCCTCCCCGGACGGACTCAACCGGGTGGCCGCGGACCTTGGATTCTCCGGCCGACAAGCGACGCTCTACCAGGCACCGCTCGCCGGGTACTCGGTGCCCCTGGTCCCGTCGTCGCTATCGGGGGTGGCCGCGGGGCTGCTCGGAACTGCGGCGGTTGGCGGCGTGGCATTTGCCGCCGGGAAGCTGCTCGCCCGGCCCTCCCGCCCGTGAGCCTCTTCCACTTCGGCGACACCGCCGAGCACGGCCACGATCACGGCACGCTCATCGAGTCGCTGGACCCGCGGGTGAAGGTCGTCGGCACCGTGGCCCTCGCCCTGTGGATCGGCCTCGTCCCCGCCGGCAAGGAGCCGCTGCTGGCCTTCCTCGGCGTCGGACTCGTGGTGGTCGCTGGCCTCGCGCAGATCCCGCCAGCAACGCTCATCGTGCGGGCGGCAGGCGCGCTCCCGTTCGTGCTGGTCCCGGGGCTGCTGCGCTGGATGACCGGCAGCTTCGACCTCCGTGCGGTGCTCGGCATGGCGGCCCGCGGGTACACCGCAGCGATGGTCGCGACGTTGCTGATCAGCGTCACCCCGTTCCCGTCGATCCTGGCGGCGGCTTCGGCGTTGGGCGTCCCGGATCTGCTCGTGCAGACGACCGCCCTCGTCTACCGGTACCTGATTGTGCTGCGCGAACGTGGCGCGGCGATGATGGGGAGCGCGCGGGCACGGGGGTACGGCACGGCATCCCCGAACCGGGTGACGGTCGCCGGGAACATGCTCGGGGCGCTGCTCCTCGGCAGCCTGGACCGCGCCGAGCGGGTCCATCGGTCGATGCTCGCGCGGGGGTACACCGGGCGTTTTCCCATCGCGCGGGCGATGCAGATGCAAGGGGTCGACTGGGCAGTGGCGGCGCTGCTCGTCGGGAGCGTGGGGGCGAGCCTCGCGTGGATGCGTTGACCCAGCCCCCCGCCATCACCATCGCCGGGCTCGCGTACCGCTGGAAAGGCGCTTCGGAACCGGCGCTGCGCGGGGTCTCGCTGGAGGTCGCGGCAGGTGAGCGCATCGGGCTGGTCGGGCCGAACGGTGCGGGGAAGTCGACGTTGCTGGCCCACCTGAACGGCGCTTTGCTGGCGACGCCCCCGCTCCGAATCGGGGGAATCCCGGTCGATCGCGCACACCTCGCCGAGATCCGGCGCACGGTCGGCGTGGTCCAGCAGGAAACGGACGACCAGTTGTTCATGCCCACCGTCGGCGAGGACGTGGCGTTCGGGCCGCTGAACGCCGGGATGGTCGGGGCGGCGGTGGCCGAGCGCGTGGTCGGCGCGCTGGAGCGGGTGGGGGCACTCGCGCTCATGGATCGCGCGCACGGGTCGCTCTCGGGCGGGGAGCGCCGTCGGGTGGCGATCGCCACGGTCCTGTCGATGGACGTGGAGGTGCTGGTCCTCGACGAACCCACGTCGAACCTCGATGCTCGTGGGCGACGCGCTGTCGTGGACGTGCTCACCCGGCTGAGTCAGACGATCCTCGTGGCATCGCATGACCTGGAGCTGGTGCGGGCGACCTGTAGCCGGGTGGTGGTCCTTGATGACGGGAGGATCGTCGCGGATGGGCCGGCGGACGTGATCCTGGCGGACGGCAAGCTGCTTCGGAAGCACGGGGTCTTGTAGTCGCTGGCCTCACCGGTACACCGTCAACGTCCCGAGGATCGTCCGCGGCCAGCCGGGCGTGAACGTGATGTCGTCCACCGGCGCGCTCTCGTCCTTGAGCTGCGTGGTGCTCGCGAACTGGACCTCCTTCCACGGCGTGTTCAGCACGTTGTTGACCTGCACGCCCGCCTGGATGAAATGCCACTTGTACCCGGCCTCGGCGTCCACGATGGTCCACCCCTCTGCGACGAGTGAGCCGTCCTCGGTCGCCGGGCGATCCGCGAGCGAGCGGACTCGGAAACCGCCCGTCACCCCGATCGGCGAGTCCACCTCGACGCCGCCCGAGAACGTCAGCGGCGGAGCGAGGGCGACCTGGTTCGCGTTGCCGGGATCCTCGGTGTAGATCGCTTTACACACGTTCAAGTCGGCGTCCACGAGGATCCACGGGAGCGGCGTTGCGCGGACGGAGACGTCGAGGCCCTGCCGGTGCGTCGGCCCGTTCAGCTCGGTCGTCCCTTCGTCGCCGGCCCAGACCGTCTCCTGATCGAGATCCAGCCCCCACGCCGCCACGGCCACCTGTCCCCAGCGGTCATTGTGAAAACGCGTGCCAGCTTCGTACCCGGTCGCTGCCGTCAGCGGCGTCACCGGGTCGGCCTCCTCCACAACGCCGCGCGCATCGTTCGAATGAAAACCCCGCCCGTAGTTCAGGAACAGGTCGATCCAGCCGACCGGCGTGACGATGAGGTTGGCCTTCGGTGACACGATCATCGCCACCTTCTCCCCGCCGTTCACCACGCCATCGCCCGGGACGTCCAGGTTGTCCACCACCGCGAAGTCGAAGCTGTCAAGCCGGGCACCGCCCACGAGCCGGACCCAGTGCGACCACGAGATCTCCCCCCGCGCGTAGACGCCGATGCGCGCCTCGTCCACGTTGTCGTCCACAGTCGTCGAGAGGCGCTCGCGGGCCTCGTCGCGGTAGAGGTCGCTCGCAGCGGCGTCGTGGCGGCCCTGGGTGCCGACGGCGGTGACGAACGTGAACGGCCCGACGAACGCCAGGTCCCGCCAGCTCGCGTCGAAGCCCGAAAAGGTCCGATCGTCGGCCTGCTCGATCTCGTCGCCGTGGACGGGATCGACCTCGTAGAAGGTGAAATTGGAGAACAGGTTGAGCTTGTAGCTGCCGACCCAGACGAGCGCGGTGAAGGCGTTGTGGTCGCCCCCGATGTCGGCGCGGCCCCAGAGCTGCCGGCGTTCGGACTGGCCGCCTTGGGAGGTGTCTTCGGTCCCCCAGTAGCTCAGGCTGCCGTCGCTCACGGCGCGGAGCGGGTTTTCGCCGGATGCGTCCCAGCTCCCGCCATAGGCAGAGCCTGCGACCGAGAATCGCGCGGGGCCGATGGTCGTGCTCACCTTCGAGTAGGCGTTGTACCGAAGGAAGTTCTCGGGGTGGTCGAACGGGCCGTTCGTGAAGTCCACGGCGGCCCCGACGACGCCGTGGGTGTCGTCCTTGTTGACGCCGCCGATTACAAGGCCGCGGGCGCTGTCGAAGCTGCCATAGGTGGCGGTCGCCCGCGACTCCGTGACCTCGTCCACGAGGTGCATGTCGAGGGCGCCGGCCGTCGCCAGATCGCCGTCCGTGACCTCGTAGGGGCCCTTGCGCGCATCCACCGAGGAGACCAGCTCGGGGATGAGCATGTTCAGGTCGGCGTAGCCCTGCCCGTGCGCGTGGGAGACCATGTTGACGGGCACGCCGTCGATGTTGATGGCCACGTCGGTGCCGTGATCTGCGTCGAAGCCTCGGACAAAATACTGGTTCGCCTTGCCTCCGCCCGCGTGCTGGACGGCGAAGAGGCCAGGCATGATCTCGGCCACGTCGCCGGGGCGGGTCAAAGGGCGAAGCTCCAGATCGCGCGAGCCGGCCGTGACGGCCGAGGCGGCGGAGATGGGCTTGGACGCCGTGACAGTCACGGTCTCGATCTGGGTGCCGTCCTCGCCGCGGGTGGTCTCCGCGTCGGCGGCGGGCATCTCAGCGGGTGGGACCGGGTCGGCGGGCGCCGGCGGCGTGGCGTCGGGGGGAGCGGCCGCGTGATCGGCAACAGGAGCGGGGTCGGCGGCGGGGTCCATGAGCTTCCTCGGCGGGTTTGCCGAGGTACGACCAAGATCCCTGCGCCGGCCATGTGACACGTTGTCGCATCCGCCTGCGGTGATGTGCCTTTCAGCCCGTCGTCGGCAGCTTTTGCAGCTTTCGCTGGAGCGTTCGGCGATGAAGTTTCAGCCGCCGCGCCGCCTCCGAGATGTTCCCGCCACAGGCGTCCAGCATCTTGAGGATGTGCTCGCGCTCGGCGCGATCCAGCGGGTCTGGCGTTCCCGAGCCGGCGGCTTCTGCGGACCGACGCAGGGTGTCCACCAATTCGGCCGTCGAGATGGGCTTGGTTCGGAAGTCGGACGCGCCTGCGCGCATCGCCTCGACGGCCGCCGGGATCGTCCCGTGGCCCGTCAGCAGGATGGATCGGCAGTCGGGCACCGCGCGGGCGAGCTCGCGGACCACATCGATCCCGGAGCCGTCCCCGAGGCGGAGGTCGATGACCGCGAAGGCGGGCTTTCCGGTGGCGGCGAAGGCGCAGGCGGACTCGACACCGTCGGCCTCGTACGGGTCGAAGCCCTCGCGCTTCAGGGCACGGGCGAGGGCACCCCGGTAGGTCGCGTCGTCCTCCACTACGAGGACGGTGGTCATGCGCGCACCATGATCAGCGTGGCCCGCGCACCCTTTTCGCCGGGCGTGAGGAGCAGATCACCGCCCGCTGCCTGCGCGTAGGTGCGCGCGACGAAAAGCCCGAGTCCCGTCCCCTTTCGTCCCTGCCAGCCGCTGAAGAACGGCTGCCCCGCCCGCGCGAGGTCGTCCGGCGACACGGGCGCGCCGCTGTCGTCGACGACGAGCCTCATTTGGGAGGGGCCGGTGGTCACAAGGCGCATGGCGATGGGTTCACCCGCCGTCAGCGCGTTGTCGAGCACGGTCCAGAGGGCGTCGCGCCAGCCATCCTCGCCCCCGTGGATGGTCAGTTCGGGTGCATCCAGCGCGACATCGAGGCGGACCTCGACGGGCTGCGCCTGCCGCCATTCGCCGACCCACTCCCGCACCCGCGTCGCGATGGCGTCCGTCATCCCGTCCGCCCCCTCCTCCCCGGCCAGCATCCGGTCGAGGATGACCCGGCAACGCCGAACCTCGCCGCGCAGGGCCGTCAGCGCATCCGAGCCGGCCGTCGCGCCGGGCCCATCCAACGCCGCCTCCTCCGCCAGCAGTTCGATGGCGCCGAGCGGCGTCGCCAGGGCGTGCGCGGTCCCGGCGGCGAGCGTGCCCAGCGCGGCCAGCTTCTCATTCCGCGCGCGATCCGCCTCCGACGCCCGCAACGCCGCGGACAGCCGCCCGACGAAGCCAGTGACGGCGACCGCGGCGATGTCGAACGCGAGGACGTGCCCGAGCAGGTGGGAGATGTGCTCGTGGGGCACCTCGTCGAGGCCCGGGAGGTCGTGAGCGGCCAGGACGACCCCGGCTTGCAGGACCATCGCGGCGCCCGTTGTCAGCCACGCCGCCCGCGCCGGGAGCACGATGGCGACGAGCGCGACGTCCACGAGGTAAAACGCCTGCAAGGGGTTCTCCGCGCCGCCCGTGAGCGCGAGGATGCCAGTGAGCGCCGCGAGGTCGAAGGCGATGTGGAGGGGGACGGTCCACCACCCGGGCGGCCGCCGAGCGAGGCGCAGGGATTCGACGGCATCGACGACGATGATCGCCGCGAGCAGGCCCACGACGGCGGCGTAGGGGACGCGGACGGGCGAGCCGAACTCGGCCAGCAGGAGCAGGAGCCCTTGCCCGACGACGAGGCCACGTCGCGCCTGGGCGAGCCAGCGGAGGGCGAGGCGGGGGTCGTTGGTGGAGGGGAAGGACACCGCGCACCTCTACTCCAGCCCGGCGCACGCCGCCGTCCTGGACGCGTACTCGGGGTGCTGCGGGCTGCCGGCCCGCCGATCGAGCGGCATCCGAAGCCTCACCCGAACGATCCGGGAGCTACCCCTCCGCGTCGCCGTCGGGCGACGCGAGGACCACGGTATAGCCGTCCGGATCGCGGATCCAGAGCTCGCGGTGGTTCGCGTTCGGGTTGCGGTGAACATCGAGCAGGATGGGCGCTTCCAGATCGCGCGCACGCGCCACCGTGGCGTCGAAGTCGTCGACCTCGAACCAGAGCAGGATGCCGTTGCCGACGGCGCGTGACGCGTCACCCATCGGGCCGTGGTGGTGATCGACCTCCCAGGCGTGCAACTGGAGGATCAGGCCGTCCGAGCCCCACTTGCTCGTGTGGAGCCTCGGATCCCACAGCCGCTCGTACTCGGTCCCGCCGTGACCGCCCACGCACCCGAGGAGTCGTTGATACCAGCGGCTGGACGCCTGAACGTCGCGGCAATTGATGAGGGGTTGAGCGCGCACGTTGGGATCATAGTCTCTCCGGCGGTGGGAGGTCCGCGCTTGCTTGGCCTACCGCTTCGGCCGGTAGTCCCGGGCATCGAGGCAGCCGTCGTACAGGGTGCGGTCGATCGGCAGCCAGTCGGTACCGTTCACCCCCCGCCGGTTGCGACTCGTTGGGCTCCTCGGAAACGCTGAGGCGATTTTGATCCACCGGTCCTGGCGCGTCGCGAGTTGCCTCAGCTCGTCCGCAACCTCGGACAGATCCTGGTCCTGGCTGAACACAACGGCGACGTCGTAATTTCGCTCGACGCCCTGCCCGACGATGTCGAGGGCGATGCGCACGTCAATGCCCTTCTCCTGCCCGACCAGGCGCGTGATCTCGCCGCCGCCAGGGAGCGTGAATGTCATGTTCCGGTATCTGAGTGGGCGCTGGTAGGTCCAGACGCCCTGCCGCCCCATCTGTGCCAGCTTCGCGGTCCAGAAGTGGCTCCAGCGGGCGTCGTCCTCGGCGCTGGGCACGCCGGTGTAGAAGCGAGTCTGCGCCAGCGTCCATCCGCGCGACCGGCAGGCCTCCTCAGCCAACCGCCCGGGGTCGAAGTTCGGGAACGAGTACCCGAACGCCTCGCGGGCAGCGTGGAACAGGTTCTGGCCGTCGATGAACACGACGGCGCGCTTGTTGACGGGTTCCTGCGGCATCCAAAAAGGAATAACCCCGCCCGAGGCCTTTCGGCGTGTCGGGCGGGGAGCAGATGCGCACTGTATACGGCACGAAAGGAGCGGCGTCAATGCCTCTCGCCTGCCACCCGGCCGACTCGCTCACGCTGCCGCCCGCATCCGCATCCACACGCCGAGCGCCGAGCCGCAGCCGGTGCCCGCCGCGGCTCACGGGGCGAAGCCGGAAGCCGGATTCCATATTCCACTGATTCCGGGATAAACGTGATTCCAGAATATTCCATGTGATTCCATGGAATATATGGAATCCAGCGGCCGATTCCAGAATCGGAATCCGGGAATCCAGGAGCACGCGAATCAGGCCGGAGCCGGTCTCGGGTCTCGGAGTCCACTTTGCTCACGCTTTCATGTTGACAATGACTTTCATTATCAATATCAACTGCGCGTCATGCCCCCCTGCGCCCGCACCTCCCTCGCCTGCTCCCCCGTCGGCTTCGTCGATCTCTGCTCCTGCGGCTCGCTCCACCTCGGCATCGGCCCGCTCACGCGGCGGATCGAGCCTCCGGCGTTCCGCGCGCTCGCCGCGCTCGTCGCCGTTGCTGACCGCCGCCTTACCGACGCCCACCCCGCAACGCTCCCCGCCCGCGGCGACGCATAGATGCTCGCCCTCCTCCTCGCCTGCGCCGCGCCCTCCGACGACACCGGCCTTACCGTCGTCTCCGCGGACCCGTCCGAGATCCCACTCCCCGGCATCTCAGCCGACTGGACGACGCGCTTCAACGCCGGGGACGCGCGCTTCGCCTCGGCCTTCCGCGAGTCGCAGGGCCTCGGCCCCGCCTACATCCGCACCGCCTGCTCGTCGTGCCACAACGAGGACGCCCGCGGCCCCGGTGCCCAGACCCGCATGGTCGTGACCGAGGACGACGGCATCACGCCGTCCGCCGACCAATCGGCGTTGCCCTACGGGAACCTCGTGCGTCCTTACGTCGCGGGCGGGGCGAACGAGGGCGTGACGGCTCCCGATGACGTGGCCAACCTGCTCGTCACCAACCGGATCGGCCCCGCCGTGTTCGGACGCGGCTACATCGACGCGATCGACGACGCCGAGATCGAACGGATGGAGGCGGACGAAGCTGAAGCCGGCATCGTCAGCGGGCGCATCAACCGGGTGACCTGGGACGCAGCAGTCCCATCCGACCCCCGCTTCTACGTCTACGCCCCCGGCGACGTGAACCTCATCGGCCGCTTCGGGATGAAGGCCAGCATCCCAACGCTGGACCGCTTTGTGGCCGGCGCGCTCCAGGGCGACATCTCGATCACCACGCCGCTCCTGCCCGACGAGCTTCCGAACCCCGACGATCTCAGTGACGACGACTTCCCGGGCATCGACACCGACACCGACGCCGTCTACGAGCTGTCCGACTACGTCCGCCTGCTCGACATCCCGCACCGCGACTCGCCCGACAACAACGGCCCGGTCCTCTTCGCGGCGGTCGGCTGCGCGGACTGCCATGTGCCGACCATGCACACCCGCGCCGACTACCCGATCCCCGAACTCGCCGACATCGACGCCCCGATCTACTCGGATCTGCTCCTCCACGACCGCGGGGCCGCCATGGCCGACGGCATCGAGCAGGGCGACGCCTCCGGCCGGGAGTGGCGAACGGCCCCGCTCATCGGCCTCCGCTTCCTCGGCTCGTACATGCACGACGGGCGCGCGACCACGCTGGCGCAGGCCATCGACACCCATTCCGGCGACGACTCCGAGTCCGCCTTCTCCGTCGCCAACTTCTACGCCCTGTCGGCTGACGATCAGCAAGCGCTGCTCGACTGGCTCCAAACCCTGTGAGAACCCCATGATCCTCGCCCTCTCCCTCCTCGCCTGCACCTACGACAACGACAAGGCCACGGACCTTGAAGGTCAAGCCCAGGCCGACGTCAAGACCTACGTGGCGGAGCAGCTCGGGAGCGTGGCGGACGCCGCCGTGGCGATCCAGGACGCTGCGCCACAGCCCGATGCGGACGGCTGGGGGACAGGCGAGACGGCGGGGATGGAGGCGCCCTGGGGCGAGGCACGCGACGGCTACGAGCGAGTAGAAGCCGCCATCGCCGTGCTCTTTCCCGATCTCGACGTCACGACCGACCAGCGCTACGACTACTTCATCGCGAACGGGCCGGACGACGACCTGTTCGACAACGAGGGTGTCACTGGGGATCACGCGATCGAGCGCATCGTCTGGGCGGACCGCATCCCGGCGGACGTCGTCGCCTACGAGTCGTCGCTCCCGTACTACTCGCCAGCGGCGTTCCCTTCGAACGAGGCGGACGCCACCGAATTCCACGATGAGCTGTGCCAGGGCTTCGTCGATGACACCGCGTCGATGGAGGATCAGTTCTCCCCGCTCGCGTTGGACTCCGCAGCGGCCTTCCGAGGCGTCATCTCGTCGATGTCCGAGCAATACGAGAAGGTGAACCTCGCGTCTACCGGTCAGGATGAATCGCGCTACGCCCAGCGCACGCTCGCCGACATGCGCGCGAACCTCGCGGGCGGGCAGGCGATCTACGCGGCTTTCCAGCCCTGGCTGCTGACCGTGGACGGCGGTGACACGCTCGATGCGGACATCACCGACGGGCAGGCCACGGTTGTCGCGGCCTACGACAATATCGACGGCGACGCGATCCCAGCGGTCCCGGCCGACTGGAACCCCGACGATCCGAGCGAGGAAGACCTCGCGACCCCCTACGGCCAGCTCTGGACGCTCCTCTCCGGCGAGGTCGATCCCGCCGATCCCACCTCGCTCGTCGCGTCGATGACCTCGGCGGCCGATCTGCTCGGCATCCCGGAGATTTGATGCTCGCGATGCTGGTGCTTGGCGGACTCGCCGGCTGCCTCGACAACGATCCGCTCCCCGGCGGGGGCGACACGTTCATCGCAATGCAGGCGGACTTCGCAGAGTTTTCGACGTGGTCCAACACCGACGTGGCGCAGCAGGACACCGGGCACGTTGCGGGCGACCGCACCGTCTACGTGAACGCGCTCCCGGCCGCGGACGCCACGAGCTTCCCGGTCGGCACGATGATCGTGAAGACCATCGACTGGTCCGGTGGCACCGACATCCACGCGATGGTCAAGCGAGGCGGCGACTACAACCCGGACGGCGCCCTGGGCTGGGAGTGGTTCGAGCTGACGCTCTCCGGGGACACGCCGGTGATCAAGTGGCGCGGCGAGGCCCCGCCCGCCGGGGAGCAGTACCAGCAGATCCCCGGCATGAGCCAGGACAGCGGCGTGACCGTCACCGGCGACTGCAACACCTGCCACGGCGCGGAAGCCGGGGCCAACGACTACGTCCACACCATCCCCCTATAGGCGGAACCTTTGCTTTTCCAGATCCACGCCGCGCTGGCCGCGACTCCCGAAACCGATGACGACGGCGACGGAGACGACGACAGCAAGCACGACCTCGTCTGGAACCACACCGACCTCGGCGGGTACGTCGAGGCGAACGCGAACTGGGCGCTCGTCGGCGCGGCGACGAAGCCGACCGGCGTGGTGTCCCTGCGGCGTGCAGCGCTGGAGATCAAGCAGGATCTCGGTCCGAAGATCCCCGCCGAGGCCGAGATGGAGCTGGAGGTGGAGGACGCGGTTTCGTCCACCGGCTCGCTCGGCAGAGTGGAGGTTGAAGAGGCCGAGCTGGAATGGCACGTCGTCGGCGAGGCCGTGGAGGCTCGGGCGGGCCTGTTGGAGATGCCGTTCGGGTGGATCAACGAGCATCATCACCCCGGCGACTTCAACGGGGTCGAGCGGCCGACCATCGACACGATCCTCGTGCCGACGACGTGGCGCGAGCTCGGCGCTGGCGTGGGCGGGGAGACCGGCCGGTGGCGCTACTCGCTCTACGCAACCACCGCCTTTGACCCCGCCAACTTCGACGACGCCGGGGTGGTGAATGGTCGAACGCTCGGGTCAAGCTCGCCTGGGATGGCGATCGGCTTCGTCGGGCGGGCGGAGGTGAAGCCGTGGAGGGACGGGCTGGTCGGCGCGTCCGGGTACGCGAGCGACGCAGGTGGTGCCGGTGATTGGTACGACGGCACGGGCAACTCGCTCCGGCTCTCGCTCCCGGTGTTCGGGGCAGAGCTGGACGCGCACGGATCGATTGGGCCATTCACGCTCAAGACCGAGGGCGTCTACTGGTCCCTCCCGCAGTCGGATGACCTGATGGAAGCCGACAAGATCGACGGCAGCCCGTACTTCCCGGACGGCAGCGGGGTTGTCCCCACGGCGATGATCGGCGGGTACGTCGAAGGGTCCGTGGACCTGTTCGGGCCGCTGCACGTCCCCGGCCGGCTCGATGCCTTCGGCCGGTTGGAGCACTACGACTCCCAGTTCGCCGTTCCCGATGGCTACACCGCGAACCCAGAGCGCACCGTGGACGAAGGCACGTTCGGGCTCACCTGGGGTCCGGGCGGGGACGTCGTCGTCAAGGCCGACATCGTCCTGCGCGACCGGAAGCTGGGGGATGACGAGCTGCGGTGGGATGCGGGGGTGGGGTGGGCGTTTTGACAACGCGGCGGTCATGTCGCCAGCGCCAACGCCAGGAACAGCAGACTCAGCCCAAACGGAGCGAGGAGGAGCGCCGCCGTGCGTGGCACGACGGTGATCCCGTGCCAGGCTTCGACGGTCCGGATCGCGCCGTAGACCGCGGCCCCGCCGAACGCGGTGAACACAAAGAGCGCCGCCATGCCACGATCGCTCCGGCACCGCCGCTGTCGTCTCCGAGCGTCACGCACATCAACGCCCAGACGGTAGCGGCGACGACCCCGGCATTCGCCACCGTGAGCGCGAGCGGAAGCCACGCGGCGCGCGGGACACTCAAAACGTCCAGCCGGCGAGCGCCCGGCCGGCAAATCCAACGCCCAGGGGCGTGATTCCCACGCCCGGCGCGAGCGCGATGTGCGCGTGCCCGGTCTGCCATTGAGCCGTCCCGGCCGCGAGCCAGGTCGCGCCGCCCTCGGCGTCGTCATCGTCGTCCGCGTAGGCTTCGAGGTCTTCACCGACGGCCTCGGCTCCAAACCGCCACTTCTCGCCCACCCCGACGTCGGCAGCAAACGGCAGCATGAGGTCGATGGGATCGGCGTCGGCGTCGAACCGGTGCTCGATCTTGGGCGCGATCCCGAGTCGCACGGCGCCCAGCGGGACTTCGAGGCTGCCTGAGAAGGTCAGCGCCCACGCCCCGCTGAACTCGCGGTGCCCGCCAAGCTCCCCGCCGAAGCGGGGTCCGCGGTCCGAGGGCGACGCCACCTGCACGAACGCCCCGCCGGCCCCGCTGACCGGCCGATCCTCGGGGTTGGCCACGGACATCAGAGCGTCGGCACCGACAGCAAGCCAGGGTTTCACGGCCCAGGTCCCGTCCACCTGCTGCACGAAGCCCGCTCGGCCGACGCCCGGGTCCACGAAGCGATCGGCACCGTTCGTGCGCCCGCCGACGGCCACCACCACGTTGACGTTGGATTGGGGGACCGCGGCGGTCAGGTACAGGAACCCGGGGTCGGCGGCATGGGCGATCGGGGCCAGGAGCAGCGCGAGGGTGAACATGGCTGATCCGTTATCCCGACCGCCAACCGGGGGATGCGCTGACGCCGCATCCGCGCCGATCCCGAGCTATCCTAGCCCCGCCTGAACCCGCCGGTGAAGCCGCCACTTCCATGATCCTCTCCCTCCTCCTCGCCTGCGCCGGCCACAAGGACGGCGACTCCGCAGCCACTGACTACGGCGCGTGGCTGCTGCCGTTGCCGGCCGGCTTTCCCACGCCCAAGGTGCCGATCGACAACGACGCGACGCCCGAGAAGTTCGACTTCGGCCGCTACCTCTTCTACGACGCCCGCCTCTCCGGCAACGCGACGCAGTCCTGCTCGGACTGTCACATCGCCTCGCTCTCCTTCAGCGACGGCCTCGTCACGCCGACGGGATCGAGCGGCGACGCGGTTCCGCGCAACTCCCTCGCGCTCGTCAACACCGCGTGGGAGGAGACGTACACATGGCCGGACCCGCTGCTGACGACGCTGGAGGATCAGGTGAAGGCGCCGATGTTCGGCTCGAACCCGGCTGAACTCGACATGACCGGTCACGAGGATGAGATCGTCACCCGCTTGAAGGCGGACCCGACCCTCGTGAGCCTCGGGGCCGCAGCCTTCCCCGACGACGACCCGTTCAGCGACGACAGCCTGATCAAGACGCTGGCCACCTACATCCGCGGGCTGATCTCCTCAGACAGCCCTTACGACCGCTTCACCTCGACAGGCGATGCGAGTGGCATGAGCGACAGCGCGCGACGGGGCGAGGGCCTGTTCTTCGGCGAGACCGCGGACTGCTACCACTGCCATCAGGCCCCGAACTTCACCGTCTCGTACACGAGCCAGGAGTCGGCCGGCGCGCAGGACGCCTTCTTCAACACAGGACTCTACAACACCGACGGGAACGGCGCATACCCGCCGGACAACCAGGGGCTCTACGCCATCACGGGCATCGCGAGCGACATGGGCCGGTTCCGCGCCCCGACCCTACGGAACATCGCATTGACCGCCCCCTACATGCACGACGGCAGCGTGGCCACCCTCGAAGACGTCGTGGACATCTACAACCGCGGCGGCCGCGACGTGACGAGCGGACCCTACACCGGGGACGGGGCGACCAACCCTTACAAGAACAACCTCGTGCGCGCGCTCAACCTCTCCGACCAGGACAAGGCGGACCTCGTCGCCTTCATGGAGTCGCTCACCGACCAGACGTTCTTGTCGAACACCGACTACCTCGCCCCACCGAGCGCGAGCTGCCCGGACGACATCCCGGGCTCCTGCCCAAGCACCGTCCCCAGCTACGCCGCCGATGTCGCGCCGATATTGACGTCCGTGTGCGCGCCGTGCCACGTCTCAGGCGGGTCCGCCTACGCCTCCTACGACTTCGAGTCCTACGCCAGCGTGGCCGCCAACGAGAGCGCCATCCTCGACGCCATGAGCACCTGCCACATGCCCCCGGCGGTCTCGCCCCAGCTCACCGACGAGCAGCGGGCGACGTTGCTCGCGTGGCTGGTGTGCGGCTCGCCCGACAACTGAGCAGGTAGACGGCAACTACTGGCTTTGTACCTCGAAGAAGGTCTGCTCCACGGCGGCCTGGTCGTCCCACGGCAATCCCAGCGCAGCCAACAGCGGCCCGCACTCGGGATCGCCGGCCAGCGTCATGCAGCCGGAGACCGAGTCCGTCACCCCGTCCGGGATCGCGTCGAGGTCACTCGCAGCGTAGAGCCTCGACAGATCGAGGTTGATGGCGTCGCTGTCCGGCGTGAAGTCCGGCAATGTGATCGCGGAGAGGTTGTCGAGCGTACAAGCATAGGACCCGCCGCCCGCGTCGGTGCAGTCCGTCGCGCCGAGGTGGAGGTAGAACTCGGGGTTCACCGGCGTGGAGACGTCGATGGCGGCATACTTGTAGCCCCCGAGCCAACCCCACCAGAGCCCGGTGTCGTTCAACGGCGCATCCGCCGTCGAGGCGTCGATGTGGTTCAGGTCGTCGGGGACGCCGAGCGTGAACGAAAGCCCGGCGTAGGTGCCTTTCGGGACCGTCCCGGTCAGCTCGGTGTGCATGTCCGGGCTGCCGGTCTCGCATGCGCCCGTGCCGTCCTCGAAGTCGAGGAGCGCGACGTTCTGGTACTGCCAGGTGCCGTCCTGGTCGAGGTCGATGGGGACCGTCGCGCCGGAGTCATCGACAAGGCCGACGTCGTGGACGAACAGGCGGAGGTCGATGGGGTCGATGGTGTCGCCAGGGGAGCCCACGTCCGGGTAGGTCTGGCCGCAGGCGAACGCATCGCCGTTGACTGTGGCGATGAAGGGCACCGTGACGGTTTGCGTCTGGGCGCAGGCGAACAGGCCGAGGACGAGCAGCATCACGGCGTCGCCGCCGCCGTGAACGCGATGCTCACGTCGATGTCGGGGTCGAGGGGGTGACCGTCAGCGTAGAGGAGGTGCGCTTCCAGCGTATGCGGGCCGGCAGTCACACCCGGCAGGGTGGTGGTGGTCGCGGCGAGATCGGCGAACAACGTGCCGTCGTAGGTCAATTCGCAGTAGCCTGCGGGTGTTCCGGCGGCGTTGTGTGCCCACGCCGTGCCGCTCAGCAAGGTCAGCGTGAGCGGCGCTCCTGCGGGCACCAGCTCGTCGGCACGAGCCGTGGACGGGTCGACGAGGTTGAACTCCGAGATCACCATCGACACGCCAAGATCGCCCGTCGGCTCGGTCTCGCCGTCGAGCGGCGTCAGGAACGTGAGCGACGGGTGGAACACGGGCGCAGTGTCCGACGAGTCGCCGGAGCCAGAGCAGGCGACGAGGCCGACGCAGGCGGCGAGGAGGGCGATGGGTGTAAATCGGTACATGGTCAATCCCCTGCCTTAATCGCCCGGTGCGCCGCACACGAGCCAGTCCAGCAGCGTCCCCCGTTCGGCGGACGTGAGCGGGGGAGCCCCTTCCGGCGGCATCTTGCACGCATAGACCTGCGTGAGCACCGTCGTCTGCTGCGCGTTCAACGTGTCCCAGGTTGTAAAATCATGCCCGGCCTCGCCCGCACCGCCCGGGGAGTGGCACGAGAGGCACCGATCCGCGATGATCGGCGCGACATCTGCGTTGTAGTCGGGGACGTCGGCCGGGCAGTCGGCCGGCAGATCGTTCGGGCACCCGGTCCCCGTGTCGGACGAGTCCGGCGTGCCCGAGCACGCGGCGAGGAGCCACAGGCACGCGATCAGGGGACGTCGACCGCGAACGCGGCGTGGCCATGTGGCCCGGTCTCGGTGTCGGCGCACGTCTCGAAGAAGTGGAAGCGCACGGTCCACTCGCCGCTCGCGTCGAAGTCGATCGGGCCGACCGTGTACTGGCCGCCGCCAACCTCGGTCGTCTGGACGCCGGAATTCGGGAGGACATGTGTAGTGTCGGAGGTGAGGTAGCCCTCGATCTGCGGGTCGGCCCCCGTCGTGGCGGTCCCGTCGGCGAGGTAGTTCACGTTGACAGTGAACGTCACCCCGGTGCCCTCGCAGATGTCCGTGGACGACCAGGTGACGGCGTACTTGCAGTCGTCGTCGTCACCCGAGTAGCCGTACATGGTGTCCCCGTAGTCGGCCATGCCCCCGGTGTCCGTGGCGGTCTGGCAGTCGGTCGGGTCCACGGTGACGTAGTCGGCGGCCGTGCAGTGGGCGTCGGGCGTGCCGTCGGCGGGCCCGCCGGGCGAGTCGCAGGTGCCGGTGTCGTCGGACTTGCCGGTGCAAGCGGTGAGAAGCGAGGAAATGAGGATGAGGGACGAAAGACGCAAGCGGACCTCCAGGTCGCCCACGATGTAGCTGGCTTCCCGTCGCCGTCGATGCGGCAAGGTGTCGCACTGCCGCAATGGGGCGTCTTCCCGCGTTCGACCGAAGTAGACTGGTGCGCCATGACGCTCCTCGGCCTCCTCCTTTTCGCATGCTCTTCGGGCTCGGGTGGCGACACCGCCGCGAGCACCGTTGACACGTCCCCGCCCGCCTGCGCGTCCGACCCGCGCATCGACAGCTACGCACCCGATCTGATCCACGACGGCGACTCCGGAATCTACACGTTCACCCTCGTCTCCAGCGATCCCGCGCCGCCGGTTCAGGGCACGAACGACTGGACGATCTCCCTCGCCGATTCAGCGGGGGCCGTCACGGACGCCACGCTCACCGCCGTGCCGTTCATGCCCGACATGGGGCACGGCACCAGCGCGACGCCCGTGACGACTCGGAACGGCGACGACTACGACATCAGCCCGGTCTACCTGTTCATGTCCGGCGTCTGGAACGTCACCTTGACGGCTGAGGAGGGTGACGTGTCCGATCAGGCCGTGTTCACCTTCTGCGTAGGCTGAGCCCTACTCCGCAGTGACGTGGATGGTGCTGACGACCGGGTCGCAGGTGGCATCGGAGGTGGCGTCGCAGACCGCGTCGTCGGCGGTGAGCACCGGGTCGCCGTCTGCGTAGTAGAGCTGCGCCGTGAGGTCGTGGGCTCCGGCGTCGATGGTCAGCGAGAAGACCGTCGACGCCGACTCGATGGCGGCCGCATCGTCCACCCTCACCGCAAAGTAGCCGATTGGCTCGCCCTCGTTGCCCTTCGCGGGGCTCCACAACGTGAAGTGGTCGATCACGATGGAGCAGGAGACATCCCCGGCGGCCACCGTCTCGCCACCGGACGGGGAGAGCCATTCGAGGGTGGAAGCGGGAATGCTGGTGTCCGTCGCCGTTCCGGCGCAGGCCAGGAGCGGGAGGAACAGCGTTGCCACCCAGGCATCACCCGCCATCGGAGCGCCGATCGATGACGTGCTGCCAGTCGAGCGTGGCGACGAAGCTCGACGCCGTGTTCCGGCCGAGATCGCCCACGGGAAGCGCCGTTCGCACCGAGAGCATGACGGTGTCGGAAGCCGTCGGGGACAGCGTCAGCGTCGGACCGAATGAGGTTGCGAGTGCGGGTAGCGCTCCGGCCGTTGCCTGGGCGGCCAGTCCCACGCCCAACCGGGTGCGCGCGCCAAGGGCCCGATCGACGACGAGCGAGGCGTCTCCGTCAGGGGTCGCCACGCCGATGATCGCGACCCTTCCCGACGCCGTCGCCCAGCCGCCCCAAGCTCCGGCGACCTTGGACGCCCGCAAGGCCACCTGCGCCACCTTGGCGCCGGGCGACATTCCCGACGGCCCTTCGGTCCCAAGCCCGACCTCCAGCGCGAGCCGGGGCGTTCGGGTGCCCGGCCACCCCGCGGGCGTCTCCAAATCCACCCAGGCCAGCCCCTCACCGACCCCGAAGTCCGTTGTCGAAACGCCGTCGAGTCGATCGACCAGCATCGTCACCGGGAACCGGAAGCCGCCCTGAAGCCACGGGGTGAACCGGCCCATGACGGCGAACGAGACCGACGCCGAGCCGCCGCCGTCGTCGCCGACCGGCGTCCACCCGCCGTCCCAGCCCCAACCCCCGAAATCGGCGGACCCACCGCCGCCGATCACGACGCCCAACGTGTCGCAGGACGCGAGCGTGGTCGCCTGCGCGCCGACGGTCGAGCAGCACGACGCGGCGTGTGCGACGGGCAAGAGGAGCGCGAGGATCACTGGAGCACCTCGACGACGAAGGAAAACGCCTCCGCGTCGTCGGTGTCCGCCGCGTAGCCGACGAGGTCCCAGACGCCCGCCATGTCGAAGGTCAAGCGGGCAGTGTAGTTGCCGGCGTCGCCCTCAGTGAACTCGGCCAGGTCCATCGCGTGGGACATCTCGTCCATGCCGGGGCGCGCGACGAGGGAAAGCCCGACTGCGGGCTCGTCCGTCGCTGCGTTCCCGACCGTGATCACGACGTCTGTGGCACCGCGGTCGAGCTCGGTGGTGTCGAGCGTCAGGTGCCAGGATCCACCCTCGCTGAGGGTGTCCCCGACCAGAGGCGATGCACCAGCGCAGGCGAAGAGCAGGATCAGCACGGCGTCGGGCTATCCGGGGCCGCGGAAGAGCGCCGTGCCCACCAGTGCGGCGAGTTGTCGCGGCGTAAACCGACGACGAGCCGCGCTGGCCCGCCGCAAAGACCTACCCCTCGCTGGTGGTCACTGTCGCGGAGAACGTCTCGTCCACCCCGCCGTCCACCACCGCCGAGAGGTAGACGACGCCGGACCCGTCGTCGTCATTGATGCGACGTAGTCGAATCAACGAAGGTTCGGCTTTCGCCCGAGCTTGCGCTGTAGAGATCGCCGATGGATGCCGAGCGCCTTCGCCGCATGGCTGACGTTCCCGCCGCAGTCGGCCATCACCCGCTGGATGTGCTCCCACTCCACGCGGGCGAGCGAAGGCGGCGAATGGGCAGGCGGGTTGTCGTTCGGGGCGTCGAATGCCGGGAGACCGAGCGCCTCCCGAAGCGTCTCGTCCCCCCGCGCGAAAGCCGCGAGGATCTCGTCCGCGTCGGCCGGCTTGGTGAGGAACCAGCTCGCTCCGACCTTCACCGCCTCCAGCGCGGTCGCGATGCTCCCGTAGCCGGTGAATACGACGATGTTCGTGGTGGGATCGGCTTCGTGGATGCGGCGGACGACGCCGATCCCGTCCCCGTCCGGCAGCCGGAGATCGACGAGGGCCAGCTCCGGGCTGTCCGTTCGGGAGGCGCGCACGGCTTCCTCGGCGCTGCGGGCGGCGATCACCTCGAACCCGCGCCGGCGCAACGCCGCCCCGAGGCGCACCTGGAGCGCCTCATCGTCCTCGACGAGCAGGAGCGTTCGTCCGTCGCCGGGCGCGCTCACGCCGCCGCCGGGACGGTGAGCGTGACCCGTGTGCCGCGCCCCACCTCGGACGCGACATCCACGCCACCCCCGAGCCCCTCGGCGAAGCGACGCGCGATGAACACCCCGAGACCCATGCCCTCGCCCGCCGGACGCGTCGTGAAGAACGGCTCGCCGACCCGTTCAATCGTCTCCGGCGCGATGCCGGCGCCATCGTCCTCGACCACGAACCGAAGGGCCGCACCGGCGCGATCGGCACGGATTCGAACGGTCCCCGGTCCGGCTTGCAGGGCGTTCCGCAGCAGCGACGTGAGCGCCTCCAGCAGCGCCGCGCGAGGCGCACGAACCCCCGCGTCGCCCTCCGATGGCGGCCACACGACGCGACCCGCATCTGGCACGGGCAGCCGATGACGCAGCTCGGACCAGACTTCTGGAATGGCCGTCGTCGTCACCACGTCGCCCTGCGAGGCGCCCGCACGTTGGGTCAGCCGGCTCACGATCTCCTTGCACCGCTCGACCTGGGCGCGCATCTCCCGCGCGTCCCCCGCGATGTCGGGGTGCGGAAGCTCGTCGGCCATCCGTTCCACTTCGCGGGCGGTCACGGCGATCACCGCGAGCGGCGAGCCCAGCTCATGGGCGGCTCCGGCCGCGAGCGTCGCCAGAGACACGATCCGCTCCTGACGCTCGGCCGTCCGTCGCAACCTCGCCAATTCCGCCTCCCGGTCCCGAAGCGCTGAGGCAAGGCTGGCCACGAACCAGGCGATACCCGCGCCGGTCACCCCGAGTGCGAGCCACATCCCCCACAGGTGGGTGTTGACCCCGTCCATCCCCTGGGAGTGCATCGCGTGCATGTCGGTGAAGGGGAACAACACCGCGAAACCGAGGCTTGCGAGGCCCGTCACGAACCACGTCCACCGGGGACCGAGCAGGACGGCGGCGAGCGCGACGTGCAGGAGGTAGAGGACGCTGAAGGGGTTGGACGCCCCTCCGGTCAGCGCGAGCAGCACGGTCAGCAGCGCGAGATCGAGGATGACGGCGACCGGGACGGCGATCGCGTGCCGGGCACGGGAAAGCGCGAGATTCGACACCGTCGTCGTGAGCACGACTCCGGTGACGGGCAGGACTGGCACCGCTGCATGCGCCACGAAGCCGGCGAATCCGACGGCGGCGATCTGGCCGAGCGTTGCGCCCCAGCGGAGGCGGACCAGCCAGGACTGGGCGAAGATGGGATCGGAGGGCGACGGGAGGATCACCGCATGGTTCTAACCGTTCCACCTCTCGCCCCCCGCCCGTTCCGGGGTCGCGGATGTCGCGCGCCTGCGCCACGATACGATGCGCTGTCTGGATGCACCGTGATTCTTCTCGCCCTTCTCCTTCCCTTCGGCTGTCGTCCGGTCTCGAACGACGACGCCGCCGCGGCGACTTCTGGTGACCCCTCGCTCACGCTCGTCAGCCCTTCGGACGGGGACACGGTGTGCGGGAACCCGTTGGTCGTCGTCACCGATGTCCAGAACTTCACGCTCACCAACGAGACGATCGAGGATCCGCCACCGAACACCGGGCACATGCATGTCTACCTGAACGGGCAGGAGGTGGCGCAGTCGGACCAGGAGACCGTCGAGATCAGCGACGTGGCCGAGGCGGACTACCAGCTCGCGGTGGACCTCGCGCTGGCGGACCATTCGGCGTTGATCCCCTATGTCGGCGTCACGATCTACATCACGGTGGATGATTCGGTCTGCTCGTAGGAACGAGGATCAGCCGCCGAAGGTCTCCCGCAGGTAGGCGATCACGTCGGCCGTCTCGTCGTCGTCGAGGTCCTGCTTGGGCATCTTGAGGTAGCCGTCCTGGATGACCGTCGTGAGCGTGTTGTCCGAAAGTGTGGGGACGACGGTCGATAGGTCCGTCGCCGCGATCCCGTCGACCTGGACTCCAGCGGTGCCGTCAGCGCCGTGGCACGATGAGCAGAACAGGTCGTACTTGTCGGCTCCGGCGGCGGGGTCCGGCTCATGGGCGCAGGCGGCGAGGAAGAGGAGCATAGCGGTGGCTACCCCGATGCCGTCAGCGGCACCACCGGGGGCGGGTCGGGGAGCGATGGACCGGCTACAATGCCGCTGTCATGTGGAACTTCGGCCTCGACACGTCCCCGCAGGAGACCCAGCCTCGGTTTATCGGGGCTGACCCCTCAGGCGGGCCTAATGGATCCTGGTAGGTATAAGCCTCCGGCTCCACCTTCCACGAGTAGTGGATCGTTGCTTTCCCCGGTTCCAACCTAATCTCATTGATGATGCGATCCATGGCTTTG
>CAIMSU010000046.1 GCA_903844155.1 uncultured Pseudomonadota bacterium | reverse complement strand
TGGTTCACCTCGTGTCGCACTTTCGGGGCCTTCAACCTGACTGGGAGGCGATGTGACTAGAGATCAGCGCCTGACCCACGCGGGCTACCGGCGCTCGTCTTGCCCATCGCTGAGGCGGCGGTGGCGCCTCGTTCGTCGAGCCCGAAGGTGAGCCCGGAGAGCGCGAGGGTGCCGAGCGTCCTACGACTTCCGGACACGACCGAGGCCGAGCCGGCTGTCCCGGTCGGCAACCCGAGCCTGGCGCGCTTGGCGACGGCAGAGGCGGACGCCAGGGGCGAGCTGGCGGCTGGTCGTGGGATGGTCGCGGCGGCCGTGGTGGACGAGGCATTGGCGGCGCTGCGAGGCGTCGTGCGCGCCGGTGGGGCGTCGTCTGATGAATCTGAGACGCTGGCGATGCGGCTTTGCGTGCTTCGCGCGGAGGCGATCCAGGTGCTCGGCGGCGAAAAGCCGGGGGCGCACGCGGCGTTTTTGCGGCGGACGGCGCCGGCCGCCATGCTCGGCGACTGGGAGTGGGGCGTGCCCGCGTCCATCACCCTCGCTCAGGCGATCATCGAGAGTGGATGGGGACGATCTGCACCGGGGCACAACCTGTTCGGGGTCCGCGGCATCGGGCCCGCCGGGGCGACGAGAGCGGCGATCAACGAGGTCGTTGGCGGTTTGACCGAGGTTCGAGCCGGCCCACTCAAGGCGTACCACTCCGAGGCGGAGGCCCTCGCGGACCACGCCCGACTGCTCGGTCAGGCTCCGGCCTATGCACGGGCCAGGGGCACGGGCGACGACTTCTCGGCGTTCGCGCGCGCCCTTCAAGGCGTCTACGCCTCAGCGCCGGACTACGCGCAGGCGCTGGAGAGCGTCATCGGGAGCGAAAGGCTTGATCGGTTCGACTGGACGGCGGCGGACGAGCGCGGGGCCGCCGGCCGGTGAACTGCGATTGTGCGGGGGTTCAGTAGAGCGCGCGAACCCGCTGGAGCACCAGCCGATTCTGTTGTTCGGTCGCGCCCGTGATCAAGAAAAGGTCGATGATCGGCCAGATCCCGCACGTGAACCAGCCCATGAAGAGTTGAAGCAGCCCGGAGACCACATCGCCGATGTAGAGCCGGCCGATCCCGGCGAAGCCGATGAACACGAGGAGGGAGAGGCCCAGCGCCACCATCGGGTCCTTGCGCTGCTGCATGTACATCATCTGCGCGTCCGCACGCCGCTCCTGCGGCACGGATTGGAGCCACTGCATCATCTCGAATTCGACAGCGTCGGCCATGATCTCTCCGGGGAGAGGCAGGGTATCGCGCGGTATGGCGGGTCGCCAGCGCTACCGCATCAGGCAAGCGAGATCGCCGCCGACGGTGACCCCCACCGGGGTGTAGCCGTCTGGACAGCACCGGGTGTAGTCCATCGCCCCTGCGGCGTCAGCGCTCCAACATAGGGTGCCCATCTGGCGTTTGCCGGCCCGGAACAGCCCGCCGTTGGGGTCGACGTAGACGATGGAGGGGGTGCGGGTGGGCGTGTCGGCGTTGGCGCGGGTGCCGACGAAGCCGGAGGCGGCGAGGAGGAGGAAGGCGGCAAAAAGCACCATCGAGACGTGTGATCGGGACCAGACCATGGGGACCTCAAGGGGGGCGATCTCGTAGTCCCTCCGCCGACGCCGCGCCACGTGCGAGTCGGGTTGGCGTGCGGGGCGCTTGTCGAGCGGCTACGTCTCCCGACCTCCGGAACGCGCGATGGCCCGACCATGATGATTGCAGAACTCCTCGGCGGTCAGGATCTCGCCTGGTCCGTCCCATTTTCGTCCGGGTCCCCATGACCCTGCGCGATTTTCTGGATCAGCACGGGTTGAGCGCCTATCTGGAGGCGTGTGAGGCGGCTCACTTCACGCTCGACGACCTCACTGACCTCGGCGACGAGGATCTGAAGACGACCCTCCGGATGGCTCTGCTCGCCGATCGCAAGCGCTTCCGGGCCGCCGTGGAGACCCTACGGCAGGCTCCCCAACCCGATTCTACCGTTGGCGTCGCCTCCTCAAGTCAGGGTTCGTCGCCGCTGAGCGGACCGACACGGGTGCAACCTTCGAACACCCCGACTGCGGGATCGCTGTCCGGCGCCACCCGGGTCGCCCCTACGGGCGCACCACCGACGCCTAGCGCCCCCGGCCTGGGGAACGTCGCCATCTCCCTCCCAAACAACGTCGGCAGCTACCGCGTCCTGGGGCTGATCGGCGCCGGGGGGATGGGGACCGTGGTGCGGGCTCGGCATACGGAGGAGGGGTGGGCGGCGAGGCAAGGGGGCGACGTCGCCATCAAGCTCATCCACCCACAGATCGCGTCCGACCCGGCTTTTCGGGACCGATTCCTCGCGGAGGCGGACCTCGGACGGCTGTTGCGGCACCCGTCGCTGGTGTCCACCTGGGAGGTCGTGACCGAGGGCGGCTGGCTGGGCATCGTGATGTCGCTTTTGTCGGGCGAGCCCCTCACGCACCGAGTTCGACCGGGCGGCTTGCCCGTCGACGAGGTGGTCCGGATTCTCACGGGCATCGGTGGGGCGCTCGACTACCTGCATGGGCAGGGGATCGTGCACCGCGACGTCAAACCGGCGAACATCATGCTCAAAGACGACGGCGGGGCTGTGCTGATTGACCTCGGGATCGCCAAGGATGCCGCGGCGAAAGAGAGCCATACGCGCACGATGACCGCGATGGGGACGAGCGCGTGGATGGCCCCGGAGCAGGCCGACGCCAAGCGTGTGGACGGCGCAGCGGACCGATACGCGCTGGGGCTGGTGGCGTACGCCTTGCTGGCCGGCCGCCCGCCCTGGAGCGACGCGGACAGCGAGGCGCGGATCCTGACGAACAAGCTCACCGGCCAGCTCACCGCTCTGGACGAGGCCAAGAAGGGCGTTCCAAGGGGGGCGAGCGCGGCGGTCATGCGCATGGTGTCCGTGGCGCCGTCGGACCGGTACCCCACCTGTGCTGCCTTTATCGCGGCGCTCCAGGGCGCCAAAGCGCCGGCGGTGCCTTCGCCCGCGGTGGAGAGTCGGGAGGAGCAACCGCGGCCTCCACCGCCCTCCGCTCGCACGTCGGCGGTTCCGCAGGAGATCCCGAGGACGCGAACGTTCGACCCGTTGGAGGAGGCGCCGGAGCCGCGCTCCTCCGGGCTTGGCGGGGGCCTGGTGGCCCTCGCGCTCGGGGCCGTCGGCCTCGGCGTCGTCTCGATCGCGGTTGTCGGCGGGTTCCTTTGGCTCCACGCCACGTCGTCCCCGTCGACGGTGGCTACGGCCGCGTTGCCACAGCAGGCGAGTCTGGGGCCAAGCCCGTCGCCCGCGGCGTCGCCAGCGCCCACAACAGCGCCTGCGGCCCCGGCAGGCGGCTCCTCCCCTCCGTCACCCCGGGTCCTGCCCGTTGGCTACGAGGTCGACAACGTCGATTGGGCCTGCCCCGACTGCGCCCCACTGCCGGTCGCTTCGGTCGTCGCCTCCAGCTCACTGCACGAGGGAAAGCGGATCTATTCCCCCGACCAGCTCGCAAGTGAAGCAGTGGCGTATCCGTGGTGCGAGGGCGTGCCCGGCTGGGGTGTGGGCGAGTCGGTGACCGTCAAGTTCGCCACGACCCGCCAGATCAGCGCGATCCGCTTCCTCCCGTTCTACGCGAAGGGCGAGGAGCCGATGTTCAGCAACGGGCGCGTGAAGTCGCTGAGGATCACGACGGACGGGGGTGAGCTGTGGAACGTGAATTTTGAGGACCAGAAGCGTGGGGTGTGGGGGACGGCCCAGCTCGACTACACCCAGCCCTACGTCGACATCGCGGCGAAAACGGGGGTCGGACATCTCGTTTCCGCACGGTGGATCCGCGCGGAGATCACGGGTGTCTTTCAAGGGGACAAGTATCAGGACACCTGCATGTCGGGTCTGCAGGTCTCGGGCAAGTGAAAACCGCGGTCGTGAGGCCGCGTAGCCGCGACACGAGGGAGAGAGGGCAGGCAGATCGCAGCTTCGCCGGTTATGTTCCACGCCCACCCTCGGCTCCTCATGACCCTCCGCGAGCTCCTCTCCCAGGCCGACCTGTCGCCCTTCCTCGAACGTTTTCAGGCGCGGGGCACCACGGTGGCCCATCTGGTCCAATTTTCCGACGCCGATCTCGTCGAGCTGGGGATGCTGGATGCGGACGACCGGGCGCGCCTCCGAAGTGCGCTAGACGGGCTGACTTCGGTTCGGGCTGCCTCCTCCGGGTCGCCCCCGCCGGGCCGTCACGTTTCCCCCACCGGCGACCTCGGCGGGATGACAACTGTGCAGCCGGAGATGGCACAAACGCCGGCTCGGGTTGGGGCAGGGGGCGATGCGCTCCCCCCCGTCCCTGCCAGACTGGGCAGCTACCGCGTCCTCGGGGAGCTGGGCGCGGGTGGCATGGGCCGGGTGGTGCGCGCCCGGCACATCGAGGAAGGGTGGGCGGCGAAGCAGGGCGGGGATGTGGCCATCAAGCTGATTCATCCTCACCTCGCGTCCGATCCCAGCTTTCGTGCCCGCTTCATCTCCGAGGCGGATCTTGGGCGGCGTGTACAGCACCCCTCGCTGGTGCCGACGCTGGAGGTCCTCACGGACGGCCCCTGGCTTGGGACGGTGATGGCGCTGGTGGCTGGCGTTCCGCTGACAACCCGGGTGCGCTTGGGCGGGGCGCCGATCTCTGAGGTCGTCAGCCTGTTGGCCCCGATCGCAGAGGCGCTCGATTACCTGCATGGGCAGGGGATCGTCCACAGGGATCTCAAGCCGGCGAATATTCTGGTGCGCGCGGATGGCCGCCCCATCGTGCTGGACTTTGGGATCGCCAAGGACCTGCAGACGCCCGAGAACAACACCCGGACGATGACCGCGATGGGGACGAGCGCGTGGATGGCCCCCGAGCAGGCGGATGCCAAACACGTGGACGGCGCAGCGGATCGGTACGCACTCGGTTTGATCGCATACGTATTGCTCGCCGGCCGACAAGCATGGACAGAGGGGGTGAGCGAAGCGCGGATCCTCGCTGACAAGCTGTACGGGCAGGTCACGCCGCTTTCCGAGGTCCGGAGCGGACTCTCTCCCCAGACCTACGCCGCCGTCGCCCGGATGATCGCGACCCGCCCGGAGGACCGGTTCGCGACGTGTGCGGACTTCATCGCGGCGCTTGCGGGCGCCGAGGTCGGGCGGTCGGGGCCCGCGGGCCTCCCCGCCAAGGCATCGGCGCCAGTGCCACCGCCTGCAGTGGTGAGTCCGTCGACTACCAGCCTGCCACACGCCGCGCCCCAGACCGTGCTCTCCCGGGCCTGGTCGCTTTTCACCGCGCAGGCGGGTCCGTTGCTGCTGCTCTGCCTCGCCGGGGTGGGCTTCGACGCCTTGGTGACGTACCTGGGCGGCTTGATCACGCTCGGGTATGGAGAGCCGGTCTTCGCGCTCTTCACGACAGTCCTTCAGGAAGTGTTGTTCTTTGGTCCGGCGGTTCTGCTTTGGAACCACGTCGTCAACCCGCCCGGCAGCGTGTCGACAGACGTCGTCCCTCGCTCCACGATTGCCACGCTGTTGAGCGGATTCAACGAGAAACGCGCGTGGACCGTCGCTGTCGCGGTGACGGCGCTCTATGTCACCGCGTTCACGATCCTCGCCCTGATTGGCCTGATTTGCGGCGGGTTCTTGATCATCTGGATCCCGGGCGCATTGTTTGTGGCCGTGAAGGTGATCCGGACGATCATTGGGCCGGTGATCGGACTCGGGTATCTGGCCACCGCGCTCGCCGTCGCTCGGCCGAAGCGGAGCGTTCTGAGCTCCATGTGGATGAGCGTGCGCTTGATGTTCACGCGACCACTGCTTGTCGGTCTTGCGTTGAGCATTGGCGGCTTTTTCGAGGAGGCGGCTGGCCTGACCGTTGTGTTGGGCGTCGTGCTCGACGCGTTCCTGCTCTGTTACGCCACGGCGCTGACGGCCATTTTGAGGGAGGAGGGAGGGTTGGGGGAGTAGTTTGGGGCGGGGTCAGGGGATGGGTGCCGTCGCCGCCCGTGCGCCGCCCGTGCTACCTTCGTCAGCTTCGGTGCCCCGATGACGCTCCGCGAATTCCTCGCTCGCCACGACCTCCTCGCCTACGCCGAAACCTTCGAGCGGCAGGGGATCCCGTTGGAGGATTGCCCAGCGCTCACGGACAAAGACTTGAGAGAGGTGGTGGGAATGTCCCGCTACATGGACCGAAAGCGCTTCCTCGAGGCGATGGTCGGGCTGTCCAGCGAACCGCCGCTCGACGCTCTCCCCGGCGCCACGCGCGTCCTTCCGACGAGTCCGCCGGCGCCCACGCCCGCGCACGGGCTCTCGGGTCCGACCCAGATGAATCCGGGTGCGACGCCGACACCATTTCGCGAGGACCCGGTCTCGGGTCCCACCGTGATGGCGTCCAGCTCCTCCCCCGGGTCCCACCCCTCGGGGCCCGCGCGGTCGGGCCCGGTGCCGTCGCTCCCCGACCGTCTGGGCTCCTACCGCATCCTGGCGCGCCTTGGGGCGGGAGGCATGGGGACCGTCGTGCGGGCGCGTCACATTGAGGAGGGCTGGGCGACGACGCAGGGGGGAGACGTCGCGATCAAGCTGATTCATCCTCACCTCGCGGAGGACGCGACGTTCCGCGCGCGCTTTCTCAAGGAGGCGGCGATTGGCCGCCGCATGCTACACCCCTCTCTGGTACCGATCTGGGATGTGGTGGCGCACGAGCCATGGCTCGGGACGGTGATGTCGTTCATCGCAGGAGAGCAGTTGACGGCGCGCGTTCGGGGTGGCGGCGCTCCTGTCGACGAGGTGATCGCCCTGTTGACGCCGGTGGCGGAGGCCGTCGACTACCTCCACAGCCAGGGGATCGTGCATCGCGATCTCAAGCCGGCCAACATCATCGTTCGGCCGGACGGCCGCCCCGTTGTCCTCGACCTTGGGATCGCGAAGGACGCCTTGGCGACGGAGAACCACACGCGCACGATGACGGCGATGGGGACGAGCGCGTGGATGGCGCCTGAACAGGCGGACGCGAAGCATGTGGATGGGGCTGCGGATCGGTACGCATTCGGACTCATCGCGTATGCGTTGCTGGCCGGCCGGCTGCCGTGGAGGGAGGAGACCAGCGAGAACCGGGCCCTCGCGATGAAGCTGTATGGCCAGTTGGAGCGCCTGGACACGGTCCGCGGGGGACTGTCGGAGTACGTCGTGGGTACGGTGATGCGGATGGTGGCGTTGGAGGCGGGGGATCGGTTCCCGAGCTGTCTGGCGTTTGTCGAGGGGCTGCGCCGCGATGACGGCCGGGCGCAGCGTGACGCCGCCGTGTTGAGGGAGGCGGAGGTCGCGGAGGCGCGAGTGAAGGAGGAGGCCGCGGCGGTTGCGCGAGCGCAGGAGCAGGCTGCGGCGGAGGCGAGAGCGGTGGCCGAAGCAGCAGCGAAGGCGAGATCTCTGGGTCCGAAGGCTGGCGAGACCTGGCAGAGCCCGACGCTGGGGATGTTCCGGGGGATTCCGGCTGGGAGGTTCCGGATGGGCGACCCTGGCGCCCAGCACGACGTGACGCTGACGAGGGGCTTCTGGCTGATGCAGCACCCGGTGACGCAGCGCCAATGGCAGGCGGTGATGGGGAACAACCCTTCGCGGTTCCAGGGTGCGGCGCCGAGCCCCGGGGGCCCGGACCATCCGGTCGAGCAGGTCTCCTGGAACGACGCCGTGGCGTTCGCGGAGAAGGTCTCAGCCCGGGAGGGGGTGCGGTACCGCCTTCCGACGGAAGCGGAGTGGGAGTATGCGGCGCGGGGCGGCCAGGGCCATGTGTACTCGGGGTCGGACGATGCCGACGCGGTCGCCTGGCATCGAAAGAACAGCGGAAGTAGCACGCATCCAGTCGGTCAGAAGGCGGCCAACGGGTATGGACTGCGGGACATGAGCGGGAACGTCTGGGAGTGGGTCGCGGACTGGTACGAGGCGTACCCGTCCGGGAGCGCGACCGATCCGACGGGTGCTGCAGCAGGCTCCTACCGTGTCTTTCGCGGCGGCGGCTGGTACGGCAACGCGAACCACGCGACGGTCGCCTCCCGCGGCGACAACGGCCCGGACAACGCCAACGGCAACGTCGGCTTCCGCCTTTCGAGGTCGATTTCTTGACACGCGAGCGCTTGATTCCTCGGCCGCATTTGCCTGGATCTGCCCCGCTCGGGGAGGCCTTTCGCCCGCTCGGCCGGGGGGTGGATGCGCGGACGGTGGGGGCGAGCGCCAGCGAGCGATCTAGCCGATGCGGGTCCCCATGACCCTTCGCGACTTCCTCGCCCGCTCCGACCTCCTCGCCTACGCCGATGCGTTCGAGGCCGAGCAGATCACGCTCGCCGACCTCGCCGATCTCACCGATGACGAGTTGAGGACGACCGTCGGGATGGCGTCGTTCCCCCACCGCAAACGACTCCGGGCTGCGGTCGCTGAGCCCTCCCGCAGCTCCGGCGCTGAACCCGCCGATCCCCTCTCCGGCGCCACCCGAGTCCTTCCGGCCGCCCCGCCCTCACCCCTCGACCCGCTCCCCGGCGCGACGCGCGTCCTGCCGACCGGATCGACGCCCACGGGTCCATCTCTGGCAGGTCCGACGCGGATGGCCGGCTCCTCCGGGCCGACGCCGTCGGCGCCGTCGCGCATGGGAGGGCCCGCGCCCGCGCTCCCTGCGACGCTTGGCAGCTACCGCGTGCTTGGCCTGCTTGGCGCGGGCGGGATGGGGACGGTGGTCCGCGCGCGTCACATCGACGAGGGGTGGGCGACGACGCAGGGCGGGGACGTGGCGATCAAGCTGATTCATCCGCACCTTGCCGAAGACGCGACGTTCCGCGCCCGGTTTTTGAAGGAGGCGGAGCTTGGCCGTCGCGTTCAGCATCCGTCGCTCGTGCCGACGTGGGATGTGGTGTTGGAGGCTGGCTGGCTTGGGACGGTGATGTCGTTTGTGTCCGGCGAGTCGCTCTCGACACGGATCCGCCCGGGTGGTGCGCCGGTGGAGGAAGTGATCGCACTGTTGACGCCGGTAGGGGAGGCGATTGACTACCTCCACAGCCAGGGGATCGTGCATCGCGATCTCAAGCCGGCCAACATCATCGTTCGGTCGGACGGCCGCCCGGTTGTCCTGGACCTTGGGATCGCGAAGGACGCGCTGGCGACGGACAACTACACGCGCACGGCGACGGCGATGGGGACGAGCGCGTGGATGGCACCCGAGCAGGCCGACGCGAAGCATGTGGATGGGGCCGCGGACCGGTATGCTCTGGGGCTGATCGCGTATGCCCTGCTGGCGGGTCGGCTGCCGTGGAAGGAGAACACGAGCGAGAACCGGGTCCTTGCGATGAAGCTGTATGGTCAGTTGGAGGGGCTGGACGCGGTCCGCGGGGGACTGCCCGAGCATGTGGTGGCGGCGGTGATGCGGATGGCGTCGTTGGAGGCGGGGGAACGGTTTCCGAGCTGTGTGGCCTTCGTAGAAGAGCTCGCGCGTGTGGCGGAGGGCATGCGGGCGTTGGCGGCCCTGCGCGTTGAGCTGGCCGAGCAAGCGCGGGCGGCGTCGGCGCGGACCAACGAGGAGAGATTGCGCCGTCTTCGGGACGAATTGTTTGATCAAGTCAGCGTGCGGTCTGCGGTTTCGTCTGGCCCGAGGGCTGGCGAGACCTGGCAGAGCCCGACGCTGGGGACGTTCCGGGGGATCCCGGCGGGGACGTTCCGGATGGGCGCGGGCACCGGTCAGCACGAGGTGACGTTGACGCGGGGCTTCTGGTTGATGGATCACCCGGTGACGCAGCGTGAGTGGACGTCCATCATGGGGTCGAACCCGTCCTGGTTTCAGGGTGGGGTGCCGCCGGAGGCGCCGGCGAAGGTGCTGTCGTTCTGGAACTCGCTGGTGGGGTCGGAGCCGGCACCAAAGCCGGCTGAGGCGCTTCCTGGCGGCCCGGATCATCCGGTGGAGCAGGTGTCGTGGACAGCGGCGGTGGCGTTCGCGGAGAAGGTGTCTGCGCGGGATGGGGTGCGGCACCGCCTGCCGACCGAGGCGGAGTGGGAGTATGCGGCGCGGGGCGGGCAGGATCATCGATATTCGGGGTCGGACGATGCCGACGCGGTCGCCTGGCATCGAGGGAACAGCGGGGGTAGCACGCATCCTGTCGGTCAGAAGGCGGCGAACGGGTATGGACTGCGGGACATGAGCGGGAACGTCCGGGAGTGGGTCGCGGACCGGCATGGGGCGTACCCGTCCGGGAGCGCGACCGATCCAACGGGTCCGGCAGCAGGCTCCCACCGTGTCGTTCGCGGCGGCGGCTGGTCCGACTACGCGGGCAGCGCGGCGGTCGCCTACCGCAACGACGGCAGCCCGGACGGCGCCAGCAGCAGCTTCGGCTTCCGCCTTTTGAGGTCTATATCTTGACCCTTGAACCCCTGATCCTTTGTCCGCATTTGCCTGGATCTACCCCGCTGGGGGGGGGTACCACGCCTGCTCGGCGCAGCGCCAGGCGGACACAGCCGGGCGATAGCCGGCGTCCGCCTGAGCGCAGAGGCGAGCGGGCGCGGCAGAGCGGTGGACGCGCGGATGGACGGAGCGAGCGCGAGCGCGCGATCAAGCGGGTACTCGCCCCCATGACCGTCCGCGACCTCCTCGCCCGCTACGACCTCCTCGCCTACGCCGATGCCTTTGAGGCCGAGGAGATCGCGCTGGCCGATCTTGCCGGACTCACCGACGACGAGTTGAAGACGACGGTTGGCATGACCTCGTTCCCGCACTGCAAGCGCTTCAAGGCGGCCGTCGCGGAGCTTGTGGGCTCCCCAGCGACCAACCCGGTGACCCCGCTCTCCGGTCCGACGATGCAGTCCGCGTCGACATCGCCGCCCCTCTCCGGCCCGACCGCGACGGCGCCGCTGCGTGGGCCCCTCTCCGGCCCCACGATGCAGTCCCCGTCGACATCGCCGCCCCTCCCGGGCCCCACGACCATCCCCGACGCGCCCCCTCTCCTCGGGCAGACGCCTCAAGCGGTGAACCCGATCTCGCTCGAAGGTGCCACGCGCGGCCTGACGATGGCTGGCCGCGCGGTGTTGGCGTCTGCGGTGGATCTTACGGCGCTTCCACCGGGGACGTCGTTTGACGGGCGCTACACGATCGTGGATCTCCTGGGTCGCGGCGGCATGGGCGCCGTCTACCAGGCCGTCGACACGCGCGTGAAGCAGACGGTCGCGCTCAAAACGCTGCCGTCGAAGGATCCGGGTCTGCTGGACGCCCTCGCGCGCGAGGTCGCGCTGGCGCAGCAACTGAACCACCCAAACCTGCTCACCGTGCGACATCTGGAGACGCGCGGCGACGCCCCGTACCTGGTGATGGAGCTGATGGATGGCGGCGATCTCGGGGAGCAGCTTGCGGCGAAGGGCGGAAAGCTTGGCAGCGCCGAGGCGATGCGGATCCTGGACGGCGTGCTCTCGGGGCTGACCGCGCTGCACAGCGCGCTGACGGCGCACCTCGACCTGAAGCCGGGCAACGTCCTGCTCGGCAAGGACGGCCGGATAAAGCTGGCCGATTTTGGGATCAGCAGTCGGATGCGCGATCAACGCGGCGGCGGGACGGGTGCCGGGACGCCGGAGTACGCGCCGCCCGAGCAGATGCGCGGGGAGCCCTGCGATGCGCGTGCGGACGTGTACGCGGCGGGGATCCTGGCGCATGTGCTGCTGACGGGTCGGCTGCCGTTCGAGGCCGGCTCGCTGACGAAGGTGCGCGCGTGGCACGACCAGGGTGAACGCCGGTTCCCGCTGGTGTCCGCGACCGTTGGCGAGGTTCTCGCCCGTGCGACGGCGATCCGTGTCGACGACCGGTACCGGACCGCCGACGAGCTACGAACCGCGCTGACCCACGCGTTGACGCGTCGAAGCTGGTACGCGCTGGGGGATGGCGTGGCCGCGGAGCTGGCGGGGCGCGTGGCGTCGAGCGTGGTGGTGCTGGAGACGGATCGGACGGTGACGCCGTCGGAGCCACTGCTTTCGCAGGGTGCGGCGGCGCCGGGATGGGAGACGGTAGCGGGGCTGGTCGTACTGCAGGCACACCCGATCGCGGCCCGGTACGGCGGGGCGACCCTGGCGTTGACCGGGCCGCAGGCAGCGGCGTGGGAGGCCGGGATCGCGGCGTTGCGCGGGAAGGGGGACGGGCTGGCGCGGCTCGCGGACCAGTCGGCGACGACGGAGGCGGCGTTGGCGCTCGCCCTCTCCCTTGGCGGTGACGCGAACCTCGCGCTGCGACGGCTGGCGCTGGCCGAGTCCGCGGCGAAGACGACTGCAGACCATCTGGCGGTGGCGCAGGCGGTGCGGGCGGGCGTGGGTCGGCCCGAGGCGGCGCGGGAGGCGCTGGGACGGGCGGAGCGCGCTGCGAAGGGCGTCCGCGACCATCTCGACGTGGCGGCGACGGCGCGGTGGCAGTTTGACGACCGGCAGGCGGCGACGCGGTCCCTGATCACGGCGGAGCGCATGGCGAAGACAGCCGAGGAGCACCTGTGCGTGGCGCAGGCGCACCTCGCGCTGACCGGCGACGAGCGAGGCGTGACCGCGGTGCTGGAGCGGTACGCGGAGGTCAGCCAACACGCGGCAAAGGCGCTGATCGCGGCGGTCAGGGTGGTCGGCGCGCAACCCGGGCTTCGGGCATGGGCGGCGCGGCTGGAGCGGGAGGCGGGGTCGGACGAGTCGAAGCTGGAGGCCCTGCGCGCGGTGTACGAGTCGCTTGGGGATACGGAGTCTTCGGGTCGGAGCGCAGCGGCGCGGACGGAGAGCCTGAACCGGCAGTTCGCGGCGCTGCTGAAGCGGTTGAGGGTGATCGGGGTGGCAGTGCCGGGGGCGGCGACGCCGACGCCCGTGTCGATTGCGGCCCTCGCGACGATGGTGGAGGGGCAGGAGCGGTTGCACCGGATCGCGACGGAGCTGGATAGGCAGGCGAAGGCCGCGGGGCTGCCGTTGGCGAGGTGGGACTTGCCGTATCGGGAGGGGGTGGTGGAGGGGCGGCGCGAGGTTCTGGAGGCGCAGAGGCGGTTTGTCTTCCAGGCGACCGAGGTGGACGCGGATCGGGTGGGGCTTGGCCTGACCCGGGCGGTGTGGCCGGTGCCGGGCACACCGGAGGCGATGGCGGCCGCGCGGGAGGAGACGGCCGAATGGGCGGCTCGGACCGCGCAGGTGGAGGCGCTTTGCAGAACCTGCCACCAGACCGTGGGCTGGGCGCCGGCCGCACCGGCGTTGCCGCATGGGAAGGAAGCCCTTGCGGCGCTCCGAAAACAGGTGGAAGAGCAGCAGGGCTGGCACGCACGGGTGATGAAAGCTTCTGGGTTGGGTCGGTTTGTCAGCCCGCCGTCGGCGAGGCCGCTCGACGAGCGTGCGGTGGCTTCGTACGAGGCGGCAGTGGCTCAAGCGGCGGCGATGCGGGAGATGGAGGTTCAAGCTGCCAGAGCGGTCCGGGCGAAGGCGCGAGACCTCTGGCTCCGGATCGTGGCAGCGGCTGTGGTGCTCGTGGCGGTCGTCGGGGAGGGGTGGGAAGTGTGGTCCCGGCATGAGGCGGCGGAGCGCGAGCGAGTTGCGGCCGCCGAGCGTGATCGGGCGGAGGCGGCGGAGGCGGCGGAGCGTGATCGGGTCGCGGCGGAGGCGAGGGCGGAGCGGGACCGGGTAGCGGCTGTTGCTGCGGCCGAGCGGGACCGGGTCGCGGCGGAGCATGATCGTCTGGCGGCCGCGTTCCTCACGACTCCGGCTGGGACGGACGCGACGAGCCCCAGCGTCGGCCCGATGAAGTGGATCCCCGCCGGGACCTTCACGATGGGTTCTCCGCCGAGTCAGGCTGGGCGAGGGGCGGACGAGACAGAGCACCGCGCGACGTTGACGCACGGGTTCTTGCTGATGGAGCACGAGGTGACGCAGGGGGAGTGGATGGGCGTGATGGGGTCGAACCCCTCGCGGTTCACGGCGTGCGGGGCGGATTGTCCGGTGGAGACTGTCTCATGGAACGAAGCTGTGGCGTTCGCGTCGAGGGCCTCGGCGCGGGACGGCGCGACCTACCGGTTGCCGACGGAGTCGGAGTGGGAGTACGCGGCGCGTGGGGGCGGGAGCGGGATCTACGCGGGCGGGATTGACGTGGATGCTGTGGCCTGGATGAATGATAACGCGGGTGGGACGACGCACGCCGTGTGCGGGAAACAGCGGAACGGTTTTGGCTTGTGCGACATGTCCGGGAATGTGTCGGAGTGGACGTCGGACTGGTACGGGGTCTATCCGACGGGGTCGGTGACGGACCCAGTGGGGGCTTCAACCGGCTCCAACCGTGTCGTTCGCGGGGGCGACTGGAGCGGCAGCGCGACCTACGCGTCGGTCGCCTACCGCTTCAGCACCACCCCGGACTCCGCCCGCAACGACTTCGGCTTCCGCCTTTCGAGGTCGGCCCTTGCCCCTTGAACCCTGGATCCCTTGACCGCATGTGCTTTTCTGCTGGTCGCCGAACCGGAATGGTCCATGCCCGGCCGCCGGAGTACCAGCCGGGGATCAGCCGCGGCGGTAGCCCGGCCCCCGGCTGAGCGCGTAGGCGGGTGGGCGTTTGGCAGGGGCGCGGGCCAGGCGAGCGCCAGCGAGCGATCCAGGCGAAGCGGGTGAAGTGTGTCACGGGTTTCATTGTCGCCCTCATCCGGCGCGAGTACGCGCCACCTTCTCCCGGAGGGCTGATCTGTTTACACATCTTCGGATGCCGATTCTTTCTTCCCTTCCCCCTTCGGGAGAAGGTGCCGGCGTATTCGCCGGCGGATGAGGGCATTATGTAGGATCGTTCAGGTCTTCTGACGAAAGCGACCGGCGGCCAACTCGGGAGGGAGGCAAGGACCACCCTTCCGTGATGCCCTCATCCGGCCGGATTACCGGCGCCTGCCCCGATCCCGGGCCCCCCGGAGGGGAAAGGGAAATACCATTGGTTCTTGGCCGGTTTCGTTAGCGGGCGAATTGTGTATACAGATCAGCCCAAAGGGAGAAGGGGAAAGCCAAGGTGTTTCGATCACTGTCGGATGCGACCGCAGGTCCCGCCCAAGGTAGCGGAAGCGCCCGATCCCCCCGTCCGCCGATCCTGAGCCCGCCCGTCCCTCTGCATCCCCGCCTCACCCCCCAACCAGATGCAACGTCCTCCCCTCGCTCACGACGTCCTCGGTCCAGATCCGCTGGTCCCAACCCTTTCGCTTGCGTTGGTCGAAGATCACGAGCCAACCTTCGTCCAACCCAACCGTGTCGAGGTAGCGCCCGAGTTGGGTGATGCCCTGCGCGCGGATGGTCTCCATCGAGTCACGCTGGCGCACGCGCTTGAGCTCGATCGCGTGGCGCGAACCGCCATATTCCACGAGGATGTCGATCCGTCCCCGTCCTGCGGCATACTCCCGGTAGACCTTGCCGCCGCCGTTCACGACGCGCTGCAAGAATCCCATGAATGCAAGGTGCGCGACCGCCTCCAGATACCCCTTGTTCGCGTCCCGCCGGATCAGGTCCGAATTTTCACGCCACCACTGCTGAAACGCCGCCATCAACGCTGCCATGTCGATTCCGCCCGAGGCTGAGCGCCACGGCCACCAGGGTGCCGGCAGGTTCATCTGCTCGTGGTAGGAGAGCACCCGCGCCAGCACCTCGCGGTAGAGCGGGTTGGCGATCTCCGCACCGTCTGGTCCCCGCTGAACCAGCCCGAGATCCACCGCAAATTCGTAGTCGTCGCTCTCCACGTCGATGCGCTCGTCGCCGAGAAGGATGGCTTGCAGGATGGGCGCCAGGCGGGCGTCGCGCAAGCGATGGGAAAGGCTGTCCAGGTGGGTGGTGCGCGAGAGGATCAATCGCTCCTTGGCGGCGTCGATGTGATCGGCGGTGACGGTGCCCTCGACCCGTGGATCGCCAAGCTGTCGGGCCGTTCCCACACAGGCGTCTGCAAGCGCGTTGACGAGGAAGGGTTGGCCCTGGGTCCAATAATACACCCGGTCGACGGCCTCGTCTGTGAAGGCCTGCCCGGTCTCGGACGTATGCTGCCCGTACAACTCGGCGATCTCTGAGCGGGTGAAGTTTCGTAGCGTCAACGACGCTTTCTTGATGTTGAACGGGCTCCCTGGGTTCACGGGGACGCCGTCCTTGGCGCGAGTGAGGTAGTCGCGCAGGTCACGCATGCCGATCAGGGCGATGCTCACTGGGAACCGGCCGGGTCCGCGCGTCGCGAAGCCGCTCCGCAACTGACGGAGAAAACTGATCAGCGCGTCTCCGCTGATGGTGTCGGCCTCGTCGAGCAGCAGGACGATTGGGACGTCCGGGAGCGCCGCTGCCCAGCGCGTCAGCAAACCTTGAAGCCGAACGCCGGGCTCGGCTTCGCTCGCGGGAGGGCGCTGCGTCTCCGGGAGTTGGCCCGCGGCAGCCTGCCGGATCAGGCCGACCCAGATCGGCTCGGCGCGCTCCCGGTCCTCGACCCCCTGGCTGTCTTCCAGCGTGACGTACACCGCGGCCTTCCCAAGCGAGCGCAAACGCTCGGCGAAGGCGATCATCGCCGTGGTCTTCCCGGTCTGTCGGGCGGCGTGGAGCACAAAATAGAGCTCGCGGTCCACCCAGTCGAGCAGCTCGGGCAGGCGCTCCTCGGGCGGCAGCATGTAGTGCTGGTGCGGGCGGCAGGGGCCGGTGGTGTTGAAGGCGCGGACCATCCCTTTGGGCTAACCCGCCCGCGGGTCCAGCCTCGCGCCCCTGAACCCGCGCGGGTGCGACGCGGCGTTCCACAGCCAACTCTGGAACGGCGCCGGGCCGAGCGAGCCGCCCTGCCCCCGCCCAGCCCGCGCCCTCGTGCTACATTCCCCCGCTCCCGGCTCACTGTTGACCCTCCGTGAATTGCTCGCCCGTCACGACCTTCTGGCCTACGCCGAGGCGTTCGAGGCCCAGGGGATCCCGCTTGAGGACTGCGCCGCGCTCACCGACGAGGACCTGAAAGCCACGGTCGGGATGGCGCGGTACACCGACCGCAAGCGCTTCCGCGAGGCGGTGGCGACGATGCCCGGTGCGGCGCCATCCCCCGCCGACGCCCTCTCCGGCGCCACGCGCATCTCGCCGTCCAGCACTGCGACGCCGACGTCCGAGCTGGCCGGCGCGACCCGGGTCCAGCCCAACGGACCCACGCCGACGGGATCGTCGCTCCCGGGACCCACATAGGCGCTAACATTCCGGCGTCCACCGCCCTTTCGGCATTCGTTGTCGTTTCCGAACTCGTGTAGCTTCTACCAAGCGTTTTCTCCACGGCCCGCTCGCCCATAGCGAGCGCAGGGTCACGTACCCCCCGATGGCG
>CAIMSU010000045.1 GCA_903844155.1 uncultured Pseudomonadota bacterium | reverse complement strand
GGCAGAAGTGCGCGCCGTCGCGGCCACGCGGGAACTGGATGGCTACCAGGGGGTGCGCGTGACACTCGGCGTGAAAATCGGCGGCACCGATGCCGAGGTTCGGGTCGACATCGGGTTCGGCGACGCTGTCGTCCCTCCGGCGGAACGCCTGTCCCTCGCGACCTTTCTGGACGGCGACCCCGCCGCGTCCGTGTACGCCTACGACATCGGCCCCGTACTGGCCGAGAAGATCGAGACCCTGATCGCCAAGTTCCCTGTCATCGAGCACCGGCTGAAGGACGTACTCGACGTGGTCGTGCTTGCAGCCGGAACCGAATTCCAGGCGCGCGAGCTTACGGCCTCGCTTCGCGCCACCTTTGAGCGACGGGGGACGCTCGCTGAGGATCGCGTTCTCGACGAGATGAGCGCGCAGCTTCGCGGCCGAAAGTGGTCGGGGCGGTGGGCGGTGATGCGCCGAGAGAAGGCGGTCACCGTCGCGGCCGAGCTCATCGAGGCCGTCGCCAGCTTTGACCGGTTCGTGCGCCCGTTGCTCGCCGCTGTTCGGGGCGGCGACGTGCCGCCTCACTGGCCGCCAGGCGGGCCATGGGGTCCGCGACCATCTGCCTGATATATCGGTCATGCGTCGCGCGTGTGTCATCCGATGTATCGTGCCTTCGCCTGCTGCAACGGATGCTTCCTCCCGCCTGACTCGCTCATCCGCATCCATGCGACAAGTTGTCTCTCTTGGAAGGGCACGCCGGGGCTCCGAGATGCAGGCGTCCCGAATCAGTCGTCCGGCTCCACGGCTGCGTTCACAATCAATCGCCAACGTGGCGAGTATGGGCCACGCCGGGGGCTACGCGGGTCGAGCGGCGTCCAGACCGGCTCGCCCACGGTCACCGCCGGATGGATGGCCTCGGCGAGGTCCACGGCGCCGACGAGGTCCAGGAGGTGCCCCAGCCGCTGGGCCCAGGCCGTCGGAGAGCAAGGCAGTGCCGCCACCAGACGCTCAGGCGAGACCTCCTCGGCGAGCTCACGGAGCACGGTCGCGACGTTGCCGAGTCCACCTGCGTGATCGGGGTAGCCGACCACATCAAGCGCGGTCGTCTCTGGGGTGGCGACGCGCATCGTGCCCGTGGGAGTGTTCTTGGTGATGATCGGCACATCCGCGGCGTTCTCTCTGGCGATGAAGTCGATGTGGATGCCGCCGCAGCGGACGGGCCGCCGGGTGGACGGCACCATCACCTGGGTCACTTGAGGCCGCTGGTGTGCCGCCCCGTGGATCTCGGCGGCGGACAGCAGGGCGAGGTAGTACGGGGTGTCCAACCAGCCGGCGAGGGCGTCGATGAACTCCGCGGCCGGGCGGCATCCGAGCGACCGGTATTGCGGCGGGACGATGACATGGAAACCCCGGACCGGACTCGCGATCTCCCCCCTCAGCCGCAGTCGTCGAAGCACCCCCTGCACCGCTTTGAGCTCGCCACCGAGCGTTCGCAGCGCCTCCCCGGTGGTGAACGTGGATCGGCCGCGGGACGCGAGGCCGTCCACGAACGCGAGGCCGGGGGAGGGGGAAGGGTGATGATCGATCACCTGCACAAGGTAACGTCTGGCGTGAACTTACGCGGCTGCTCGCACATCGGAGGTTTGGACTCGCCGCAGCCGGGCCGGCGATGGCGTCCTCGGTGCGGCCTTCAACCCCGGTGCCCTCGCATTGCCACCATCGCCTCCCGTAGCCCCTGCGATGCCAACCGGTCCATCCTGTCGGCGAGGGTGGTCGGTGGGTTGCGCAGCGACGCCACCTGGCCCCGCAGCACCGCGAGCGGGGCTGGATACAGCACGCAAGCGTCGAGGATGGCTGCCCGCACCCTCAGTAGCCGAGGTTCAGCTTCTGCGCCTCGTCCGCGAGGATCTGCAACCCTTCTTCCTGACGCGCGCGGCGCTGCGCCTTGTACGTCAGGACGTCGTCGAGCAGGACCCGGTGATGGGTGCCGACCATGTGAAACGGGAGCCGTCCCTGCTCCAGCAGCCGCACGAAGTGCGGGCGCGAAAGGTTGAGGATGTCAGCCGCCTCCTGCGTGGTGACTTCGCGCTCAAGGCCCAGGATCCGGACACCGTGACCGTCCGCGAGCTGGCCCAAGGTCTCCCGGAGCGCTTCCGCGGCGTTCGACGCCAAGGCAACCTCCCGCTCGCCGATTTTGACCACCAGAGGCGTAGCGGGCTCGGTGTTCAGCTCCCGAAGGGTGTCCCGAGCGGCCAGGGCACCGGCGGAGTCGGGGGTGGGGATGTCGAGCACGGGGCCTCGCGAAGAGGGAGTGTAGCCGCACTGGGCACCAACCGCAATAACCGAAGGTGCCGCGTCGTCGTGCTGCGAAGTGACGCGCGGAGGGCCACGCGCAGCCGTCGTTTTTTCGCGTGGGTTCATCGGCAATAACTCGCGATCACCCGATCCGGCTCCGCACCTCGGCAAGCAATTGCGCCGCGAGTACCTCGGTGGATGCCCGGATCACCGCCATGGGCTCGACGTGTGCCGCCGCCCTCGCGGCCATTTCCGGTCCGACCGCGCCCCGCACGACGAACACGGTGTCGAGGTGGCCAATCGCCACCTCCGTCGCCGGGCCAGCAATGGCATCGGCCCGCAGCTCAACCAGTCGCTGCGCGAGGGCCTCGGTCTGGGTTCCGCGCAGGAGCCGGAGTACATCGAGCGCGTCCTTGTCCTCCATGCGCTTGGTCCCCAGGCGCTCGCCGAGCTTGTGGAGCTTCGCGACCAGCAGCGCAGCCGCGCCTGCGACCCGTACCTCGAACACCCTCGAATCCGCCTCGTCCAGGGCGGCGATCTTGCGCGACTGGTTGTCGATGACAGCGGCCTCCAGGCCGGGCGTGCGCCGCGTCGCCACGCGACCGTGAACGCCGAGATCGACGCTGCGGCGGCCCGGGGACAGCGCCAGCGCGCCGGGCACCATCAGGTCAATCAGCACACCACCGAACCCGCTCCAGGACCCTGGCTGCGCCGTGGGCACGAACCCCGCGGCTGCCATCGCCTCCCCGATGACGGGGATGTCGGCGAGCTGCCGGGGGTCGATGGCGAGGTCGCCGTCCGTGGTCATCGGGGCGACGGCCAGATCCGCATCGCCCACCGTGCGGTAGACGGCCTGCGCCCCGACCAGGATGATCGCGTCGTGTTGTCCGGCGAGCGCGTGGAGGGCGTCGAGCAGGACGCGGCGGGCGAGGACGTACTCAGGTGCCGGCATCATGGGCGCTTCCTCCAACCCGACTCGTTCGCCCGCATCCACTCGACAAGCGCATCTGCCTCGGAGGAGCCGCGCCCCGGCCCGGTCAGGAGGTCGACGGCGACCTGGCTGGCCGCACATCGCACGATGCCGTCGGTCCCGACTGTCGCGCGTGCCCGCTCGTCCGCTTCGCCGACGCCCACCAGCAACACATTTGCGCCTGTGTCGGCCGCGACAAGCCCCATCTCGCGCGCCGCCCGCTCGGGAGACTCGACATACACGGTGGCGAGCGTGACCGGGACGACGGCTATGCCGAGCGGCACCCCCAGCGTCCCCGTAGCCGCCCACGGTTGCCCGAACGCCGCCAATTTCCGCGTGAACGCCGCGATGCCTCGTGGGTCCAGGTAGCTCACGCCGCGCTCGGTGCCGGGGAAACGGTAGTCTTCCGCCCAGCGTCGAAGGACCGGCTCCCAGGACACCTCCACCACCCGGCCTCGATCATCGCGGCGCAGCAGCGCGTCCGCCGCCAGCAACGTCGCCACACGGGAGAGGACCGATGCGGACGCCCCCGCCGCCTCGGCGAGCTCGCGGACGCCGTAGGGCGGGGAGAAGTCGATCAGCGCCCGCACGGCGCGGGCCGCCCCGGTGCCCTTCAGGCTGCCGAGGGCGCTCGGGGCAGGCTCCGGGTCCTTCGCCCCGCCTGTCGTGCGTAGGACGAGTCCTGGGCGCGACAGGCGGACCTCCGCATTGCCGGTGAGATCGACGTACCCCACGCCCGCCGCGGTGAGTGCGGCTCGTGTGAGCGGGCTCAGCCAGCCGGCGACCAGAAGGGGAATGGCGGGTGCGGCCCGAGCGAGCTGCGCGGCGAGGCCGGCCACGGATCCGGGCGATAGGCGCTGCCTCACATCGACCACGAGCGTGGCGAGGGCACCGTCAGGCGCGCCGATGGTCAGCAGGAAGTCGGCGGTTGCCGGGGCGTCCCGGCGTTCGCACGACCAGCCCTTCGGCAGGAGAGCCGCGATGGCGTCCTCGGCGCGGGCGAGCACGGCTGTTTCGGAAAGCATGATGTTTCTATATAACAGAAACAGGCGAAGTCAAGAAACATGTTGTGCAGATGGTTTGTGGAACGAGACGGCCCGGCCTGATCCAGAACCTCTACGCAGGCGTGGCAGCGTAGAGGTTTTGTATCCGACCCGCTGCCCGCCAGGGGGCGCTGTTCAACCCGCCCTATTCGTTCCAGTCCCGCCCAAGCGCCGTGGCAGCCTGACAGACACGTCGTTGTATAGGCACGTCGCCGCGACACACGCGCTCGCGGCCTGAATGGGC
>CAIMSU010000044.1 GCA_903844155.1 uncultured Pseudomonadota bacterium | reverse complement strand
GACGGTCATGGGGGTTGAACATGGAGATCCTTTCGGTGGGGAGGGGGCTTTCAGAAAGGTCACGGGTCGTCCATATGGCGACCATATGGTGAGGGGTCGGGTCGCTTTCTCGCCGGGTGACGCGTTCGCCGGGGTCTCGTGCGCGAGGGTGTCGGCGTTCTCGCGCCCGACACCGGCCGCGCGGAGGAGTACATCGGGGACCCGCCGTAGTGCCTCGGCCGCGCCAGCGCCGCACGAAAAAAATGTTCGCGTTCGCGCTCCTCGCCCTCCGACTGTGCTACCTTGAAAGCTCTCGCTGACCTTCTCTGGAGTTCGAATGGCCGACTACGTCTTCAGCAGCGTTGACAGCATCATCATCGGCATCAACGTCAACGACGTCGGCACGAACACCTTTCTCGTTCAGCATAAGGTGGGGGCGGGTTACCCTGCGGTTCTCAGCGTGGCCGAGGATAAGATCGTCTTCACGGAGTCGCTCGCCCGCGATGGAACGCTTGAGTTCAACAACACCTCGGGATCAGGCAATATTGTGGATTTTGAGTCGGGGAATCCGGACACGACGGGTTCCGTCGTGGCGAGCATTGACAGCTCCGGGAAGGGCATCTTCGATCAGCGGTACATCCGCCTCCTAAAGCTCACGGCAACCCCCAACGGCTCGCTTTCGGGCACTGCCGGCGACATGGTGCTCTACGATGACGGGACCAACTACTATCGGCTCATGGTGTGTTCCGGCGGGACCGCGTGGGCTCAGGGCTGAGCGTGCTCGCATTCGGGCTTCTCGCCGGATGCGCTCGTCCCGCACCTGCGGGGTCCGCTTCAGCGCAGGCCGACTCGGGAGGGGGCGACACGGGAGCGCAGTCCGACGACTCGGCGTGCGAGTTGATGACTTGGTACGCCGACGAGGATGGGGACGGCTTCGGCGACGTCTCCCATTCGCAACAGGCGTGCGTGGCGCCAGCGGGCTTCGTGGCGAACAACACCGACTGTGACGACGGAAACAGCGCCATCAACCCGGCTGCGCCCGAGCTGTGCGCGACGACGGGGGACGACAACTGCGACGGGATGACGAACGACTCGACCGCCGTGGACGCCTTGGCGTGGTACCCGGACAGCGATGGGGATGGGTACGGGGAGCCGACGACCCCCGTGATGGCCTGCTCGCCGGTCGACGGGATGGTTGGCGACGCGACGGACTGCGACGACACGAACAGCGAAATTCGGCCGGGCGCGCGGGATGTCTGCAACGATTCCGTTGATCAGGACTGCGATGGCGCGGATCGGTCCTGCCCGTACACGGGCGATCAGGACCTCTCGTCCGCCGCAGCATCGGTGGTGGGAGTCAGTTCCATGGACATGGTCCCGATCTCGCTGTCCCCCGTCGGCGACCTCGACGGCGATGGCCGCAGCGATGTCGCGCTCGGGTATGGGGCATCAAGCGCCTGCATCCTCTTGCACCTTGGCGAGTGGCGCGGGGAGCACATGATCGACGAGTGCGACGCGGTCATCTCGGATGGGACGAACGCCCAGTATTTCGGAAGCGCCGTCTCGGGGGGTGATGCGAACGGCGACGGTGTCGACGACCTCCTGATCGGCGCCGACACCGCGGACTTACGCGGTACGAACGCCGGTGCCGTGCAGATCTTCTGGGGTCCTTTGGGCTCGGAAGACCTGGGGAGCTCCGCCGCCGGGGCCACCCTGCTCGGGGAGAACGCCAACGATCAGGTAGGAAAGGACGGGACCCTGGTAGACCTGGACGGCGATGGGGTCGATGACGTCGTCACCGGCGCCTGCTGGAACGACGATGGAGGAACGGACGCCGGCGCAATGTACGTGGATTACGGGCCGGTGGCGGGAACGCTCGACGTCGAGGACTCAGACATCGTGCTGCTCGGAGCACCGGGCGACCGGTTGGGCTACCGCTTCGCGCCCGGAGATTTCGATGGCGACGGCCGAACGGATGTTGCCGTAGGCGAACCCGCCGCGAGCGAGGGGGCGTACTTGGCAGGTGGCGTCTCGATCTTCGACTTCGCTTCGCTGACCGCAGGCGCTCCGTCCGTTCACCTCACGGGCGACTTGGAGGGTGGCAGCTTCGGATCGGCGTTGGACGCTGCCGACTTCGACGGCTCGGGCGTCTCGGATATCGTAGTCAGCGCGCCGGAGTACGGTGCGGATTTTCACCACACGGGAATGGTGTACCTGTTTGACGATCCAGCCGGCCCGGAACTGACGGCATCCGACGCCGACGTGATGCTAGAGGGCGATGGCACCTCCTCGTCCGACAATGCAGGTGCCCTGGTCGGGAGCGCGGGCGACGTCAACGGGGACGGATTCGCCGATCTGCTGCTCACCGCTCCCGGGCACACGGAATCCGGGTACGGCCAAGGAGAGGCCTACCTCTTCTACGGCCCTGTGAGTGCTGACCTGCGATCAGTGAACGACGCGGATGCTTGGTGGTTTGGCGACCCGGCTGGCAGCAGGGAGTACGGCGAGACGGAGGGTCCCGTCCACTTTGGCCTCGGGGACCTTGACGGCGATGGCTTCGATGATTTTGCGCTTCCCGACCCTTACTGGGCGACGGGTGATCTCTTGGTCGGCAAGCTCTACCTGTTTTTCGGCGGCAGCGATTGAACAACAAACCTCAACGAGGACGGTGAATCATGGATGTGTACTTGCCCGTGGGCGGATCTCCTGACGACGTGATCGCGCTCATCGACAACGACGACAACTCCGGGGGCATGAAGCTCATTATCGAGCATGACCACGGTGGGGCTGGCAAAGATCTGATGCAGGTGTGGGAGAGTGGTCGGGTCATCGTGCATGGCCCCGTGGAAACTAGCGGCACCATTAAAATCCGGACCAACGTCGCCGGAGACGACCCCTGTTACTTCGATGCCTCGTCTTCCCCGCCGCCGACGACCACCACGATGGCGAAGGTCACGAACACGGGGGACGTGCGGTTCACCCAGGGTGCCGACACGCAGGGAGGACTCCGTCTGCCCGTGCGGGCCACGACGCCCCAGGGCTCGCTTTCCGGCGACAGCGGCGACCTCGTAATCTACCACAACGGCGCCAATTACGAACTCTGGACCTGCTACGGCGGCACCGACTGGAACAAGGGT
>CAIMSU010000043.1 GCA_903844155.1 uncultured Pseudomonadota bacterium | reverse complement strand
CTACTTCGGCAAGTCAGCGGGCCCGCCGGGAATGATCGTGTTGGGCAGGGGGTGGAGCAGGGTTCTACCATTGGTTCACCTCGTGTCGCACTTTCGGGGCCTTCAACCTGACTGGGAGGCGATGTGACTAGAGATCAGCTCCCTCCACCCACCCGTGCCGAGGCCGTGGCCCTCTTTCGGCTCGGGGTCGTCGGCGATCTGCTCGCCCGCGACCTCGCGCCGGGGGAGCTCCGCGACGCCCTGATCTCCCGCGCAGCAGCGCTGCCGGCCGCCCGGGGCGACCGCGACGCGCAGCTTCCATTGGAAGACCCTGCAAAGCTGGTACTACGCAGCGAGGCGTGGTGGTCACAAGAAGCTGACCCCGAAGTCGCCGGGCTGGCCCCGACCGCCCCGCTGACTGCCAAGCAACTCGCCGACGCGCTCGAGCGGCTGGCCCTGGAACGCAGCCGGATCCAGGCGGCCTTTCGCAAGGGGCTGTACACCGAGGACGAGTTGGCGACCGAGCTGGAGACGATCGAGCGCGAGCGGGCCCCCCTCCTGAACCGGCTTGAGCTGTCCCAGATGGACGAGCGCCATCACGGCGCGCGCTCAGCCCGGCTCGCCGTGGCGGACAAGCGGCTCGCGTCGATGCGCGCGGCGGCCGCGACGGTGGACCGCGACCAGCAGCGGGCGATCATCGGGGAGCTGATCGAGCGGGTGACCGTGGACACCGAGACGAGGGAGGTCGAGATCCGGGTGCTGGTGGGCGACGCCCCGGCGACGGACGACACGGGCGCGGGCGGTGACGGCGGGGCTGGGCCAGTGCCGCACAGCTCGAAGGGCGGGCGGCGGAAGGTTTCGGCAGGTTCACAAAGTTGCGGGAACGGACTCTCTCCTGGGAGAGTTTCGTTTTGCGTAACGGAGATGATCCCGATGGTGAGCAGGCCGCGAGGATTCAAGGGGAGGATCGGCGACGAGGGCGAGTGACTTCGCCTTATTAGCCTGCCGTCGATTCTGCTCCCTAAGGTGCAGCGCGCATCACGGCGGGTCGAGCGCCAGCTCCGGCGCACACACGGGGGTGACCGGCAGGACGACGATCGTGAGGTCCTCGCTTGCGCTCGCGGGGATCTCAACCTGCACGGGGCCGTAGGACTGGCCAGGCTCGAGGAAGGCGTCGAGCGTCGTCGTGGCGATCGCCAAGCCGGCCTGACTTAGCTCAAGGCCTGTCGCGCGGATGCCCGTGCCGCCGACGTTCTGCACCGTGATCTCGGCTACGAGTTGGTCCCCCGACGTACACCACGCGTCGAGCACGGGTTCGAGTTGTGGCGGAGGTGTGCGGACGCGTTCGCGCAGGTTGCTGGTCGCGCTCGCCGACACGTCACCCGTGCCGACCGGCCCGAGATCATCGGCCCCGTTGGACTCGCGCCAGCCGCTGAAGCCCCAAAGCGAGGAGTTCGCGAACCAAGTGCCGGTGCTCGAGGTGTAGGCCACGAGCCCGTGATTGTCCGGCGCGTCGTCGCACTCCGTCTCGGCGACGACGATCTCGACGCTGCCGTCGCCGTCGAGATCGGCGACGAGCGGTTGCTCTTTGAGGGTTCCGCTGCAATGGTTCGGGTCGTCGAAGATCGTCTCGCCGGTTGGCCCGTCGACGATGCGGAAGTCCGTCTCGTCGGCGTACGCGACGTCGTCGATGCCGTCGCCGGTGAAGTCGTAGAGCACCGCGTTCGTCATGGCGGAGGATTCGTCCTGGGTCCTGACCTGCCAAAGGATGCTCCCGTCGCTGGTGCGCAGCGCAACGAGGCGATTGTAGCCTGCCACGACGATGTCGAGCACGCCGTCCCCATTGACATCCCCGATCGCCGGGAAGCCCATCGTGCCAAAGGTATCCTCCGGCAGGGCGCCGCTCCAGCGCACCGTCCCGTCAGATTCGCGGAGGTGCGTGGCCGGGTCGCCGAGCGAACCGGATGACGTGGGCCTCGCCCGCGCGACGACGAACGCACCGTCCGGCCCCCGTCCGGCCCCCACCGTGCTGCCATACCGCCAGTCCGACAGCATGGTCCAGCCCCCGTATGCTGTGTACCAAGCATTCGCGCTCAGCACCTCGCCCACGCCGTCCCCGTCCACGTCGAACGCGTCCTCGCCGAACGCCTGCTCCACGTCCTCCGGGTGGCTGGTGGCGTCGAGTTGTGCGATGCAACCGCCGTCCGCGTTGAGGAGCAGGTTGGCCATCGCGATGTCTGCGCAGCCGTCGCCGTTGAGGTCGGCGATCACCGGGGCTGCGGCGTCCTGATACCCGAGGCTGACCAGCGGCACCGTCGAGTTCCAAACCGCGTGGAAATCGGTGGCATCCACGGCGTGAACCAGAAGGTCCTCGCCGGCGTAGATGATCATGGGGGCGTCCCCCTTGCACAGCACGCCAACTGCGATTCCCGTCAGGTGGGACGGCGTGAGCTGATCTCTAGTCACATCGCCTCCCAGTCAGGTTGAAGGCCCCGAAAGTGCGACACGAGGTGAACCAATGGTAGAACCCTGCTCCACCCCCTGCCCAACACGATCATTCCCGGCGGGCCCGCTGACTTGCCGAAGTAG
>CAIMSU010000042.1 GCA_903844155.1 uncultured Pseudomonadota bacterium | reverse complement strand
TGGGCAAACATTCACCTCGTAAGTGGCTGAAAGCGCGCGATTGGCGGGAGCAATGGCCCCCCGGCGCGCGGTTCCGCGCACGAACCGTGCCGGCTGGCGTACTCGCCGGCTGGCGGGGTTCGTGGCCTTGGAACTGCGGGAATTCAGCGCCGAGGCTGGCGCGAGGTGTGCCGAGCGCCGGCATCGGCGCCCGCTAACCGGACGGCAGGCTCAACGGCTGAGAAAGCGCAGCACCTGGTCGGCTCCCGACCGGAGGTCCGAAACCTGGAGGTCCGGGGTGGCTGCGGCGAGCGCGGCTGGGTCGCCGAATCCTGTCTCGACCGCGATCACCTCGCCGTCGCCAGCGCGTGCGCAGGCAATATCGGAAGGAGTATCGCCGATGATCACAAAGCGCGTTGGGGAGAGGCCGCGCGAGGCTGCGCGCGCGCGAGCGATGGGGAGGAGGTGGTTGCGGTCGACCGCGTCGTCGGCGTAGGCGCCCCAGCCGAACGCGTGTCCAAGACGAGCGGCGGCGAGCTTGGCGGCAGCGCCCGAGGCCCAGTTGCCGGTGAGCAGGGCGACGTGCGCGCGGCCCTGCAGCGCGTCGAGCAACGCGAAAACCCCAGGACAAACGGTGGTTCGGGTGGGGTCCGCGAGGCGCTCGGAGAGCCCGCGCAGGTAGTGGGCTTGTACGGCCGGCACAGCGACAGGCGCGGCGAACTTCCGGCTGACATCCTCGCAGATCATGCCATCGGTCGATCCGCCGATGTGCACCCCCTCTGTCGCCCGCTCCCAGCCGTGGACGGCGAAGAACGCCTCGTCAAGCGCCTCGCGGCCTGCGCTGCGGGTTTTCAGCAGGGTGCCGTCGATGTCGAACAGGACGAGGGGGAGCATGGGAGGTTGGCTAAGCCGGAGCCCAGAGGTGAGGCCAGTCTTCGCGTTACTTGACGGTTCGGAGCGCAAAGATGCCACTTCCACCGGATCTCAAGGCGCGGATTCAGCGGTACACCGCGGTTGGCGCTCCGACGCTAAACGAGACGGACACTCAACGGGTGATTATTGAGCCGGTTCTGGCATGGTTGGGGTTCGATATTTATGACGTGGACGAGGTTCGGGAGCAGGTGAGCATCCAGGCGGCGGGGCGGGGGCCCGGCGAAGGCAAGGTGGACTACATCGTCGCCGCGAGGGGGCGCGCTCACCTGATGATCGACGCCAAACGCCTCGGAGCGAGCCTGAGCGACCCTCTCAAGGTTCAGCAGGTGCTCACCTATTGCAACGCACACCCGCACCGACCCCGCTGGGGCGTGCTCACAGACGGCGTGCGCTGGGAGATTCACGACCATGAGGCCGCGGAGGTCGGCACGTTGGACCGGCGGATTCACCAGATTGACCTGCTCTTGCGTGCCGACGACATCCTGGTGTTGTCGCCGCGTGGTGCGCCCTTGCTGAAGAAATTCGCGGACGATCTGAACGACGCCCGGCGGAATCCGGCGCTCCGCACGCGACTGGAGCGGATCGCGAGGATCGAGCTTGATGAGGGCGTGGGCGCCCTGATCGCCACGTTGCCTCGCGGCGGGGAGCAACGGGACGGCGAACTCGCCCCGCCCCTACCACCGCCGCCTCCTCCGCCCCCCGCCAACTCCGGGAATGAGGCGTGCCACAGCTACGATCTCGCCTGAAACGCACGGTCGACCCTGCCGGCTATTGCTTCAGGGCCATGCCACGGCGATCACGACCTGGAAGGAAGTCATCGTCCAGACGGCGGAATTGTTGATTCGGCGCGGAGCGCTACGCAGCGACCTCCCCTTTCCAGGAACGGCACGGACGGTGTTCACGATGGAACCCGGCATCACGATGGAGGCGCCTGTTCCGCTGTCGAACGGCTGGAGGGTCGAGACGAACTGGAGCGCCAAGGACTGCGTACGTCGCGCTTGCACCATGCTTGAGCACGCGGGTTTGGACGCGGCGGTGCTCGTCGTTGAGTACTCGGTGCCGAGCGTCCAGTCTGCCACGGAGGAGTAAACGGCCGTGTTCTGCGCGTGTCGCGCTTTCACGGTCCGTGGCCTCGGAACAGCGGAAAAGAAGCGCCGAGGCTGGCGCGAGGTTTGCCGACCGCCGGCTTCGGCGGGCCAGGGGCCTCCGAGATCGCCCAAAGCAGACCCATGGTGCCTCGTTTGGCGCATCCGAAGACTCAAGGTGGCGTTTTTGGCGCGCCGGTGCTTGCGGAGGCTCACGTAGCGGCGTGGCTGGAGGCTTCGGCTGGAGTCGTCGGGACCGGGGAACCTGCAAACGCCGATTATTCATCGATTCGGCGGCGGTCGGAGCCCTGAGGCCCAGCCAGAACCCGCACCCGTGCGCCGTCGCGCCAACTGGACGCCCATGAGTCCGTGATCGCGCCAACGGGACCACCATGAGTCCCTCATCGCGCCAACTGGACGACCATGAGTCGGTGATCGGGCCAAACGGAGCCCGTTCGTCCCGCGGGCGGTCCGGCCGCGCCCTCGCGCCTCGGTGGCGAGCTCCGCTGCCACCACCCATTAAGGCCGAGCCGCCGCCCTCCCGCGACAAAAGCCGCCGCGATGCGGAGCAGTCGCCCAAAGGAGCCCGCGACGGATTCGAAACGGGTTGGGGGTCAGAAGCCGAGGGCCTTTCCGCCCTGGTAGACGACGAAGCTGAAGCACCAGGCGAGCACGGTCATGTAGGCGAACAGGAACGCCGGCCACTTCCAGGAGCGGGATTCACGGCGTACGACCGCGAGGGTGCTCATGCATTGGGCGGAGAGGGCGAAGAAGATCATCAGGGAGAGGCCGACGAGTGGCGTGTAGACCGGGGTGCCGTCGTCGCGTTTCTCGCCCCGGATACGCTCGCGCAAAGGCACGCTTTGCTCGTCCTGGTCGGCGCCGATGCCGTAGACGACGCCCATCGTGGAGACGAAGACCTCGCGGGCGGCGAAGGCGCCCACGAGCCCGACCCCGATCTTCCAGTCAAAGCCGAGCGGGCGGATGAGCGGCTCGACGAGGTGGCCGAGCTGGCCGCCGTAGGACTTCTGGAGCTTCTCGGCGGTCTCTGCGGCGTCGACGGCGTCAAGGGCGGCGCGGTGATCGGCGGCGAGCTCGCTGGCGTCACTGGTGGGGTCGGTGGACGCTGAGATCGCGGCCCGGTCTGCGTTGTAGTCGTGGGAGAGGAGCGGGTGACGGGGAAAGGCGAGGAGCGCCCAGAGGACGACGGTGCACGCCAGGATGGTGGTGCCGGCCTCGGTGAGGAAGGTCTTCGCGCGCATCCACATCTGGCGGACGACGGTGGCGAGTCGGGGCACCCTGTAGGGCGGAAGTTCGAGGAGTAACGGGACCTTTGGCCCCTTGAGCATCGTCCGGCCGAGGACAGCAGCGGCCGTCAGCGCCATCGTCGTGCTGAAGACGTACATGAACACCATCATGAACGCGGGCGCCGGGATGAAGCCGAAGAACTTCGTATTCGGAGGGAACAACGCCGAGATGATGAGCGTGTAGACGGGCAGGCGGGCCGAGCAGGACATCAGCGGGACGACCATCATCGTCAGCACGCGGTCGCGCTGGCGCTCGAGCGTGCGCGTGGCCATGATGGCGGGCACGGCGCAGGCGTAGCCGGAGAGCATGGGGACGAAGGCGCGCCCGTGCAGGCCGAGCGACTTCATCAGCCGGTCGACGAGGAAGGCGACGCGGGCCATGTAGCCGGAGTCCTCCAAAAAACCGAGGAGGAAGAAGAGCAACATGATCTGCGGGAGGAACACGACGACGGAGCCGGCGCCGTTGATGACGCCCTGGACCAGAAAGTCGTTGACGACGCCGTCGGGCAGCGCATTGTGGACGTGCGTGGCGAGCCAGGCGAAGGTCGCCTCGATCGCGGAGATCGCAGGGTCGCTCCAGGAGAACAGGGCCTGGAAGAGGACGCCCATGGTGAGCAGGAACGTGAGGCCACCCCAGAGCGGGTGGAGGAGGAAGCGATCGACGGCTTCCGTGAACCCGGTGTCGGCTGTGCCGCGGATCCCGAAGTCCTGGGCGTCCAACCAGGAATAGCGGGTGCCGATCAGCTCGGCGTCGATGTCGCGACCTGCAGCCTCGGCCTGCCGGCGCACGTTCGTGACCTCCTTGCGCACGACTTCGGGGATGTCGACCAGCTCGTCCTCGACGTCAACGGAGAGGAGCGCCCAGCGACCCAGGGCTTTTGCCTCCTCTGGGCTCCAGGCTGCAACGAGCGCCGCGAGGCGGTCGACGTCCTTCTCCAGCGCTCTCGGGTAGCGCCAGGTGGCGACGCTACGCCCCTCGTCGGGCCGCACCAGGACACGCTCCACGGCGCGGGCTAGCGGCTCCAGGCCCTCGCCGGTGGCGGCGCTCACTGCGACCACGGGCACGCCGAGGATGTCCTCCACGCGCTGGCGGTCCGGCGGGCTCCCCTGCGCGCGGGCGACGTCGATGAGGTTTAGCGCGAGGACGACGGGAACCCGGGCTTCGATGAGCTGCATTGCGAAGTACAGGTTGCGGACGAGCTGCGTGGCATCGATGACCACGACCACGAGCGCCGGCCGGGGCTCCCCAGGATCAAGGCCGAAGACGCTGCGGATCGCGACCTGCTCCTCGGCCGAGCGGGCGGCCAGCGAGTAGGCGCCGGGCACGTCCATCACCTCGACCGTCCGACTCCCCAGGTTCCACTTGCCGATCTCACGCTCGACCGTCACGCCGGGGTAGTTGCCGACCCGGGCGTTCGCGCCCGTGAGCCGATTGAACAAGCTCGTCTTGCCCGTGTTCGGGTTTCCGGCGAGCGCGATTCGGGGCATCTGCACGCGGTTTCCGGCCGTCGCGGAGGCTGCCGTCGCCGGTTGCACGCGCGCCTACTTCGCGGCGAGGTCGGCGCTGGCCGGGATCGGGTTCACGGTCACGCACGTCGCTTCTGCGTTGCGCAACGAGTACCGGCAGCCGCGGATCTCGATGTCCAACGGATCGCCGAAGGGGGCGATGCCGAGCACCTGGACCGTTACCCCCGGTAGAAAGCCCAGTTCCATCAGGCGGCGCCGAAAGGGGCGGTCGCCAGAGATGGCCGCGATGGTCACCGGGGTTCGGAGGGGGACGGAGGCGAGCGTCATGCACCTGATGTAGCGGTATTGATAACGGATGTCAATATCAATTTGCGTCGGGCGCGAGGAAAACGACGGATGCCTTTTTGTCGCTACAACCGCGTGCGAGCGCGGCGGATGGTGTGGCGGCTGAGCAGATCGGCGCATAGATTACGCCCGCACAGGAGACCGCTGATGTCCGACGCACCCGCCGCCAAGAAGGTTCTGTTCGAGATCACCGAGGATCAGGTCGACACCGGCCTGCGCGGCTTCCCGACGAGCTTCGTCCGCACCTCCGCCGTCGACCCCGAAGTGGGCGTATCGTACGTCGGCTACCCCATCGAGGACCTCGCGTACATCGAGCCGGAAGCCGCGGTGTACCTGCTTTTCCACAAGGAACTGCCGACTACGGAGCAGCTCGCTGCCTTCAAGGTTGACCTTGCCCGTCGGGCGAAGTTGGACCCCCGCGTGATCGCGCTGCTCGGCTCGCTCCCCAAGGAGGGGCACCCGATGGAGTGGCTGATGGCGGGCCTGACCTTCATGGGAATGCTGACGAAGACGGGCGACTTCCGCGAGGACGGGCTCAACATGATCGCCCGGTCGCCGGAGCTGATCGCGAACATCTTCCGCCTCCGCGAGGGCTGGGGCGCGCCCATCGCGTCCAAGCCGGAGCTGGGGCTCGTCGAGAACATGGTGCACATGCTGGGCGTCCCCGGCGCCGACCCGGGCAAGCTCACCCGCCTGCTGCGCATCTACTACGTGATTCACATGGATCACGGCGGCGGAAACCTCTCCACGTTCACCGGCAAGGCCATCGCCTCCGGCCTCGCAGACCAGTACAGCTCGATGGTGGGCGCCATGGCCGCGCTGTACGGCCCGCTGCACGGTCGGGCGAACCAGGAGTGCCTGGAGTTCGTGAAGAAGGTGAGCGACGCGACTGGCGGAAAGGCCGATGGCGACGCGGTTGAAGCGTTCGTCCGGCACGAGCTGGCGACGGGCGGAAAGCTCTTTGGGTTCGGTCACGCCGTCTTGCGCGCAGAGGACCCCCGGGCGCGGGTGCAATACAAGGTCGGCGCCGAAATCTGCGGCGATGATCCGCTGTTCCGCATCGCCGCCCTGCTCCGCGAGCGCGGCGTGAAGGTGCTCAAGGAGAACGTGAAGATCCAGAACCCCTACCCGAACGTGGACGCCGTCTCCGGCTCGCTCACGAACGCTTGCGGGCTCACCGATCCCGAGTACTACACGGTGCTCTTCGGGTTCGCGCGAATCGCCGGGATCGCAGCCCAGATCGTGGACGAGCGCACGGTCGCGCGCGGTGGCAAGGGCGTGCCGATCTACCGGCCGGAAGACGTGGTCAAGGGCCAGCCGTTTCGGCGGCTAGCCCCTAGCTAAGCCCGCCGTCCACCACGAACGTCTGCCCGGTGATGTAGCTGGCGCCGGGGCCGGCGAGGAAGCGGACGATGGGTCCGATCTCGTCGGGCCGGCCGAGCCGTCGCATGGGGATCATCTGCTTGACGCCGTCGATGAGCTCGGTTGGCAGGCTGGCGGTCATGTCCGTGTCGATGAACCCCGGTGCGACGCAGTTCACGCGAATGCTCCGTCGCCCGACCTCTTTGGCGAGCGACCGTGACATGGCGATGATCCCCGCCTTCGCGGCGGCGTAGTTTGCCTGGCCAGCGTTCCCCATGATGCCGGAGATGGACGTCAGGTTCACGATGCAGCCCCGGCGCCGTCGCAACATGCCCTCGGTCGCAGCGCGGCAAAGTCGGAAGGTCGCCGTCAGGTTGGTGTCGATGACATCGCCCCACTGCTCGTCGGTCATCCGTAGCAGCAGCCCATCGCGGGTGATGCCGGCGTTGTTGACGAGGATCTCGATGCCACCGGCGTCCTCGCCCGCCTGGACGAGCCGGTTGACGCCGTCGAGCGTGGAAACGTCGGCCTGCACGGCCCGGCCCACGCCGCCTGCGGCGTTGATGTCGGCGACGACGGCCGCGGCCGCCGCCTCGTTCTTCAGGTAGTTCACGAGCACAGTCGCCCCACCCCGCCCCAATTCCAGGGCGATCGCCCTGCCGATCCCGCGGCTCGCGCCCGTCACCACCGCCACCTGCTTCTGCAACTCCACGCCGACCTCTTGTGCGGGGCTTATCTCCGCCCGCGCCTGTCAGCCCGGCGCGCGGTCCAGGTGCGGGGCTTGATCCCGTGAAACCACGACGAGCACGTCGCCGTCGATCTGCACGGTCGTCCAGGCCGTGTTCCGTTGCGTGTAATCCCGGTAGGCCGACAGGCCCTTGCCGGTCGCGAGGCAGAGCAGGCCCGACAGCGCCATCTGGTGGGAGACGATGGCGATCGTCTCGTCGGGGCCGACGTCGCTGAGGATCCGCGCGAACGCGCGCCACATCCGCTCGCCAGCGTGTGCCATCGTCTCGCCACCCGGCAGGACGACGTTGGCGGTGTCGTTGCGGAATTGCAGGAGCAAATCCCCATAGCGGGCGAACACCGTCGGCCCGTCCATCCCCTCCAGCTCCCCCATGTCCATCTCGACCAGATCAGCATCCACGGTCGGGTCGGCGAGGCCCTGGGCGCGCGTCACGGCGCGGGCAGTGTCGAGCGCGCGCCGCAGCGGGCTTGACCAGACACGGGAAACGGGCGGAAACACGGCCGCCAACTGCTCGATCTGGGAACGGCCGACGTCGTCCAGCGCGATGTCCGTGCGCCCGAGGAACCGGCGCTCGATGTTCCAGGCGGTCTGGCCGTGACGGAGGAGGTGGATGGTCTTCATGGGTTCTTGAGGCCAGTATCGAGCTTGTTCCTCGTCTCGCGGCGCACCCGTGGGGCGACGTCGTGGCTCGTGAGGAACGCCTCCACCGCGTCCGGGTCGCGCTCAGCGAGCTCCCGCAGGGCCCAGGAGAGCGCCTTGACCACCATGTCGTCGCGGTCGTGAGCGTGGTGGGCACAGACGGCGAGGGTCCGGGGGGTGTCGCCCGTCCCACCTCGGGACTTCATGTTCAGCGGCACCGTGGAGACCAGCGCCGTGCGACGGAGCCACCGGTCTGGAGACGCCGACCACGTCGCGATCATCGCGTCCGTGAGCGTGCCCTCGCGCCAGGCCGGGCCGGAGAGGTAGGTGCTGTACGTGTCCACCGAGCACCAGTTGTCGTTGCCCTCCGCGAGTCCGACGACCTGCTCGGCCGTCAACGCGCGTCGCTCCTTCGGCAGGGCGTTGAGCACCTCAAAACCAGCCTGCTTCGCATCAAAAATGCCGGTTGCACACAGGGCGAGCGCCAACCGGGTCGCCTCGCCCGGCGGTGCCTTGCGCAAGGATGCGATGACCGGCTTCAGCACAGCCCGCAGCGCTGGAACGGGCACGCCCAGGTGCTTCATGCTGGTTGGGAAGTAGCCGAGGGCGTGGGTCGCCCGTTCGGGGACCGCCACGACGTGAAGCGCGGCGAGGATGGTTTGCTCGGTGGGAGGGGACTCGGTGGACATCGCGGGGCGCTTATTCCGGAGGCGAGGTTCGCCGAGCGGCGGCGGCGGCCGGGCGAGGGTTAGACCCTGGCATGGCGCACGTCTTCGACTTTCGCATCTACTACGAAGACACCGACCACTCCGGCCTCGTCTACCACGCGAACTACCTGAAGTATTTTGAGCGCGCCCGAGAACACGTGCTCGGCGCGGATGAGCTCGTTCGGCTCTACCGCGAGGACGGCCTCGGCTTCGTCGTCTACAAAGCGGAGCTCTCGTTCCGGGAGGGCGCCCGGTTCGGCGACGTGCTCCAGGTGCGCACCCGCGTGCAATTGGAGAGTGAGTACCGGGCGATCTTTCACCAGGCGGTGTGGCGACCGGACGGCGTCAAGGCGATGGTCGAGGGGCAGATCCAACTGGTGTGCGTGAACCGGGAGAATCGGCTGGTGCGGCTGCCAGCCGGCGTCAGCGGCGTCGCCGACGGGTGACCCCCGTTCTCCGACGGACGTCGGAATCGAAATTAGTCCTCCATTCTGGCAGCCGGTGCCGAAAATCGTGGTATTGTTCGATGCATGACGCGCGTCCCGGATCAATCGCCGCCCTTCCTGCTTCTGGCGCTGCTCGCCTTGGGTTCGGGCTGTGCGGGCGACCCCCCGGCAGCTTCCGCGGACGCCTGCGCTTCCTACAAGGCAGATGCCGGGGTGTACGCCGTGTGCGTGACGCGGAGCGCAGGAGCCGAGCCCGACCTGTCCACCGCGGGCGCCCGCTGCGACCTGTTGCCGGCGCCGGCCAGCCTGACGTGCCGGTCCCGCTGGGTCGGGTTGAACGCCTCCAACACGGCGTTTGCCGCGACCGACCTCACGGCGTTCTGCTCCGGGGCTCCCGGGTGCAACGACCTCGTCGCAAGCGCACGCCCCCCAACCGATCCGACCGTCGGTACGCCGTAGACAGCCTCGGCCGCTGAATTCGGCCGGTCGTCAGAAGAACGTGTAGATGAACGGCGCGGTCGCCTTCGGCACGAGCATCCAGGTGACGGCGAGCACGATCGCGAGCGCGATGACCGAGAGCCACAGCACCTGGTTGGGGGTGAGGGTGGAGGGGAGTTTCATGTCGCTGGCCTCCGGGCGAACGCTCTTGTCAGCAGCCCGACGAGGCCAACCGCCGCGACCCCCGCGATCAACCCCAGCGACATGCCGAGGAAGACGAAGAAGCCGGTGTACCGCGTGGCGAGGCCGACGCCGCCGATCACGGCCGCCGAGGCCAGGAACATGTCGACGCCGATGGGAAAGGCGCTCTCGCGGAACGTCGGTGCGAGCTGGGGAGCCTGCGCGGGCTCCGTCACCGGGCGGGCCGTGTACTTCAGCGCCTTCACCGGGCACACATCCACGCAGATCATGCAGCGGATGCACTCGGGATCGGTGACGACGCGCTGCCGGAGCACCTCGTTCTGGACGGAGATGCCCATCGGGCAGGCCTGATCGCACACGTCGCAGCGGATGCACCGGCCGGTCTGCTGGATGCGCGGGATCCAGGGGAGCTTCTCAAAAAGCTGGAAGAACAGTGCGAAGGGGCAGACGAGGCGGCAGAACGCGCGCCGGCCGAACAGCGCGGTCAGCCCGAAGGTGATGACGGCGAAGTAGAACAGGGAGCCGATCACCGTGCTCGGCAGGTCCGGCGTCCAGGGTTGTACGGCGCCGAGGTTGAAGTAGGCCGTCGACAGGCCCTTTTCGGCCCAGACGTAGAGCACGGGGAGAAAGTAGGGGACGAACGCGAACATCCGGACCATGCGGGCGCGCGTGTGGACCAGCTCGGGGCGGAAGCCGATGCGCGCGTAGATCGCCTCGGTCAGCTCCTGGAATGCCGAGAGCTTGCAGAACCAACCGCAGAACAGGCGGCCGTAGAGCAGGAGGGAGGCGATGACCGCGAGGCAGAAGACCGCGGCCATGTTGAAGTGGCCGACAAGGACCGAGGCGAGCCCGCTGAAGCTGAATTTCCCGACGGCGTGCCATGCATCGACCGCCACCCCCGCCACGACCCCGCCGTTGTCCAGCCGGCGATCACCGAGGTGGTACCACGCCCATACGTGGAAGCCGAGGACGGTGCAGAGGGCCATAAGCACGCCGAGGCGCGCACGGTTGAGCGTCCCCGGTCGTCGGCGACGGATGGGCTTGCTCACGACGACCTCGTCTGGAGCCAGGGCATCAGGAGCCAGACGAGCACGTAGGCCGCGCAGCCCCAAAGCGCGATCAGCGCGGTGAGATGCCGGTTTCCGACGTTGTTGGACGGGTGCTCGACCGCGACCCCCGGCTCAACGTCCGCGGCGACGTCCAGATACGCGACGGCAGCGCGGTCGAGGCGTCGAAGGGCGGGGCGGTCGGCCTCGGGGATGGCCAGCTCCGCCAGAACGCTGTCCGGGTCGGCATAGAAGCGGTCGGCGAACGCTGGTTCCCGCGCAAGGCGGGTGAGGAGCGCGAGCACCTTCCGGTCCATCCGACCTCCGGGATCAAGCTACGGCCGGCCCCCGGCCGTCGCCATCCGTCATTTGCGCGTCGGAGCCATCGGCGATCCCCCCGCCGGTTGTCCGGTTAGAGCCCCGGCCCATGACCGGCCGTGACCGCATCCTCGCCGCCTTCGCTGGCGATCCCGTTGACCGGCTGCCGATCTGGCTCATGCGTCAAGCGGGCCGGTTTTTGCCCGAATACCGCGCCTTGCGGGCGAACATGTCCTTCCTGGAGCTCTGCCACTCGCCCGAGGCGTGCACCGAAGTCGCGCTCCAACCCCTGCGCCGCTTCCCGCTGGACGCGACCATCGTCTTCTCCGACATCCTCACGATCCTCGACGCCGCGGGCGCGGGTCTGCGCTTCGTCACCGGCGACGGGCCCTCGCTCGCCGCGCCCGTCCGGCTTCCGTCGGACATCGGGCGCCTGGACTGGACCGCGATGGGCGAAAAGCTGGCTTTCACCTACGCGGCCGTGAAGGAATTGCGCAGGGCCGCCCCCGACCACGCGCTTTTCGGCTTTGCGGGCGCGCCGTGGACGCTGTTCTGCTACCTCGTCGAGGGGGAGGGGAGCAGCGATTTTGCGAAGGCGCGGACGTTCGCCCGGCAGTTCCCAGCGGAGACGCAGGCGCTGCTCACCTCGCTCGCGGACGCGGTCGCGGACCACTTGATCGCGCAGATCGACGCGGGGGCCGATGCCGTGCAGGTCTTCGACACGTGGGGGGGCTTGCTCTCCGAGGCGTCCTGGTGGGAGCTCTCGCGTCCGAGCCTCCTGCGCGTGCGCGAACGGGTGCAGGCGCGGCACCCCGCGGCGCGAATGATGCTGTTCGTCCGGGCGGGGCACCTGACCTCCGCGGCGATGGCCCTCGGTTTTCCGGCGGTCTCGCTGCATGACACGGCGAAGATGAAGGACGCCCGCGTGCTCCGCGGCGGCCAGCGCCGAAGCGCGGCGACGGGCGGCTCCGACGTCGTCTGCGCGACACAGGGAAACATCGACAACACCTGCCTCCTCGCCGGTGCCGACGCCATCCGCGGCGAGGTCCTGCGGCTCGACCGCGACCTCCACGCACGGGGGCTGGATCCCGCGGACGCGCACCGTGGCCACATCGTCAACCTCGGCCACGGCCTCCTGCCGTCGACGCCGCCGGAGGCGGTGAGCGTGCTGTGCGAGGCCGTCGCTGCGCTCTCCACGGCGGATTCGGCCGGATGAAGCGGACGTTGCGCCTTGGCACGCGAACGAGCGTGCTCGCGCTCGCGCAGGCCGGACAGGTCGCGGCGAGGCTGGAGCGGGCGACGGGCGTGACGGTCGAGCGCGTTGGCATCGAGACCGAGGGCGACCGCCTGGTGGACGTGCCGCTCACGGACGCGCGCGCGCCGTTGGCGAAGGGCTGGTTCACCGGGGCCGTCGAGGATGCGATCCGGTCGGGGAAGGTCGACTTTGCCGTCCACTCGCTGAAGGACTTGCCGGTGGCGGATTCTCCAGGACTTACGCTGGTCATCCCTGAGCGGGAGGACCCGGCGGACGTCTTGCTGCTGCGCACGGGCGAGGGGGTGCACCTCGCCGGAGGCCCAAACGACCCGCGCTGGACGGTGGGTGCGAGCTCGCCTCGTCGGATGGCCCTCCTCCAACGCTGGCTTCCTTCGGCGACAGGCGCGTTTCTCCGTGGCAACGTCACGACCCGCATCGCCCGGCTGCGCGAGGGCCGCTTCGACGCCATCCTCCTCGCCGCGTCCGGGCTTCGCCGCCTTGGCGAGGGCTCGGCGTGGGCCCCCGCGTCCTCCGCAATTCCGGACGCGCGTGCCGACGGCGTTCTGCCCCTGCGGTTGCACCCCCGGTGCTGGCCCGGTGCGCCCGGTCAAGGAGCGCTCGCACTGCAATGTCGCGTGGACGATGGCCCCACGCTCGACCTACTGTCGGCGTTGGAACACGGTCCGACGCGAGTCGCCGTCGGCATTGAGCGTGCCGCGCTGGCAGCCCTCGGCACGGGTTGCGCCCTGCCTTTTGGAGCGTGGGTGGACGGCGACGAGGCCAGCTTTGCCGTAGAGGTCGACGGGCGGATGGTCGTCGGAGGATGTGCGGCGACCGAGCTGGCGGCTGTGGTGTCGTCGGAGGATCGTGTAAAGGCGTTCGCGATCGAGGGCGAGGGGTTTTCTGCGGAGCCGTGGGGATGATCAGGGCGTTTGCGGCTTGGAGTGCGTGATGGACATCAGTTTTTCAGGGCTGATCGCGATGGCGTCCATCCCGTTCGCCGTCGTGCTGGCGGTGATCTGGGCGGTCGTGCTGGTGATCGTCGACCAGGGTGTGGAACGCGACGCGGTCGGCGGCCCGCCCGCTGCCCTGATCGGTGCTGGTCCGATGCTGGCGTACGCTGCGGCGATGGGGTTGGCGATGGTTGCGGGGCCGACCCCGAGCTCGCAGGCGGGGCACGACTGGGGGGTGGTGTTGGACACCGCCGCATGGTGTGTCTGGCTGGCGATCGGCCTCGGGGTCTGGCTCGGCGTTCGCGCGCTCGGGCCCCGGCGACGCTGAGTCACAGCCGCGGGTCGACCGGCTCGCTCTCCAGGGCCAACACGCCGAACACGCATTCGTGCACACGGCGCAGCGAGTCGCCCGCGACGAAGCGCTCCAGCCCCTCGACGCCCAGGGCAAACTCGCGTAACGCCAACGATCGCTTGGCACCGAGGCCCCGTTTCCGCAGGCGTTGCAGGTTCGCGGGCAACGTGTAGTCCAGCCCGTAGATGATGCGCAGGTACTCGGGCCCGCGGCACTTGATCGCCGGTTGCACCAGGCCTTTGGGCCCGGTCGTGATGTACGTCCAGGGCTTGACGACCATGCCCTCCGCGCCGTTAGCGGTGAGGTGTTGCCACCACGCCACCGCGGGCTCGGGATCCGCCGTGTCCACCTCAATAAAGCGCGTCGCCTGCAGCGTCTCCACGCCGCTGGACCCGCTCAGGCTCGCGGCCATCGCCCCGGCCTGCGCCATGTGCCAGCCGTGGTCACGGTCCGCGTGCACGTGCCCCTCGCTCGCGAGCACGTGGAACACGGCGATGCGCAGGTCGTCGACGCCATCCGCAGGCCCCGCGTACTGTCGCCAGGCCGCGTTGTAGCGGTCTGCCAGCTCGCGCTGCTCGCCGACCCGGGCGACGAGCGCCGAGAACTCAGGCCCGAAGTCGACGTTCGCACGGCGGGCCTGCTCCTCGGTCGCGCGCAGCGACGCATCGGCGGCCGTCAGACCAGCCGTCGCCGCCGCACCGACGGCAGCGTACTGATCGCGGACGAGCTCCCGCGCTTTTGCCGTCCACGGCATGATCTCCGCGTCGAGCACGACCCAGTCGGTCTGCAGGCCTGCCCAGTCGACCGCGCACCGGACCCGCTCCAGCAGCACCGCCTCCGTCGCCCCGCCGCCTGCGCCCGAGAAGAACGGCCGACCGGTCCGGGTGACGATCACCCCGCACGGATGCTCCGTCCCGCCAACGTGGAAGCGGCGTTGGGCCGCGGCGGCGTCCTTCGCGAGGACGAGCACGGCACGTGACCCCATGTGCTTCTCTTCGCAGATGACGCGTTGGACGCCGAGCTTTCGGTAGTACCCGATCGCCTCGGCAGGATGCTCCAGCAATCCCGGGGCCTCGCTCGTCTCGCACGGCGACATCGTCGGCGGCAGGTAGACCAGCCATCGGGGATCCACGGTAAAGCGGGCCATGGCCTCGAGCGCTGCGGCGGCGTGGGCCTCGCCGATGGTGATGGTCCGCATCAAGCGCGTCTCGATCCGGCTGCGACCGAGCAGATCGGTGATGTCCAGGAGGTCGCCGTCCGCGGGGGACGGCGTGGCGACGGGCTCGGGCGCGAGGGGTCGGGTGGGCGCGTAGTATTCGCGGGCCGCCGGCACGCTGACGAGCGTGCGCTCGGGCCAGCGCAGGGCCGTGAGCGCGCCACCGAAGACGCAGCCGCTGTCCACGCAGATGGTGTTGTTGACAAAGGCTGGTTCTACCACGGGTGTATGCCCATAGACCACGAGGGCGCGCCCGCGGTAATCGTCGGCCCAGGGGTAGCGGACGGGGAGGCCGTACGCGTCGATCTCGCCGGTTGTGTCTCCATAAAGCGCGAATTCCCGGACCCGGCCGGAGGATCGCCCGTGCATGGACTCCGGCAGGCCGGCGTGGCTGACGACCAGCTTGCCCTCGGCCAGCACGTAGTGGCTGATGAGCCGGTCGAGGAAGACCCGGGTTCGTTCTACCCATTCCGGGCTGCGCGTCGCGAACTGGGCCATCGTCTCGGCGAGGCCGTGTGTGAGCTTTACCGGGGCGTGGCGCGGGGCGATGCGCGGGTCGGCGGCCTTGCCGAGCTGCGCGAGCTTCCGGAGCAGCTTCGCTTCGTGGTTTCCGGGAACGCACAGCGCGCGACCACTGTTCACGAGCCCCATGACGCGGTCGAGCACCTCGGGGATCTTCGGCCCGCGATCGATGAGATCGCCGAGGAACACGAGCGTGCGGCCATCCGGGTGCACGCCGTTCTCGGCGTAGCCCAGGCTGGTGATGAGCTCGGCCAGCTCATCGTCGCAGCCGTGCACATCGCCGATGATGTCAAAGGGGCCGGGCAGATCGCGCTTGTCGTTCCAGAGGGGAACGCGCTGGATCTGCGCGCTGTCGAGATCCTCGGGGGTGAGGGTCCAGATGTTGCGGAAGCCCTCCTTCTTGAGCCCGTGCAGGGACTGCCGGAGGTCGCGGAGCTGGTTGCGGACGACGTGGGGGCCGAAATTGCGCTCGGGGCGGGCGGCATTTCGTTCGTGGCAGAGGCGCTCCGGCACGTCGAGGACGATGACGCTGGGGAGCACGTGGAATTGCTTTGCAAGCGCGAGAAGCGGGGCGCGGCCGTGTGCCTGGACGTTCGTCGCGTCGATGACCGTCAGCTTGCCGCGAGAGAGCCGTTTGGCCGCGAGGAAATGAAGCGACTCAAAGGCATCCTGCGAGGCGGACTGGTCGTTTTCGTCGTCGCTCACCCAGCCGCGCAGCGCGTCCGAGGAGAGGACCTCGGTGGCCGCAAAATGCTTGCGCGCGAACGTGCTCTTGCCGGACCCCGAAGGACCCATCAGCACCACGAGCGAGAGCGCCGGCAATTGCAGGTTCATGGCCGATCCCGGGCGGTGAACACCGCCATCTGCGTTGGCTGCCCGTGCGTCTCGTCGACCGGGCCGATGCCGCTGAAGGCTACGTTGTAGCTCCACAGCTCACTTGTCGCCCGAGCCCACGCCTCGAACTCGGCGCGGGTCCACTCAAAACGGTGGTCCGAGTGCCGCAAGCCGGAGGCGCCCCCTGCAAAAAGCACGTTGTACTCCACGTTTGGCGTGGTCAGCACGATCGTGCGCGGGCGTGCGTGCCCGAACAGCGCGCGCGCAAACGCGGCCAGGCGCGGGGGGTCAAGGTGCTCGATCACTTCGACAACGGCGGCAGCGTCGAACCCGACGAGCCGCGAGTCCTTGTAGCCGAGCGCCCCATGCAGCAGCTTCGCACGCGCACGCGGCCGCTCCGGTACGCGCTCAAGCCGCTGTTCGGCGATCTCCAGCGCGCGAATCGACGCGTCCACCCCCACGATCTCCGTGAAACCGGGGTCCGTCAGCAGCGCCCGGATCAGCTTGCCTTCGCCAGAGCCGAGGTCGAGGATGCGGCGGGCCCCGCCCGCTCGCAGCGCCTCGACCACCGCAGCACGGCGCAGCTCGTCCAGTGACAGCGGACGTTCCACCTGCTCTTCCTGTTGCTCGGCGCGCTCGTCCTCCGCGTCCGGGTCCCCCTCCGTCAGCCGCGCGAGCGCATTCCGCGTGAGCCGCCGGTCGTGCCGCAGGTAGCGCTCTACGATCAAGGCGCGGTGCGGGTGAGCACTGAGCCACCCGTCCCCTTCGGGCCCCCCGCCGTGCCGCATGAGCTTCTCGATCTCGTCGGCGCCGACCCAGTAGTGCTTCTGGTCGTCGAGCACGGGCATGAGCACGTAGAGGTGCGAGAGCAGCGTCGAGAGCTTGATGGTGGCGGTGAGCGTGAGCGCGAAGTACCGGCTCGGGCCGTAGGGCTCGCCAAGCGGGTGGTTCTCGACTCCAACGACGTAGCCGAGTGGCTCAAACAGCTCGCGCAACGTGCGTTCTCCGCC
>CAIMSU010000041.1 GCA_903844155.1 uncultured Pseudomonadota bacterium | reverse complement strand
TGAAAGCGCGCGATTGGCGAGAGCAATGGCCCCCCGGCGCGCGGTTCCGCGCACGAACCGTGCCGGCTGGCGTACTCGCCGGCTGGCGGGGTTCGTGGCCTTGGAACTGCGGGAATTCAGCGCCGAGGCTGGCGCGAGGTGTGCTGAGCGCCGGGATCGGCGGTGCCAGTGCTGGCGCGGGCGATGAGCACGTTTGGCAGGTCCCCGGCGTCGTGAACGTCGTCGTTCTCGTTGAACGCCGTCTCCCAGCTCCCGGTCCAGGTCGTCGTCAGAGCAGGGGTCCGGACGGCGAGGAAGGCTTCGGGACCGCCCTCGCCGTACTGGATGGCACGCAGATCGAGCGGCAACGCCCGGAGCTGGTCGATGAGGTCGTGCATCCGATACGGCGAGCGGACGAACAGGAAAAGCGCCCGTCCTTCGCCATCTTCGCCGACCATCGCCGCTGACCACTCCTTCGGCTGGTCGCTCCAGACGTTCTCGCCCGCGCAGCCGAGCCCGCGGATCGATTGCATCCGGGTGCGGTAGCCGGCCGTCTCGGTCGCCGGATCCGCGCCGACGTTCGCGCCACAACCAAGGTTGTAGATGTGGAAAGCCGGGTCCGTGGGGGTGATGGGGTCGAGTGCGAGGACACTGCGCTGGCCGGCCGCCCAGCGCGGGTTGTTCACGGACCTCGCCGTTGCGGTGTACGCGGCGCCTCCGACGACGCCGGAGGAGAACATCGCGGGGTTGATGGCGACGAGCGCGGCGGTGCGGTCGAGCCAGGCGTCTACCGGGAGGGGCCGTCCGCCCTCCTCCGTCGCGAGGTGCAGCTCCAGCCGCAGCACGTGCGGGTCGACGCGGGCGACGTGGAGGGTCGAGTCGCCGACGTGCGAGGGCGTGAGCGCGAACTGGGCCAGTTCAAGGCCGGGGACCAGGGTCGTCCACGGGGAGGGCACAGGAGCGGCAGGGGCGCTGGCGAGGCAGCCGGCGAGGAGGGCGATGATCCACATGCTCACAGCGTAGTCGGCTGGGCGGTGGTCGAAGGATGGGTGAGGGGAGTTGCACGGGAGTTGCACGGTTTTGGGCGGCTCCCGGCGCAGAGTCCTTCGCAAGCTGCTCGTCCTTCCACACTGCGCGGCGAGGCGGTCCCGGCGGGCGCCACCGCCAGCGCTTACAACCCCGAGCCGGCCACCACCAACGCAGCGCGATTGCCTTTTGCCGCGACGCTTCCGACGAGCGCGTGGAGCAGCATGGCGTAGAGGCGGCAGTGGGCGGGCATTCGGGAAGGCATCCATCTGGCTTCGCCGGAAGCGCCCGCGCGCGATCCGGTGTAGAACAGGATCCTGGAGGCTCGCCTGCCCCTCGAACAGCCGCGAAACCCGCTCCACGGGCTCACACTCGAGGCGATCGTGGTTGAGCTGCAGGCGGCGTACGGGTGGGAGGAGCTCGGGCAACAGGTGGCGATCCGGTGCTTCACGCACGAGCCGAGCGTAGCGTCGAGCCTGAAGTTCTTGCGTCGGACGCCGTGGGCGAGGGAGAAGCTGGAGAGCTTCTACCTCTGGCATTTGAGGGAGCTCAAGCGAAATGGACGGGCTGACCCATGAGTGCCTTACGTTGGGCGCCCGCGCTCGCCCTCGTCGGCTGCATCGCACAGGTGCAGACGAGCGACTCCGTTGCGGTGCCGATCATCGCGGTGGACTGCACCTCGTCGTGCGCGGACACCACGACAGACGAAGGGCAGGCGATCTGCTACTCCTGCCAATGCAAGAAGGCGATGGACGGCTGGATGCCGTCGACCGACGAATACCAGTGCGCCAACGGCGAGGAGATCGTCATCTACACGTCGGCGGCGGACGGGTCGCTCAGCCCGGTCGATGCCGACGTGTCGACGTGCGCAAACCCGACGTTGCTCTACGGTACCTGCACGCCGGGCGGTCGCCTCGGGCAGATCACCCACGGCACGGTGACGGTCAAATACATCTGCCGTCGCAACACCTACGTGGCGGGCGCGGCGGCCGACGAGAGTCTGCCCTTCGACGACGTCGGCGCCATCTTCTACAACTCCCGGAATGGCGCGTCGTGCTGGTACGACGACAATGATGGCACCGGCATCGCTGGCCGCAACATGCCAGACATGGACCTGACGAAGGATGATGAGGTAAACCGCACCGCCTACCTCGGCTTCTACTACTACACAGAGGGGAAGAGCTGCACGAGCTGCCACGACAACGACCCCTACAACTACACGCCCTACCTCCAGTCTGTCGGGTGGGTCACGGACACTTACACGTCCGGGGCGTTCCAGCGCGTGACCGCGAGCGGAACCTTTGAGCCAAACGGCACGAAGTACCTCACGTCTCCCGACGCGGCGGCCTGCGAGGGCTGCCACCGGATCACCTCGAACGCAACGTGCTCCTCGTGGGCACCGGACTCCTACGGCGTGGCCAAGCTCAGCGGCTACGAGGAACGGGTGGTGCAGGCCGCCGCCGACGCCACCAGCGACATCTGGTGGCTCGGCACCTGGATGCCCTACGTGTACGCCGGCGACTCGCAGATAAAGAACCACGATCTCTGGGAATCAACGTACGGCAAGGCCCGCGACACCATCCAGAGCTGCTGTCAGCAGCCCGGCACCGACATGACCGCCACGGACGGCACGGTCTGCACCTGGGCGGACACGCCGACCTGACCGGGGTGTGCTCCGGGCGCCTGAGCTGCTACCCTGCGTGCCTGCCCGAGCATACCCGATGTCATCAGCCCGCCGCCCGTTCCCCTTCGTCCGCGTCGCCACGCTGATTATCCTCGCGTTGGTCCCCGCGTTCTCCCGGGTCGCGCGCGCCGAGGATCCCGCGCCCGTCACCTTCGTGCTCAATCAAAACACGCTCATCGTGCCGACCACGGTCACGTACGCCACCGGCTCCGACGCCGTCCTCCCCGAGAGCGCCCCTGCGCTGGCGCACGTCGCGGCGTACCTGGCCGCAAAGTCGTACATCAGCCTCATGCGCGTGGAGGTTCACTCGGACACGGACGGGAACGCGGCGGAGCAGCAGGCGCTGACAGAGCGGCGCGCGCTGGCTGTCGCGCGGGCGCTGGTGGCGCAGGGGGTTGACTGCAAGCGGCTGATCCCGGTGGGTTTTGGAGGGAGCAAGCCGGTTGCGGCAAACGACACGCCGGACGACAAGGCGCTGAACCGGCGGACGGTGTTCGTGAACGTCGCGCTTCGCGGGACGGTGATCGGCGGAATGCCGGCGGATGGTGGCGGGAAGGTCGCGGGGGATCCGTGCTGACCGCGTAGTCGGGGTTCTTGCCGCCCCGTCGCCGCCGGGCCACATTCCCTCGTCCGCCGCTGCCGCGTCCCCATGTCCTTCATCCAACCCCAATTCCTCGCCTTCTTCGCCGTGGTGTGCGCGGTGCACTGGGTGTTGCCGGGGCGCCGGTCGCGGAACCTGTTCCTGCTGATCGCGTCGTGGGCGTTCTACGGGTGGGCAGACCCGCGGCTGCTCGGGCTGCTCATTGGGGTGAACCTTGCGAATTACCTCGGGGCGCTGGCCATCGTGCGCTGGCCGGCGCGCGCGGGGGGCGTGCTCGCGGTGGTGACGGTCGCGAGCATCCTGAACCTCGCGGTGTTCAAGTACTTCGGCTGGTTTTCGGCGGAGATCGCCCCGCGTTTGTGGCCGCGCGACCAGGCTGAGGCGCTGCAGGCGTTGAAGATCACTGTGCCTCTCGGCCTCTCGTTCTACACCTTCCACAACCTCTCGTACACCATCGACGTGTACCGGGAGCGCATCCCCGTCCGCCGCAACCCGATCGACTACATGCTGTTCGGCTCGTACTTTCCCCAGCTTGTCGCGGGGCCGATCGAGCGCGCTGGGGCGGTGCTGCCGCAGCTCGAAGCCGAGCGACGGTTCAGCGTGGAGCGGTGCTTGTCGGGCCTGGCGCTGGCGCTCTGGGGCGCCTTCAAGAAGGTCGTGCTGGCCGACGCCATCGCCCCCTACGTCGACCTCATCTTCGGCGCCGAGCATGTGTCGAGCGGGCTCATGTGGGCGGGCACGCTGGGCTTCACCGTGCAGGTGCTCGCGGACTTCTCCGGGTACACGGACATTGCGCGGGGGACCTCGCGCATGCTCGGGATCGAGCTGATGGAGAACTTCAATCACCCGTATCTGGCAGCGACGCCAGCCGAGTTCTGGCAGCGCTGGCACATCTCGCTCTCCACCTGGCTGCGCGACTACGTCTATTTGCCCCTGTGCTTCTCAGACTGGGTGCGCCGCTGGCTGAAGCTGCCGGGGACTCCGGAGTGGGGTGCTGGGGCCAGCAGCGCGCGGGCGCTCCTCTTCACGATGCTGGTCTCCGGACTCTGGCACGGGTCGACGACCAAATTCCTGGTGTGGGGCCTGTACCATTTCATCATCATCACGGGCTACACACTCCTGCAGGCGCGCATCCCGCGCACGATGCGGCGGCAATCGGCGTGGCGCTTGCTGACCGTGCCGATCATGTTCGGGTGGACGCTGCTGAGCATGCTCATCTGGCGCGACAGTTCGCTCACCAGCGTGGTTCACCACCTCTCCCTGCCGTGGGCTGGCGCCAGCAACGAGGAGGCGACGGTGACGATCGCCATGCTGGGCGTCTGCGCCTACGCTTCGCTCCCGCTGATCCTCGCGCTCGCCTACCGGCGCTGGATCGGGCGTTGGCTGGCCGCGACGCCGGTGCGCCCGCTCGCGTGGAGCCTCGCCTGCACGTTCATGCTAGTCGCGATCGTCGCCTCCATGCGCGCCCACGATGGCGCCTTCATCTACTTCCAATTCTGATCTCAACCCCCGGTTTGAAGGGAGCTCCCGATCACCACGCCGCCGGCCCCAGAACGACCGACGGGCCTCGCACGCGCGGCGTCCGGGGTGATGTCCGCTGTGGCGTGGATCGCGGCGATCGCCGTGCCGGTGATGCTCTGGCAGGACCTCGCCCGCCCGGCGGACCCGCCCCCGAAAGGCCCGCCGACAACGGCGGCTGCAGACATGGACAAGCTCGTCACGGCGGCGCCGTTTGACGTGCTCGTGCTCGGTGACTCGTCGGCGGAGCTGGGCATCGACGCGACGCTGCTCGGGCCTGACCTCGCGGATCCCGCGCAGCGCGTCCTGACCCTGGCGCGTTCGGGGGGAAGCACGGCGCCGACGTGGTACAGCATCCTGAAGGACCGGGTCTATGGCAACGGCGCCCAGCCGCGGCTTGTGGTGCTCGGCTGCTACCTGTCGGGGCTGGTGGCAACGCAGCTTGACGACGACGAGTACGCGCTGCTCGCGGAGCAGATCGCGGTGCCGGACGACGTGCTCGCGGAGAAGACGTGGCGGACCGCGCTGCCGACGGCGTGGGACCGGGCTGCGAAGCGTGCGGCTGAGCAACGCGATGCGGCGCTCGCGGCGTTCCGGGCTCGCCCGGTTGCGTTCTGGTATGGGGCGAGCGAGGCGAAGGCAGCCCGGGCGGTCACCTACGCCAGCACGATCGTGTTCGGTGGGGTGCACGGGGCGGGCGACGGCGGGGCGAGCATTCCGGGGGACGCCCCGGCTCCACCGTTGAGGCCCAACGAGGCGGTGGCCTCGGAGCACCGCGCGGCCAGGACGGCCGAGCAGAGCTACCTTCCGGCGATCGCGGCGCTCGTGGCTCAGCACGGTGGGAAGCTGGTGATCGTGTTGCCGCCGACGGCGTACGGCGAGCGGCCCGAGCGCGAGGTGCCGGCCGAGCTGGGACGGGGCATGGCCGAGCTCGCGGGCACGCTCGGTGTTGGCTGGCTGGACGAGCGGGATCGACGGATGGACATCGCCGATTTCGCGGACTCTCGGCACCTCAATCGCCGTGGTTCCGCCAGCTTCACCCACAGGCTCGCATCGCGGTTGAAGGACATCGGCGCGATCGGCACGGCACCCCTGGCGGCGCCCGTGCTCCCCCCCGTCTACACCGTGACGCGGGAGGGCACGGCCCCGGTCCTCACGGCGTCGTCGCTCGTGCCGGGCAGGAAGGACTGCGCGTTCGTCGCGACGCTGCCAGGACTCGGGTTCCTCTCCCAGGGCAACCTCCTGATGCGCAGCGCCAACCTGCACTCCCCCCTGATCGTCCTGGAGGGCGGAGAATCGCTCACCGAGGCGAACGAGGATGCGCCCGAGGGCTGCTTTGGGCACTTCTGGTTCACGGGCGACGAGGTCCACCTCTCCCGGGCCCAGGCGCTCGGTCCCAAGCCGCGGTTCGTGCTCGACGAGGTCGTCCCGGCCATCCGGACGCTCGTCGACGGATCTTCTGACCCCGCCCTTACGCCTACCTACTGGATCTATCCGGGAACAACCCTGACAATCAGGTTTGACGAACCCTGGCGGCCCGTCGGTCCCACCGTCGATCTCGATCTCGATCTCGACCGCGTCGACCCCGTCGCCGCACCAGACGACGCCGCCGGCGACCCCGTCGTGACGGTGCTCGGGCAGGCGGCCCGCCTTGTCCGCACCGACGCCGGCTACAGCGTCCACGCCTGCGTTCCGTCCGATTCTCCGACGTTCTCCCTGACCATCGCCGCGCCCCCGGGCGGGCACTACGTCGTGGTGCAGGCGCTGTCGCTCTCGCAGGCGGGAGAGCGGGTTCGCGTCGTCCGCCCGCCGTTCCTGCCGGCGATCGATGCGCTGGCGAAGGGTTCATGGACGGTCCAAGGACCGATTCCGCGCGGCGGGCGCGCGAAGGTGCAGGCGACGGGCAAGGGCGCGTTCTGGGCGCCTGCGCCGTTCACGAACGCGGTCGGCTGCACCCCCTTGCGCGTGACCGAGGGGGGGCGAACGTTCGCGCGGCCCCCGGACGTCGACGGCTACGACGTGACCGCCGAAGGGGGCCCGGAGCCGACGCCGGAGACGGTCCCGCTTCCACCCGGCGGCGCGGTGATGCACATCCAGGATCGGCTGTGGCTCGCCACCTCCGACGACTCGGACCCGACCACGAACCACCGGGCCTACGCCTGGAGCTACGACGCCGAACGCAAGTGCCCCCAGCGCGAGTGCCCGTTCTGCCCGGATCGCGGCTGGTTGTATCCGGGCGACCGCCTCTCCGCGAGCGTTCCGGCCGACGCCCGCGAGGTGCTCCCCGCTGGGGTCTACGGGGTCAACCTGACGGCGGCTTGGGACGAGGTGCCCGCCGCCGACGCCGTTGTGCACGTGCACATCGAGGCCGGCGGCGTGATCCGGTACGACGGCGATGTCCCGGTGCAGACCCTCGGCGAGCGGAACCTGCCCGTTCGGCCTGCGCTGCAGCACGGCGACCGCGACGACCTGCTGATCACGGTCGACAACCCGACGTCCTCGCCCCCACTGCTGCTCACCGCGTGGGCGACCCAGGACTGACGCCAACGAAGGTGACCGGCGTCGGGATGTCGTCGATCGCGGCCGCGAACCAGTGCCCCTCGCGATCTTCGACCCGGCTGAGCCCGAGCGATGCGTACATGGTGCCGACCTGGGCGTTTTTCCCTGTCGGGATGAACTCGGCCTCAACCCGCGTGTACCCGCGAGCGCGCGCCTCGGACAGGAACGCAGCCCAGACGTGGTGTTCGACCGTCCTCCCGATCACACGACAGCTCATCAGCCAGGAGTCGACGCGGATGGTGCCCTCCGTGCCGGGCACGCCGACAATGACGGTCACGAGCCCGTGATCGCCGAAGCGGTCGCGGACGCTCCCGGCGAGCGCGATCGTGTCCGGGTCGGTGGCGAAGGCGCGCACCTGGTCGACGGTGTGCCGACGGGTGGTGAGATTGAACTGGTTGGTCTTGCCAAAAAGCTGGACGACGCGCTCGAGGGTCGGCTCCGTGAAAGGCGCGACGTGCGCCTGCATGTCCAGCGACCTCAGCCAGCCCTCGACGCCGTCGTGCGCCGCCGCCGCGCTGACCCTGGCCTGCTCGGCCTGGTAGTGCGCGCTCCGGGCCTCATCCTCGGCGGTGAGCGCGACGGCTTCGAACCACAAGCCAGCCTCCAACGCCCGGACGTAGCCGGTGGGATCGTCGGGCACGTCGACGACGCAGACGTCGGGCAGCATCTGGCGGACGTGGTCGCGCTCGGCCGGGTTGTCGTCGAAGAAGACCAGGCTGTCGAGGCCAAGCCGGAGCTGCGTCGCGATCCGGACGAGGGACTCGGACTTGGCCGACCAGCTCGCCTCAAAGGCGGCGAAGTCGGTGAGCTTCAGCGTCATCGACGCGTTGGAGAAGAAGGGCTCGCGCGCGTCGTCCGGGTTGTTCTTGGACGCCACCGCGAGCAGGACGCCGCGCCGTGCCAGCCCCAGACAATGCTGTTGGAACGCCCGGTAGCCCTCGCCCTCCGGCGTGTCCCGCACCGCCACGCCCTGCGCCCCCACCTCGCCGACAACGCCGCCCCAGAGCGTGTCGTCGAGGTCCAGCACGAGCACCTTTCGCGGGCCCGTGGTGATGGCGCGGATGGCGGCCCGGGCGTGGTGACAGAGCGCCACGAGCCCGGCCTCGCTCCACGGCTGACCGCTCCACCGCAGCCCGCGCGGATCGTAGAAGGCGCGCCGCCCGACGTCCCCGGCAATGCGGTCCACGTCGACCCAGGCCCCACCGGCCGGGAGACGGTCCCGCAGCGTCATGTTCATGTCCCGAGTGCGCCGGAGCGCGCCGCCGCTCGCGGTCGAGAGGCCGACACCGCGTGGGCCGACCTCCTGCACATCGTACCCAAGCTGCACGAGCCGGGCCCCGCTACGTCGCGCCCAGACTGCCTCCCACCACGCCAGCTCCCCGGCGATGCTGACGGCATCGTCGTCGCCAGCGAGCAGCCGGTCGGGGGAGGGGATGAGCACAAGCACATCGGGCGCGCCGTCGACGCTGATCTGCTCGACGTCCTGCAGCACCGTGTCGAAGCCGCCGGTGGTCACGGCGAGGGCGATGCCGTCACCCCAGGCGAGCGCGGTGAGGACGGGCGGGATCCAGGTCGTCGTGACCTGCCCCAGCACGCGCACGGAGGTCGTCGGCCCGAGCGGCGCCTGTAGCAGGATGCGGCCGGCGCGTTCGAGGTCCCCGGGTGCGAGCAGGCTGCGCCGGATGGCGTCCCTGAGCAGGCCCAGCGCTTCGGGCCAGTCGCCCGCCCGTCGACGATCCGAGACGGCCCGGAACAGCGTGGAGACGACGTCGTCGCTCACGGGCTCGCGTCGCCCTATCGGGTCCGAAGGCGGTCGATCACGCCGACCAGCTCGCCAACGTCCTTCAGCCCGGCGACGTCCCCGGCGCGGAAGCGAACGCCAAACGCCTTCTCGCACGCCATCATCAGCGTGATGTGCATCACCGAGTCCCAGGCCTCGACGCTCCCGGCGGTGGTCGCGGGCGTGATCTGCAAGGTGTCGTCGTCGAACACGCGCCGGAACACGTCAACGAGGCGGGGCAGCGTGTCGCTCATGGAGTCCGCTTAACGTACCGGCTCCCGCTGGGCGGGCAACGGGCCCGCTGGCTACACTGCTGGCATGTCGGATCCGTCGCTCCCCGCACTCGCAGCGCTCGTCGAGGCGATCGAGCGGCTCAACCCGATGCACCGCGGCTTCCTCCGCAGCGCGCTCGCTCGCACGCGGGAGGACGAGCGCGAGCGCCTGGAACGCTACCTGGGCTATTGCGCCGGCCGCGGATTCAGCACTGCCGACCTTGCAGATTGCTACCTGACCCTCGTCTGGGACACGCTGCGCGAGCAGATCCACTTTGAGCAGTACGGCGCCTACCGGTACAGCACCTACGCGGAGGTCGCCGCGGAGGTCTACAACAACGACGAGTACATGACCCGCTACATGATCGGGCTCGCGCTGACCGCGTTCCTGTGGCCCAACCACCTCGCGATGTTCCGGTTCTTCGCCGAGGAGTTGCCGCGCCGGGCGAGGGGCGCGTACCTTGAGATCGGCCCCGGCCACGGCTACTACCTGATGACCGCCATGCAGCAGAGCGCCTACGATCGCTTCGTCGGCATCGACGTGAGCGCCACCAGCCTCGCGGAGACCAGCGCGCTGCTCGCGGTGCACGGCTCGCCCCAGCGAACCTGCGAGCTACGCTGCGAGGACTTCCTCGCGGGCACGCTGGAGCAGGCCAGCTACGACGCCGTCGTGATGGGCGAGGTGCTCGAGCACGTGGAGGAGCCCGGGCGTCTCCTGGACCGGATCGTCGCCGTCGCCAGGCCGGGGGCGTGGATCTACGTGACCACGTGCGTGAACGCGCCGGCGGTCGACCACATCACGCTTTTTCGCGACGTCGCGAGCGTGGAGGCGCTGCTCCAGCGCGAGGGCTTGCGGATCGTGCGATCGCTGGTCCTCCCTTACGACGGCAAGACGCTGGAGGACTGCGTGGCGCGGAAGTTGGCCGTGAACGTCGCCTACGTGCTGGAGCGGGTGTGAAGCCTGCGACCGAAGCCGCGTTGCTACGCTTCCATCACCACGGCCTGGCCGTCCGCGACGACGCCAGCGCGCTGAAGATGCTGCAACTGCTCGGGTACACCCTCGGGGATCGCGTCTTCGACCCCATCCAGAACGTCCAGGTCCGGCTCTGCACCAGCCCGGACCACCCCACGGTCGAGATCGTCCAGCCCGGTCCCAGCGGCCCCAGCCCCGTCGATCGCCTCGTCGCCAGAAACGCCGCCAGCATCTACCATACCTGCTACGAGACGCCCGATCTCGGCGGTACGCTCGCGAGCCTGGAGGCTGCGGGGCTCTCCACGCTTGCCCTCACCGAGCGAGCGCCCGCCGTGCTCTTTGGCGGGCGGCACGTGTCGTTCTACCAGGTCGACGGGTGGGGGGTGATCGAGCTGCTGGAGCTGGGGTGAGGGGGCTCACCGTTGGGCGGCGAACGGGTTCACCACGCGGGCGCAGCCGTACACCCGACCGTGCGAGAGACCCTCCGATGGGTGGACACCACGGCCGAACCTTCGGCCACGCATCGTCGCACCAGATCGCGGGCGGTCGCTGCTTTTTCGGCGCTGTCCAGATCGTCCGCCGAGAACCGGGCGCCGACCTCCGCGCGGAAGTCGTTCGGCATCAGCCATTGCCCGATGGCGGCGGAGTCGGTGAGCGCGCGCCAGACCTTCGCCGGGGCGTGCAAAAGCAGGCGTTCGACACGGATCGTCGCGGTCTCGGGGCGGTCGTTCATGGGTCTGATCCCGGGGTGGGGGTGGAATCGGTTGTCTGAAGGAGCGCTTCAAGGCGGTCGAAGCTGTGTTCCCAGAACTGACGGTACCCTTCGACCCAGGCGTCCACGTCGCGAATCGGCGCGCTGTCGAGCTGGAATACGTGCTCACGACCTCGCGTTTCTTCGCGGACGAGGCCAGCGCGGGCGAGCACGCCGAGGTGCCGGGTGACGGCCTGGCGGGTCATGCCGCTGCCGGTCGTCAGCGCCGCGATCGAGAGGCCACGCTCGGCGCCGAGGCGCTCCAGGAGCCTCAAGCGCGTCGGGTCGCCGAGGGCCGCTCAGACCGGCGCGATTCGTGGAACGCGAATCGCGGCCGCTCTCCGGGGGTTTGCCGCGGGCGCGGTTCGGGGTCGGCAGGGCCCTCGCCCGTCCCGACCTATGGGCTCTCCGTCGTCCAGGCGGCGCCGTGGATCACGCCGTCATTGCCGTTCCCGCTGGAGTCCGTGGCCGTTGTGCCGGTGTACTCGTCAAAATGCCAGAGCGCCATCGTGTCCGCGTCTGGCGTGAAGACGGTCTCGGGCGTGAAGGGCGCGGTGTAACGCACGGTGTCGGAGATGCGGACCTCGTCGATCACGCCCCAGGTGTCGCAGCCCAGATCCCAGTCGATGCCGATGCGGAGCGGATCGGCGTTGGCGGTGGGGGTGCCGGAGGCGGTGGTGCTGGAGAGCATGGCGCCGTTGATCCAGATGGCGGCGGTGCCCGACGCGGGGTCGTAGGTGCCGGCGTAGTGGTACCAACTGCCGGCGGTGATCGCGCCGAATGCCTGGGCCGTCCAGCCGGTCCACGAGCCCCAGTACAGGCTGTCGCCGGGCGAGTAGTTCTTGTGCAGCCAGTAGTCGTAGGTCGCGCTCGCGGAGGTGCCCTTGCGCACGGTCGTCATGCAATTGCTGGTGACCGAGTCGTAGTAGACCCAGGCCTCGACGGTGAGCGCGCGTCCGCCGCCTTCGAGCGTGGGGGCGTCGGGCACTTCGACGTAGTCGCTGCCGCCGTCAAAGCGCAAGGCGCAGTTGCCGTCCGGGCACAGCGAGGCGCTGCCGACGGTGACGGTGTCGCTGCCGGTGGGGCCGTCGTCGATGCCGTCGTTGGGGGTGACGGTGCAGGTCCAGGTCTCGCCGACGGTGGTGATGCCGGCGGGCACTGTGTCGCCGGGCCCGGTCGTCGTCGTGGTGTCAGTGTAGGCGGTGCCGTCGACGTCCCAGGCGTAGACGTAGGTGACGGGATCGCCGTCGGCGTCGGTCGAGGGGGTGGCGACCTGGCAGACGAGGCTGTCGCCGGCGACGGGATCGCTGGGGGCGATGAGGACTCCGGGCGCAGAAGGCGGGGAGTTTGGCGGGAGGACGGTGAAGGAGACGGACGCTTCGGACGTGTTGCCGCCGGAGTCGGTGGCCGAGAGGGTGAGGACGTGGTCGCCGGTCGAGAACGTGGCTGAGCCCAGCGCGGTGCCGTCGGCGCTCAGCGGAACGCCGGAGATCGGGCCGTCAACGTCGTCATTCCACGCGACGACGAGCGCGTCAGCGGCGTCCTCGACGTCCGTGACGAGGCCCTGGAAGTCCACCGGGCCATCGGCGCGGATCGTGGAGCCGTCAACGGGCGCGGAGATGCTGACGGTGGGCGGGGTGTCGATGGTCACGGTCACGCTGATCGTGTCGACGCCGACGGCCTCGGAGGGGTCGCGGACCTCCAACTGGACGACGTCGCTGCCGGCGTCCGGGGTCACGGTGCAGAGCGTGGTGCCGTCTGCGGCAGGGGCGGCGTCGGCGCAGACCTCGACGTCGTTGACGAGCCACCGTGCGAGGAGCGTGGTGGTGGCGTCGTCCGCGTCACTCGCGGAACCCCGCAGGGCGAGGGCGGTTCCGGCCAGGGAGGAGGAGCCGTCCACGGGCGAGAGGATGGTGGCGACGGGCGTGGCGTCGACCTGCTTGAGGGTGTTCTCGGTGCAGGCGAGGAGGAGGAGGAGGAGGAGCATGTGGCGACCTTAGCCCAAGATGTGCGCGAACGCCGCGAATTCTCACATCCAAGCCTAGACAAAACATAGGTTCCGCCTTAGTAGTTGGTTGTTGAAACCCCCAC
>CAIMSU010000040.1 GCA_903844155.1 uncultured Pseudomonadota bacterium | reverse complement strand
CGCGGGCCGTCGGCCGGATCTCGGGGTCCGCGTCGTCGCAATCCGACGGGTCCGCGACCAGATCGCCCGGCTGCACGCACGACCACGTGGGGGTCGCCGAGGCATCGCCGAAGCCGTCGCCGTCCATGTCGGGCCGCCAGTCGAGCGCGTCCGCGGCGTCGGCCTCGTTCGCCGCGCCGTCGCAATCGTCGTCGGCCTCGGTGTCGCAGCGCTCCACGCCGCCGGGATGCACGGCCGCGTCGCCGTCGTCGCAGTCTGTCGCGTCGCCGACATAGCCGGAAGGGGCGTCGCATGCGCGCGTCGAGACGTCCGGGTCGCCGAAGCCGTCCCCGTCCGCGTCTACGTACCAGGCGGCCGCGTCCGTGGCGTCCTCATCGACGACCCCGTCGCAGTCCTCGTCCACGCCGTCACAGTGCTCGGCGGCGCCCGGGTGCACGGCGGGGTCGCCGTCGTCGCAGTCGCCCTCGGCGAAGCCGTCCCCGTCAAGGTCGACCTCGCCGCTATCCGGCGCTGAGTCGTGAGTCGGCGGCTTCGACTCCCCGACGGGGGCGCCGTCGCCGGCGCAGCCGAAGAGAGCGAGCAAGAACATGCCTGATCCCGCCTAGAAATTCAGCGGGGCCCACGTGGAGCCGCTCGCGTCCCAGAAGTACAGGTGATAGGAGCCCAAGCCGACGTTGTCATAGAGGACGATGTCGCCCGATGCCCCACTTGCCGGAAGCCCGGCGGCGTTGGTGTAGCACGCGATCTGCGCGCCCGCCGACGAGAAAACTCCGATCCCGTCCTTCGCGAGGGTCGCTACGGTCGATCCGTTCGACTTGAACTGTGCGATGTCCGTGGACGTGTCCGTGTTGTTGACGACCTGCACGGCGTCGCGCATGAAGTCGCCCTGCAACACGATGGTCTTGTCCTGCTGGACCCCGAACTGCGCAGCACCCGAGCCGCGCGATCGCACTTCGAAGACGTGCCCGGCGCCGCCGGAGGCGGCGATCCGGAAGATGAGGTTGCCGTTGCTCGCCTCGGTGTAGTCCGCCATGTGTGCTCCTTGCTCCCAGAAGTGTATAACGAGGCTGCCCGGGTGTCTACCAGCCGCGGCGATACTTCGACCTCGACTGGACCCAGCTCGGCACGCGCACGACACGGTGGTCGAATGTGGGGGCTCGTCAGGGTCTCGCCGACGAAGCGCCGCCGACGAGCGCCCGGCTCACGCCATGCTCGCCGAACCCGACAATCGCACCCGGTGAGCGCTCGACCCGGTCCAGGCGGTTGCCATGAACGCCCCCCTGCGTGAGCAGCGCGACCTCGGCCCGGAAGCCGCGAGCCTCATCCGGCCTTGCCTTTCGCGGCGATCCGCACCGCCCGCTCGACCTCGGCGCGGAAGTGGCCGGGCTCGGTGATGAGCTGCTTGACGTACCGTCAGACCAGCGGCTCCAGTTCGCCGCGCGGATGCTCCTTCGCCCCGTGCATCCCTCGCAGTTTGCCTGGTTTCGGTTGGCGAATTCGCAGCGGTAGCGGGCGACACCGTCCACGGTCGTCTGCCCCCGGAGCTTCTGGGTGCAATGCGAGCAGGCGCCACCGTGCGCGGGGGTAGGTCATACCTGAGGGGGCGCCGCGGGGGGGCCGCGGGGGGGGGCGCGGACGGGCTCGAACGTTCGCCGCGTCCCATTCGGCGCGTGAAGTTGGGGCTCACGCCGGGTTCGGCGCCCAGCGGCCCCAGCAGGACACCGGGTTGGCGAGCATGTCCCGGATCGATCCCCGCAGGGGGCCTGCAAAACCCGCGTGCCGGAGACCCCGCCCCTCCGCCCGGCGAGAAAGCCGCCTGAATGCTGATCATATGGCCTCCATATGATCGACCCATGACCCTCCCGAAATCCCGCTTCCCTCCCACCGGATCACCATGTCGAACCCGAATGACCGTCGTATGAACCGGCCTGCCACGTCGCCGACTCGCCCGTCCCTCGCCCCGCGCCATCGAAACCCGGGCCACAAGCGACACCGCCGTTCCGCGGCTCGCCGCATCTGCGGCCTCGGGCGTCCACATCCCGGGCTGGGACGGCGATGCTTGATCTGATCCGCGCCCGCGCCGAGGCCGATGCTGCGGAGCGGCGTGGGGCGGGGGACGCTCTGGGCGGCGGGCCGGTGGCGTGGGAGGGGGTGACCATGGGCACCGTCGCGCGGATGGGGCCGCACCACCGTGCCGCCGCGCTATACGCCGCCCCTGTTCCAATTGAGGCCACCACGGCAAACCCAGAACTGGTACGTCGCCGGGGTCGTGGATGTATCCTTCCAGAGTACGCAATGCCCTGCCGATCCCGTGAGCCGCCCATTGGGACTGGTGCCGGCGTAGGCGTCTATGAACAACTTCATCCCAGCGCTGGTGAACCCGCCCTATTCGTTCCAGTCCCGCCCAAGCGCCGTGGCAGCCTGACAGACACGTCGTTGT
>CAIMSU010000039.1 GCA_903844155.1 uncultured Pseudomonadota bacterium | reverse complement strand
CCGGGCGGAACTGAGAGCGTGGACATCGGGTGCAACCTGCCGCGGAAGCGGCCGAAAGCGCCACCTTATACGCCGAGTGTTGACGTGGCAAGAGCTGGATGGAAACATCGTCGAAGAAACTCGGTGTTTTCGAACGCACCCTTCCAGGAGCGGCCGCCGGTGTTGGCGTACCAGACCCGGTTGGACTCCCCGGTCCAGCGCTCGCTGGCAGACCGGAGGGGCGCGTCATTGGGTACCATCGTCGCGTTCAGGGCTTCCGGCTGCGCTTCGAGCGCGTCTTCTCGATCACCTTGACCGAGAAGCTTCACGTTGTCGGCGATCACCACTTTGGGACTCCGACCCTCCCGATCCGGCGTTTCTTCCGCGTCCGCGGCGGCATCGCCGAAAAGCTCCCTTCGGAAGATGCTGACGATGTCAATCAAGGTACCCTGCAGCTTCTCGTTCATGGTCCCGGGAGCATGTCCCACGGCTTCAAACAACTCAACTATCAGCACAGAAATCCTCACCACGCTCTCCGGCCGCGTGTGCATCATGAGGCCAGCAAACTGAAATACCAGTGCCTGAACCTCGTCTTGCGGACCTCCGTTGACTAGCTTTCCGTCGGCGGTGACACGTTGCAGGGTCTTCAGGAATACGTCGTAGACCTTGAGTTTTTCCTCGAAAACCTTCGCGGCGCGCTCCCCCTCCGCCTCGCGCTGAGTCTGCTTGTCCAAAAGCGAATTCGTAATCAGGGCCGTGACGACAGCCCCAAGGCAGGCCCCGATGATCGCGCCGAACCACGCGAGCGGGGAGTGGGCGGCCGAGGTCTCCGGCACGTCCCAACCATAGGCCACCCAGCTCAGCGTGAAGACCACGAACAGGACGGGCGTCAGCACGAGCGGTTCCCGCCAGCGCGCCGCCCAACTCTGGTCGGCGCGCCGGCTCTCGGTTGCCCGGGGGCCCCGTGCATTTCGCGTCAGCAGATTCGGCCCGGTCATTGTTCCTTCCTGTCGAGGTCCGGGTAGTCCGGGGGGCCGCCCGCGTCAACGCTGCGAGAGTGGGCAATAGCTCGCGGACTTCGGCGTTCTCGCAGTGGGTGACACGGTCGCGCGCGGCCGCCGAGTTACAGGGGCCAACCAGATCACGCGAGGTTTGAGATGTCCAAGAAGTACGTATGCATGGTTTACGGTGTGATGGATCGCAAGCCCAGTTCATGTTCGTCCCCAGTGGGCGCATTCTGGGAGTGCCCGAACTGCGAGGCGAAGATGTGCCATAATTGTCAGGCCGCCCGAGGCAACAACCAGTGCCCGCTCTGCGAGCGCCCCGTCATCATCAAGAGGATCCAGTAGGCGACGGTCCGGGTTGGACGGTAACGCGGCCCTCCGGTCCACCAGTCCACCTCCCCGATCCGCGCGCAGTTCCTCGCACCGCTCCTCGATGATCGCGAACATCGTCGCGTCCGTCAGCCCACCCGTGCGCCTCGCCAGGGCTCGCCGATCACGTCCGTGCACAAACACAGATGATGTTCCACGAGCATCGTCCGCCCCGCCTCCGGCTTCGAGATCGACGGCCGGTTCACCTTCGCCACGCACGCGTGTTCGTTCAGCCTGATCCCCTTGCTCTGTCGCCTCCGCCTCGCGGCGGCCGGACCTACGGACTCGCCCGACCTCCCGAGCCCGATCGCCGCGGCGGACGCGGAGGGGTTCGAGCGCCCGCCGGATCGAGCGAAGCGGGTCGACTGCAGCAAGATGGTCGGCGACCCCTACGTCGTCGACTCACCACCCTGTTACCCACGTCCGCGATGAGCAACGTCATCCGCCTCCGCACCCCGACTGAGCGCGACCGCAAGGCCGCGTTTCGGGCCGAGCTGGGCGTGTCCGTCCGGGTCGTCAACCTGCTCTGGGGGCGGGGCATCCGGTCCGTGGAGGAACTCACCGCGATGTCGTGGGCGGACATCCGGGTGATCCGCGGGATGGGCTGGACGCTGGAGACAGAGCTTGAGGACGCGCTCGCCCAGCTCCGCCTCGAACTGGACCGGCTCGGCAGGTACGTCGAGCCCCGGACCGCCACCGAGGCGGACAAGGCGGAGTCGATCGCCGTGCTCGACCTCGCGCCCGCCACCGTCACCGCGCTCGCGGCCTCCGGGGTCAACACCGTGGGGGACCTCGTGAGCATGTACCAGGCCCAGCTCGCCCGGCTGCCGCGCGTGGGCAGCACGATGCTCCTGGAGATCGGGTACGCCCTGAGCGGCCGGGGGCTGTCGCTCTCCCAGTTCGTCCGATTCCCGCGGCCCAAGCCTCCGATACCGGGTGACACGGACGCGACCATCGACGCGCTGGCCGAGTACGGCCCGCTCGGCACGCGAGCCTATTTCCGGCTGACCTGGGCGGGGGCCACGACGGCAGGGAAGATCGCCGCAATGTCAGCCGAGGAACTGCTCGCCCTCCCTGGCTTCGGGCGTGGCACGCTCGCACAGGTCCGCGGGGCGATGGACTTCATGGGGATGGCGTTGCGGGGGGAGCAGGTGTCGAAGCCGCGGAAGCGGAGGTAGGCCGAGTGGACACTTTTCCTGAGAAGATCGAATGGCAAAACCCAGCGTCACTCCCCACATACAGCGTTGGCTCGGGGCCCAAGCCCCGTTGACGCGGGTCTCCCTCTCGGAGGCCTATGCGACTTTCCCGGAGCTGCCCCGCGACAATGTGCGCTCCGCCTATCAGCACGCCATCATCGGCTCCAAGGTCGCTGAGCAGCATCACCGCTCGATCGGCGCCCGCTCCGACGAACGTAAGTACTTCGGCGTTCGGGTTCCGACCGGGGGCCGGCCTGGGCACCTGGACCTTTCCCTGCCGGGGATTTCGCGGCGTCGCATCCGCGACGACACAGAGAGACGTGCCGAGGCGATAATGTCTGCCATCTGCGCCGTTTACGGCAATGAGGTCGCCACGTACTGGCTCGGGTCGGCCCAACACCGGTCGGTGACCGTGGCGGCGAAAGGGATGAAGTTGGCCAGCGATCGAGACCGCCACTGCCGCCTTTGCTCCGTCCTGCACGCGGCGGGACTCGGACCTCCGCCCGCAGACGCGATCTCGTCCTCGGCGCAGCACCTCGTCTCTCGGAAGGCCACATTCTGGCGTGCCGTGGAGGCCGTGGAGGCGAAGCACCCCGGCGCGCTGTTTTCCCAGATCGCGACGGCCGAGCTCCGGGAACGCCTACGGACGGACCCGTACCACAACGACCCGAGCATGATCGTCCGCCTCTGCGCTGCTCACGACCGTCGGCTTCAGAACCTCCTCGGGCGGGCCAGTGTCGGCCGTGGGCCGCTGGCGACCGCGCGGTAGTCAAGGCTTCGCGGTTTTCCACGCCTTGTACTTCTCCTTCATGCAATTGCCGCACGGGCGGTAGCCGCACGCGACCGCCATGTCCTCGTCCGCGAAGAACACCCTGTGCTTCTGGTACGTGGTCCCGACCTTGACGGCGCGCACGGCCGACGAACAGTCGAGCCGACCGTAGATTTTCGCCTGCCCGTTGCCGCCGAGGAGGCCGGGGGTGTTGGAGACGTGGGGGCCGGCGGGGCCGAGGAGCTTGTAGGTCTTCATCGGCCGTCCCTTATCGTTGCCCGGCCCTGCGGGCGGAGTGTGGTCGTCAGATCCCCGCGTACCGCTCCGTGATGCCGTCGGCCCAGCCCACCGGGCCTCCTCCAGTCCGAGCGGTTAGGGGGACGACATCGTCCAAGGCGAGAAAGCCGGCCGTGTCGAGCTTCGCAACCAGCGCCCGAAACGACGAGAGATCCTGCCCGCCCCATGGAAGGGGGGGGGCGTTCCCCGCCGGGGCGCAGACCAAGTAGCGGGCCTTTTCCGCGTCACGTCGGGCGGCCTCTACATGCGCGAGCGTTTGATTGACCCGGAGTTGCCAGAGGGTGAAGCCGAACGGGCACCCTGCCGGCGGCAGGTGACGAAGTACCTGGGCATCTACGCAGCACCCGTCGACGAGGGCGGGACCCCGAGCAGCTTCATCACCCGTGCCGTGAGCAGCGTCCGCCGCGCCTCGTAGAACACGGCGAAGTCGGTCATCGCGGGCCCGACCTCGCCGAGGTCGTGTCGGTCACAGAACGCCAGTCGGTCTCCGGGGTTCGTGAACTCCCCGGCCAGCCACTCGGCAGGCATCTTGTCCTTCTTCGCCACGTTCTGCGGGCCTTCAAGGAGCTGGAGGTTCGCGAGCCGGTCGGCCTGCTCGCAGAAGGCGGCGATGTCGCCCTCTGGCACCCCGGCTTTCGTCAGACGAGCAGGGGTGAACCGGCTCCTCGGGAAGACGTGGTCGAGGTGGAACTGGTTGTGGAGGTCCACGTGCGTGAAGATCAGCGAGAGGATCGGGAACACCCGGCGGTCCCCATAAGCCGCGTCCATGAGATCCTGAACCTCCTCCGCCTCGAACCGGAGAGACTTGCCGCGCTGGGCCATCTTCGTCTCGATGGCGTCCACCGGGAATCCGGTCTCCGAGTTGAGCCGAACAACATCTCGCAACGCGGTCAGGAGGGTGTCGAGACCGGCACCCCAGATGCCCGACTTCAGGATGGAGCGGGCCAGCCACCCGCGGATGGCTTTCCGGTTGTCCGCGTGGTGTTTCCCCGTCCGGAACGTCTCATCGAGCTGGCGCACATAGGCGTAGTAGGCGATCGGCAGGATCGCGCTGTCCGCGGACAGGGTCTGGCCGGAGTAGCCGAAGTCCGCCACAAGGCCCACAGTGACCCGGAGCGCCTGAGTGATCGCTGCCCATCGCTCTTCGAGGAGGGCCATGTTGTCGTGCGTGAAATTGGTCACATTGAACCCGACGCTCGCGACCTCCGCCAGCATCAGCCCCGCCTTGAGGACGAAGTCCTTCGAGAATCCGAAGCCGAACCGGGTGGCGTTCAACTCGTCGACGAGGCCGTGGATCTCCTTGCGGGCGTCCTTCTTCGTCCACTGCGCGGTCGCGATCGACAGCAGTAGGTCGGAGTAGGAGAGCTTCGTCCCGCCGCTGTTGGTGCGGATGAAGATCTTGAGTACCTTGTCGAGGTCCTGCCCTTCCTCCTCGTAGAAGGCCACAACCGCGTCCTTGTGTACGGTCGCGTGGAGCCGTTCGAGCAGCCGGAACGGCTCTTTGGACGTGTTGAGCCCCTGTTCCAGCACGTACGCGAAGATGTCGGCACCGGACTCCATGGTGAGGATCCGGTTCACCGGGAACCAAGCGTGGGTAGCGTCACGGACCTTGGCCCGGTCCTCAGTCAGGAAGGTAAACGCGGGTTCGTCGTCATCTTCGATGTCGAGCAGGTTGAGGTGGAGACGCTTGACCGGGAAGGCGTGCGCGCTCTCCCAGCGCTTCCGAGGCTCCTTCATGGCCAGCGACCCACGCAACCCGATGTTGAGTGCCGTGAGCCGCTGCTGCCCATCGAGCACGGCGATCACGCCCGCGTCCGGCGGCACGGAGATCGGCGCGCAATGCGGGTTGTCCCTCTGGTGGTAGTGCAGCACGAAGTCGTAGTACTTGTACTGCCGGACGTTCGCCTTCGCGACGTTCCAGAACAGGAACGACCCGATGGGGTAGCCCTTCATGAGAGAGTCGAACAACGTGCCAATCTGCTCGGGCTGCCAGACGAATTCCCGCTGGATGGCCGGGAGGACGAACTCGTGGTGGTGAACGCGCTTGAGCGCCTTGTCGATGGTGATGGGCGTCTGAAAGGGCATGCGTCGAGCCTCGGCCCAGGAGCCTATCGCTTCAGCGACGCCAACTGACGACATCGTGCTACCTGCTCCCGTCAGCTGGAGCACCGCCTTGAAGAAGCCAACGAGCGGCGACGTCTTCCGCGTCTACGTGATGCCGCCGGGCTCGTCCTTCCCGTGGGTGCAGGTCTTCCACCACCCTTACGGCATCAAGGAGTCCGGGGTCGGTGTCGCGGGCGTTGACGCGGTGCATGACCGCGACGCGCTGGCGAAGATGCTCGGGGAGGCCATCATCGACAGCAGCGCGATCTTGACCGCCTGGACTGCGCGCCCAGATGGGGCCGAACCCGACTCGGCTCCGGTCCCCGAGGAGTCGCCGAAGCCCGCGCCCGGCACGGCAGGACATGAGCAACGGCTCTCCGACGAGTACTTGGCCCGTGTCGCAGCGCTTGAGACGACGTTTCCCGCCGGGCACGCCTTCTTGACCCGTCTGCACTCCCGAGCGCCGGGCAATGACCTCTGGCTCAGCACGGCGGTGAACGCACACCTCTACAAGGGCGACGGCTTCTTGGCGTACATCAAGCTCCCAGGACGATCGATTGTTCTGTCCCCGAACTTCAACGTCCGGATCGTCGTGGGCACGCAGGACGAGGCCCAGCGGCTCTTCGGGGGGCTACTGAACGGGATCATCGATGAGCACCACGGCGTGTCCGCTGGATGGGCCCTCCGACGCAGGGACGGCAGCGTCGAGTTCACCTCGCGGACGCCAGCCGCATTCTTGGACGTGCTCGCCGGGGCGTTGATGACGAGAGCTTAGATGTTGCCGCTCGACGCCGTGGGGCTGCCCGCCGTCGCCAGCAAGCTGCGAAAATCCGGCGTCGGCGTTGGGCATGTGCCGGGACGCGCCAGGACCGCCGCCAAGGCGGAGGTGGTACACTCCGCCCATGGCCGACGACCCCGATGATCCTTTCGCCGCCGAAGATGCCGCTTACGAGGAGCGCGTCCGCCTGTGGCGCGAGGAGGGCCAGCGCAAGTGGCAGGCCCGCGAGGGGCTCGTCCGCCTCTCCGAGCGCCCCCAGCAGGAGGCGTTCATGGCGTTCAAGCGATCGCTTCCCCGCCTTCGTGACGCGGAGCGTCTCTTCGACCTGGTCGAGGTCGGCCTCGGTGAACGCGGCGTCCAAGATCCCTGGGCCACGCCCATCGAGCGATGCCTGCTCGTGCGGGATCCCGACCACCGCACATGGTTTCTGCCGCAGCGCCTCCTGTACCTCGCGGTCGACTGGGAGCCGAACGACCCGATCCAGATGGAGATGGAGGTTCCCGAGCACATCAAGCGCATCGTCGCTCGCAACGAGGCGAAGCGGTTGAGGGAGCAGCCCGAAGAGGAGGAAGAGGCTGACATCGTCCCCCTGGCGCCGGGCGGTCGGCCCGGTCGGCTGTGCATCTACGAAGGCGCGGCCAACGCGGACATCCAGTTCGACGCGAACGGTGCCTTCGAGCGGGCGACCCTCACGTCCGGCGACATGATGGCGTTTTCGAAAGCCGACACCGAGCCGTACACCATCGACCCGCAGGCGCGCCCCCCGCAGGTCGGCCCGCTATCGCTCCTGCTGAGTCCCGATCTCCGCGATGGCGGCGTTCCCCCCGAGGAACTGGCCCGGCTGGTGCGGGCGATGCGCCCTGAACACGCCGACCTCGGTCGCGTGTTCGTTCCCGTCGTGCAGCCTGGGTACGTGACTGGGGCCTGGACGCGCGGCTTGTGGAACCTCCGCGTGGCCGAGTGGGAAGGGCGTCTCGGGGACGAGGGCGGCTGGGCCGTGATCGACGCGTGGAATGGGAGCGCCGTCGCGACAGGACCGACCTTCGATGACGCGGTCGAGGCTTGGCATCGAGAGATTCGCTCCGTGCAACCCCTACCTCCCGTCGAGCGCCCGGCGAGCCCAGCGCCCGAGTCGGCGCCGGAGGAGCCGGTCGCACCCCCGAAGGCTGGTGAGAACGTCGCCGTCGGGATGATCTCGATGAAGATCGAGATCCACCCGCCGGTGCTCATGGACTGGCCCGCCCCTCGGCCCGGCAACGTGCCGGCCATCGCGGTGCCGCTGCCGGCGTCGCCCGCGGTGCCGGACGCGCTCGCAGCGGTGGGCTTCACTCGCACAGTGAGGTTCATCGGCGAGCACGGCGAGGTGGGCTTCGGCTTCGTCCGTGATGAGCCGCGAGGCTTCACGATGGTCGGGGACGACGCCCTGGGTGCCCTGGACGTGGGCACGCTCGACTCGGAAATGGACCGGGTGGACGCGCAGGTTCGGGAAAATTGGGTCGACTACTTCGGCCGCGGCGACCCGTGGAAGAATCCCGAGTACCCGGTGCAGGTCTCGGGCTACCGCGTGTGGGACGATCTCGGGCGGAACCTGGAATTCCGGGAGGGCGGCATCGGGTGGCAGGCCGAGCTCGCGCCGCGCGGGTGGGGGCTGGCGCAGCGGCATGTGATCATGCGGGTGCGGTACCGGACGATCGGGGAGTAGGGACAGGGGTGGCGGCGAGCGGACGTCACCCGCCAGCGGAGCGGAGAGATAGCGGCCCCCATCACCGCGTCGTGGGGCATCGAGGATCCGCGGAGAGTTATGGGCTCAGATCAGGAGCAACGCCATGGTGACCCCCGAAGGCGCCTACTGGTTCGACCTCGGCAGTCGTGCCCTCCCGCTCGGCTGGACGTGGCGGCCCGGGATGTGGGCGATGGACGCGGACACCGATCACCTGCTCGACGGCTACGAGGTCGAGCTCGTGGGAAGCGCGCCGGCCGCTCGCCGTGTCCGCGACGGTGCCGCGGGCGACCTGACCGATGGGTCCCTCGTTCCCTACCTCAACGACGAGGGGGTTGCCGTCGTGGCGCTGCTTGAGCGCGTACGCCTGCTTCGCCGGGAGCCATCTTCGACGTTCACCGCGGCACGATCGGCGGCGCGTCCGGATCATCGGGATGGGTCTGGTTCGGCGCGGAGACTGCGCGCCAGACGAGACCCGAAGCCCTGGTCGTTGCCGGCGAGTCGGCGAGGGCAAAGGCCATCCTGCTCAGCCGGTTGTCCCAGGTCGGGTTGAGCCCAGAGCAGCTTCGTCGGGCGGCTCAGGTACCGGCTCGGTGGCTGGAGGAACTCGTGGACGCGATCGAGCCGGTGAACTGACACCGGTGCCGTTCACGCGGACTCGTGCACGCCGTCCCGCATCGCGTCCAACGCGGTTCCGATCTCGGCAGCTTCGGCCCGAATTCGGGCGGTCAGGTCCCGAAAACGGTCGTGCGCTTGGCAGATTCGGAGCAGGTTCTCGCTGCACGGAGACGCGCTCATGGCTCGATGCGGCACCGCCATGCGCCGCCTTGCTCAAGGTTTGGGCCCAGAGGCGTTCGGTCGACGCCGCCGGGCGTCGGGTCGACACGGAGCGCGCCGCCGACCGACTATCCGGACTTGCCAGGTCCGTGGGCCGAAAGGGCCTTGCGCTCAGCCTCCGCCGTTGCCTCGAGACTGGCCTCCGCCAACTTGGCCTGTAGAGAACCCCGGAACATCGGGTTCGACAAGACGTGAACGCGCTGAAGTTGCAACATGGCAACCATCAGTTCAGCGCGCAACGCCTGCTGAACGATCCCTTCGCGCAGCGCGGAAATGAGTTCTCGGCGCATCCGCTTCGAGAACGTCCACCAGAATGTGACGACAACGCCCACGCCCGCGAGCTTCGCAAGACGAGCCTCACTGTCGTTCGCGAGTTGGTCGAGGAGGATCAACCCCTCGCCCACGCGCCCCATGAGATCGTTCTGCAGTGCGAAGAAGTCCACCGGAGATGCCGCCTTCAGGGTCTTGAGAAGGGTGTCTGAGAGGATCCGTGGCCCAGGCCGGACGGCTTGAAGCTCGGCCCCATAGGATTGCTTGAACCCCGTCTGAGCCTCCTTGAGGTCATGAAACCAGGCGTCCTGGACGACATACTCTGGCGATCCGTCCTGCTGCAGCCACCTCCGGGTCGCAGTGTACTGCTGCACTGGGTAGACCTGAGCGCCGTACAACGTCGCCTCCGGCACGAGGGCAATATTCTCGACCGGCCGGAGATTTGCGAGGAGGGCACCGCGCCCCTCGAAGTGGGGGTTGTGAAGCAGCAGCAGGCGTCGAAGCTCCTTCGCTTGCTCAGCGGGAGCGTGCTCGGTGGCGGTCGCCGCGACGTACCGATCCGGTTCGTTGAGCGCGACGTTGGAGTAGACGAAAAGGCGAGCGCGACCGCGCTGTAGGTCCTCGTAAAGGTCCGAGACGTAGTCGTGGTTCAACGCCTTGGCAGCCGTGAACGCTTTTGATTTCACCTGGGTAAACCGGACGAGTACCGGCTTGCCCATCGATTGGCCCTTGTAGCCGGTGGTCAACATTCTCTGAATTACGCCCAACTGATGCGTGAACTCTGCAAGGTCGCTGGACGCAATCTGAATTTCAGTCTCGCTCGCGTCGGCGGCGCGCCCGTCCTTCCAGAAGGTGCTGAAATAAGCCAGCCCCGTGCGCGAGTAGTCGTAACCCGTGTGGTAGAATTCTAAGTAGAGACAGCCCTCGATGATCTTTTCGAAGCGCTTCTCGCTCACCGACGCTGCCGCGCCCCGCGTGATCGCTTCCCCCTTGCATATCCGTTCGACCCCGGCGGCGATGTCAACCCAGGCAAAGTTCGACGCCAGATTGTGCTGCCGACGGGCCTCAATGGCGGCCAACCGGGAAAGGTGAAGGAACTCACCGACATCGGCCGCAGCGAACGCCGCTGGCCGTTCGCTCACGGCGTTCGCGGCGAGGTCGAGTTGAGTACCGAATTCCTTCGATGAAATGCGCATTGCCCCCGCCGGGGGAACGAGACGCGCCAAATGAGCCTGGGCTCTTTCTCTAGCTTGGTCGCGCATCGGGCCGTCGCCGGACAGGCGGTCCAGCTCGCTGACGAGTCGGCCGAGCTCTGTCATCGCCCGAAGCCGAGGCCATACCTCCTGTTGGAGCGCCTCGGCGACCTCCAGATAATCGAGGTGGACCCCGCGAGCTTCCGCTATGAGGCGGCCTCCCAGCAGTTCGTCGTAGACATGGTCCAGGACCGCGGACACCACCGCGTAGATCACCGGCGAGAGGATCACCCCCACGGCGATTCCAACTGGGGCACCTGGCCCGAAGCTCGCTGAGATTGCCGACACGATCCCGATTGTGAGGCCCGCCTTGAGGGCGTCTCCGACCACGCTGTCCACAGCATCATCCCACCGGACCTTGCCCTGGTGGTAGCGGGTCGTGTGGGAAGCCGCGCTGATCGCCAAGGCGAGGATCGCCGCCACCGCACCGTGACCCGTCGCGCGGCCGAGGACCCCATGAAGTTGGCCCACGCCTGCTCCTGCGGCCTCCTCCAACATTTCGAGCACCTCTACGGGGAGGAACCGCTGCATGCCTGCGGTCTTGAAGACCGTCGCGGCCAAGCCCAGCGCGCCCTTCGCATCCAGGCTCCCGCCATCTGGCAATCTGGCCCGCTCCTGAAAGTCCTTCAGCACGGGCCCCAAGATCTGATCGACCTTGGCCTGAAACGCCACCCGTACGCCATCGGACTCAACCGTGGAGCGCTGTGCCCACTCGGCCACCTTCACGTTCCCGATGGTTGCAGTGCGGTCAAGAACCTCGATGAGCTGCGCCTTCCCTTCTGGGCTGGCGAAGGCCTCCAACAAGCCATCGATGAACTTGTCCGTGTCCGCGCTCCCGTAAAAGTCCGCTTCGATCAGCAGCGTGGGGTAGAGATCAGGTGGCAAGGGGTCTCCGAGGTCGGTGAATGTCGGCGGCGGCGCTGCTGTGTTTGAACGCCTTGACGCGCAGTTGTAATCTGGTGCCGGTCGGCTCGCCCGCCGCCACCCCTCCCACAGAGCCCCGCCGGGAACCTTTCTCTTGACCTCCCGGCCCAACGTGATCTCAACCTCGGGCGGCACGTCAATCCACCCGCCGTCGGGACCCGGCGTCAATGCGTGGTGGTAGACAGGGTGGCGCGAGCCGATGTTGCCGACCGGCGCGAACGTGAGTGGCAGGATGCGACGGGCCGCGAGGTGGTGCCGCTGGGCGATCATGGCCCTGCGGGCCGACTCGTCCCCACGGAGCCGCAGAAGCCAGTCAACCCGTGGAGGACATGTTCAAGGATGATCCGAAGCTCCTGGCAGAGCACAAGGAGCTTCGGAGAGCCGCACGGCGCTTCCTGACCAGCGTGGTCACCCGGAGGTAGGAGCGTCTCGGTGAGTGTGCACCGAGACACGCAGTACTCGGTCACCGCGAACCCAGACGCGCACGGTGCAGTGCGGGTACGCCAGGGTGGTCATGGCAGCGTCATCGTCGTCCGTGTGGTTGCCCGGAACAACGTCGAAGTACAAGGACTGCATCTGCTCCCCTTCGTCCTCTGTTTCGGCGTACTGAAGACTTGACCCATGCGGCCCGTCGTGCGCCCATCGGTGTGTGCCCGGCGGGTCGGTACTTACGCCGCCGTCGGGAAGTTCTCTAACAGAATCCATCTTGGTCATGTTCACCTCGTTTTTCTTATGACTCGAACGGCAGTGTTCTTGACCCGCAGGGGTAACCAACGCGAAGAGGTCCTGATGCCCAGAACCAGTTTTCTGAAGAACGTCGGTCGTCGGTGAAGTCCTCTCGGGCGCGACATAGAAGCCGATCATGCGCCGCGAACGTCTCAACGATTCAGAATAGCCACTTCGCGGCCCGGTATCCACGCTGAAGGGTGTCGAGAACGGGCTGGCGGTTGCGCTCCAATGCCACTAGCTCATCGACGCCTGGCACCCGCAAGATGTGGCAGCGATCCTCAATGCCAGCATTCCAGCCGCGCCATCGCTCCCGATAGACCTTGGAGCCGCCCTCAAACGCGACCAGCAGGTTGCGGCCGTTCCACGCGAGATTCTGCGCTCCCGCGGGGGCGTGGAGCGTGTGGAGATGGTTGGTGCCGTTCAGGACGAACCCTTCCGTCGCCATGCCGCCGGGAAGCGGCACGGCGAAGCCGGAGGTGGCGTGCAGCGGCGACTTGTAGAAGGCGAGCTTGGTGTCGGCGGGGCCGTAGGAGACGCTCAACGTGACGACGTCACCGCAGAATGCCATCCCCTGAACCTTGGATCGCGTGAAACAGACCCGATCCGGCCGGGCGAGAAGCCGGCCGCCGGCTTCGAACGCACCGGTCTTTGCGAGGTCGCCCGTGGCGTCAACGCGGTAACCTGCCGCCCACGCCAACTTCGCCAGTGTACCCGACGCATGGTGCGCCGGTGTGGCGTAGGGACCCGTGCCGTCGATCGTGAAGTCGCCAGTCCAAAGCCGTCCGCCGTCGGACGCCGCGTACGACCCGCGAGCGTCGATCGCGAACGCTGCGGTCGCAGTGAGATCCTCGCTTGAGGCGCGCAGAAGGTCGGTGAGCGGAAACCGCCACGCCGTCGCGTCCGACGTCAGCCAGAGGTGGCCACTGTGGACGGCCGCGCCCCCTGCGTGGCCAGTGTATCAGCGACCGTCGGGCATCCTGAGCGCGTATTCGGCGGCCACGCATCCGGTTGAGACCTCGACAACTGCAACGCGGGAAGCTGCCGGCGGCTTCGCGTGCGAGTAGTACGCCATGACAGCGTGCCGACCATCGGGCAGCCAGGTCAGGCCCTGCGGCACGAACTCGGTCTCAAGGCCGGGGACGAGGAACGATCCTTCAACCAGCGACGCGAAGCCCGGGTAGCACGACCTGAAATTGCGTTCGTCGTTGGCGTTTCGGGTCGGCACCTGGAGCAAGAGCCTGCGAGCCAACGGGTACCTCAGGCGCCGAGTGTAACCGACTGGAAGGGTCGCCCCAAAGGCCAGCGGTCGTCGTCCTGTCGGGCTTTCGCGGCCGGTTCCCGTGCTCTGACTCGTGGCTCCCTGCCATCATGACGCCTGCATCCCCGCGTCCGTCCTGGTCGCCACTACGGTCTTCACCGCTCCCCAAAACAGACCCGCCTCCGCTCGTGAAAACTGATCCACCGACGCCTGCTGGGTAGACCGGCGATCCCGGCTCCGTGAGGAGCCGATGTCCGACAAGCGCCCGTGTTCTGAGTGCCGAGGGTGGTTCACCAAGGACCCTCGCGTCCGCAGACGGCAGCACACCTGCGGCCGACCGGAGTGCGTCGCGGCGGCGAACAAACGGGCGTGCGCCGAGTGGCGGATCGCCAATCCCGACAAGGTGATCGCCAGCCGCCTACGCCGGAAGTTGCCGAAAGCTCCGCCGGACCCGCCAGAGGTCGTGATCCTCGACCCGATCCGGCACTTCTCCCCCTCGGTCGTGCGACACGTGATGGGCCTGAAAGAGTCGGTAGTTCTTGCTGAAGTCGCCAAAGTCCTCGTGTTCATCGCGCGACACGGGACACCGCCGAAAGTGAAGGTTCGAGCGGCCAGAGCGCCCAGAGTCCTCGCCGAAGCCGCGCGACACGAGACGGCCGAGGCTCGACCCCCTCCATAGGTCTCCGGCATGCCCACCCTCGAACTCACCCAGCTCGACCTGCGACACGCCGCCCTCCGCATCGCTGACCCGGTTCGCCGCGCCCGACTCGAGCAGGCCCTCACCCAGCAGGGGCAGCAGGTCCCCGTCCTCGTCATCGCGGGAGACGCCGACAACTACGTGCTGATCGAGGGGTACGGCCGGGTGGAGGCGCTCAAGCGGCTGTCGCGGGACACGGTGCTGGCGACGGTGCTGGACATGGTGGAGGCCGACGCGTTGATCCTCCGTCATCGCCTCGATCACGGTGCGCCACGCAGCGCCTTGGAAGAGGGCTGGCTCGTGACGGCACTCGTCGATGGCGGCAAAACCCAGACGGAGGTGGCCATCGCGCTGGCGAAGTCGACGGCGTGGGTGTCCCGACGGCTTGCGCTCGTGCGGACGCTGCCGGAGGTCGCGCAGGAGGCTGTTCGTCTGGGACGAATCGGGGCCAGCTCGGCGGAGAAGTTTCTGGTGCCGTTGTCACGTGGCAACGCCGCCCAGTGCGCCGCAATGGTCGAAGGTCTGCGGGCGGTGAAGCCGACTGCTCGACAATTGCTTTGCCTCTACACGGCCTGGAAAGCGGCGAATGACGAAGTCCGCGAGCGGATCGCCGAGCAGCCTCTGCTCTACATGAAGGTCGACGACGCGCTCAAACACAAGGATCCGGAGGACGACGCCGACCTGACGGCGGTGCGCGACGTCGAGGCCATCGCCGGGGTGTGCGGGCGCGCCCGCAAGGGCCTGCGCGACGGCGCGTATGTGCGTCTTCGGGAGGAACACCGCGCTCAGTTCGTCTCGGCCTGGGAGGAGGCGCGGCTCGCGTTCGACGCGGTCAAGAGCCTCGTTGCAAAGGAGGGTGTCCGTGACGCCTCGTGAAAAACGCATCGCGATCCTGGAGATGCACAAGCACGCGGTCAGCGTGCGCGCCATCGCGAAGGCCCTCGACGCATCGCCGAACACGGTGCGACGCGTGATCCGGTCGGGCGACCCCGAGCGACCGGCGATGAAGCGCGAGTCGCAGCTCGCCGAGCACATCGAGCGCGTCCGCGAGTTGCACGTCGCCTGCAAGGGCAACCTCGTCCGTGTCCACGAGAAGCTCGCGGCATCCGCCGTCGCCGTCGCCTACACCACGCTCACGACGTTCTGCCGCGAGCAGAAGATCGGCGTCGTCGAGAAGGTCCCAGCCGGGAAATACCACTTCAAGCCGGGCGTCGAGATGCAGCACGACACCTCGCCGCATCGCGTGACGGTCGGCGGGGTTGCGCGGCTGCTCCAGTGTGCCTCGGTCGTCCTGCCGCACTCGCGCGTCATCCTCGCGCAGTGCTATCCGGTGTTCACCCGGTTCTATTGCAAGGCCTTCCTGACGGAGGCGATCACCTTCTTCGGGGGTGCGACGGAGACCTGCATGGTCGACAACGCGAACGTCATCGTTGCGCATGGGACCGGGAAGGACGCGGTGATGGCGCCGGAGATGGTGGCGTTCGGCCAGCGCTTTGGCATGACGTTCGTGACGCGCATGCCAGGCGATCCCAACCGAAGCGCGCACGTCGAGCGGCAGTTCGACACCATCGAGAACAACTTCTACCCGGGTCGCACGTTCGCGGACCTCGCCGACCTGAACTGCCAACTCCGGACCTGGTGCGAGACGAAGAACGCAAAGCACCGGGCGGACCTGCACGCTGCGCCGATGACGTTGTTCGCGGCCGAACTGCCGTACCTGAAGCCGCTGCCGCGCTGGATCCCCGACGTCGAGAACGTCGAGGAGCGCCGCGTGGACGTCGAACGCTACGTCCGGCTGCACACGAACTGCTACTCGGCACCGCCCGCGCTGATCGGCCAGAACGTCGAGGTGCACGAGACGTTGCGGCGTATTCGCATCTTCCATCGCCACAAGATGGTCGCCGAACACGTCGCGTTGGAGCCCGGTGCAAACAAGCGGTCGACGCTGCCCGAGCACCGTCGGGAGCATGGCGCGTCGCGAGCGCCAGCCCCGATCAGTCCCGAGGAGGCCACACTCGTCGCCGCTGGTCCCGAATTCGTCGCGATGATCGCGTTCTTGCGGACGAAGTACCATGGGAACGCCCAGCGAGCCGTCCGGCGCTTGCACACGTTGTTCCTGGACTACCCGACGCCAGTGCTTCGGGCTGTCCTCGTGGACGCCGTGGCGCACCGCGCCCACGACCTCGGCCAGATCGACCGCCTCGTGCTCCAGCGCGTGGGCGCGACCGTCTTCCGCCTCCCGATTCCCAAGGATGAACCATGAACGATGACCTCGACCAGCTCCTCACCAGCCTCAAGATGCACCGCACCCGCGAAGTCCTCCCGCGTGCGCTCGACCGCGCCATCCGCGAGCAGCCCGCGTACGACGCCTTCCTCGCGGACATCCTGCGCGAAGAGTACGCCTACAAACGTCAGAAGAGCCTGGAGTACCGCATCGAGCACGCCCGCATCCCCGAGCTGTTCACCATCGAGACGTTCCCGTTCGACATGCAGCCCGCCGTGTCGGCCCCCGTCATCAAGCTCCTCGCCGGGCTGGACTTCATGACCACGGGGTTCAACCTCATCTTCATCGGCCCACCGGGCGTCGGGAAGACGGGGCTGGCGACCGGGATCTTGTACAAGGCGCTCGTGAACGGCTACCGCGGCCGGTTCATCCGAGCGCAGGACCTCTTCGACGAGATCAACGCTTCCCTACTGGATCGTTCGAGTCGCCGCGTCCTCAACGAACTCTGCGGTTACTCACTTTTGGTGATCGACGAGCTGGGGTACCTGACGCTCAAGCCCGACCAGACCAACATCTTCTTCAAGCTGATGGAAGAGCGCTACACCGCCAAGAAGCCGACGATCATCACGACCAACCTCGACTTTGAGGAGTGGTACGAGTTCCTCGGCCAGAAGACCATGGTAAAGGCCCTGCTCGACCGCGTCCGCCACAACTGCCACACCATCCGCATTGATGGCACCACGCTGCGGACACCCACCGGCTGACCCTCCGCCCGCAAGGGCATCCCCCTGTTCGCGAAGCCAACGGCGACGCGGATGGCACCCGACCCGGCAGGAGTAGCGTCCTGACCGGGTCCTGGGCGTTTTCCAGCCGCTCGGCCTCAGGCTCCGCGGATGGCACCCGAATGCCAGAGACCTCACTTCGACGGTCGTCATCGTGCGGGGCCCCAGCCCCCGCTGGGAGCAGGATCGCGATCAGGGGGTGGGTCTCGTTTGGCGGGCGAAGGTGGGTCTGGTTTGGGGGGCGGTGAAGCACTACGGTTGTCGGCTCGGCCACGCGCCCGATCTCATCGCCACAGCAGAGTCGCGGGGCACGGTCTTGGCGGCGTCCTTCGCTGAAGGCTACTGGGGCGAGCAGAAGGTGGACATCGCGCCGGTCGACATCCGCATTGGCTGCGGTGCCCCAGCTCGGCTTGGCCCTGCTCGCCGTCGTCGTGATCGGTCGCACGGTCTGGGCGTCGCGGCGATACGGCCGGGGCGTAAGGTGAGGCCGTTCATGGCGCTTGATGATGGTGGTGAGCCGGAGGGAGGAGACGCGCTCGCTCCCTTCCAGCGCGGTGCCAGCTACCTCATCATCATCGAGTTGAGTCCCGAAGTCTGGGAGGTTCAGGCGTTCCGAGCCAGAAACAAGACCGCCGCCGCTCGTCGCGATCGCGGCGAGCGGGTGCAGGCCGTCTACATCGGCCGCAGCTACCACCGGGCGGCGTGCCGGTTCGCGATCTACCAGGGCTCGCGCCTTTGCACCTGCGGCCTTCAGGCGAATGGGAGGGTGCAGCACGGCATGGCGAGCCACTGGGTCAAGGACTTTGGCGTGCGCGTCTCCGAGGAGCGACTGCTCGACGGCGTTGGCTGGGCGGCGTTGGTCATCGGGGCGCGGGCCCTCGCCGTGTCGATGCGGAAGGCGGGCGTCGGAGTGTGGCAGGTGCCGTGATGGGCACGGAGCCTGCCGATCAGCGTCGTCGCGCTGTGGCGCTTCGACCCCAGATTCGGGGGCGGCGCCCCGAACCAGGGCTGTGTCGAAGATTCGCGATGCCGACGACGCTCGACACGCCTGTCACCTCGTCCCCAGTGAGCGCGCCCAGCCGGAGAAGCGCGCAGCGGAGGGACGCAACCCCGCTCTCAGCCGCACGGCACCGGGGTGCGTCACTTGGGTGGCGTGAGTTGGAACGACGATCCGTCCCACTCGCTGCCGAATCTCGGGATCGGCAGTGTCTTCCGCTTGACGTGCTTCAGTAGCGGGTCGTAGAACTCGATGCCTTGGGGGGTGGCGCGGACCAGCACGATCCAGTGGCCGGATGCCCCATAGGCTTTGCCCTCCATCCCCACCATGATTGGCGCGTCTGCCACACGGGCAAGCAGACTGTCAGGATCCGCCTGATCCGTGGTCTGCAAGAAGGGGATTTTCAACCCGATCAGCACACGCTCCACGTCCTCTGGATAGGCACCCATCCCACCGTCCTTGGGTTGCCCTTTCTTGGCGGGCGCGACGTTGGCCTTCAGGTCCTTCCAGAGCTTTCCGTAGGATGGAACCCGCCGAGGCCACCGGCCCTGGTGCTCGGCCAGCAACATGGACAAGCAAGCCACGCCGCACCCGTGGTCAGGGCTGCCCCTGGGCGCACCCTCGTGTTTTTGACTGATGAACGGAACGGATCTGACATCAGGACACGGGTGCATGAGCCGCCCGTATCCCGCTGGCTATCAGCATGCCGCAGCGGCCCCGCTGTTGAGCGGCCTACATTCCCTTCGAGCGCCCTGGCTTCCGAACGGCGGGCTCGACCGGTGCCACGCCTCCGCAGCGACACTGGAACTCGCGCTTCTCCGTGAACGAATGCGGTCCCCAGCCCTCGTTCACGAAGGTAGCACAGCAGAAGTGCTCGAACACAGTCTCGGTGAGGTGCCGGGAGCGAGGATGGCAGCACAGTCCCCAGTCCGCGTTGAACTTGGCGAAGAACGAGCAACCGCCGCACTGCTTGCCAGCCTCGTACATCTCTCGGATCGTCGGCTCGCTGGGCCATCCGGCTTTGTAGAGCCTGTGCGAGACGGGGTTGGAAAAGCCGTCGGTATAGAGGATGTTCGCGTTCAAGCCTTGCTCCCGGTGCGCTCGCCTCGCCCTATCCCAAAGCTGTCCCCGGATTGGTCATCCCGCCGAGCCGGTCTGGGCCTGCGTGGACGCCGGCGCCACGTGGTCGGCACCCCCGACAACTCCGTTGTTGGCGGCCACCGCGATTCGGATAGGCTGTCCGAATGAGCACAAAGCCACATGTCGACCCCCTCCACGGCATCGCCGCCCACCTCCACTCCGAGATCAAGCAGGTCTGGGCCACGGAGGTCGCCGGGGGCCGCGCCCGCTACGAAAGGACGGGCTCGCGCACCGGCGTCGTCGGCCAATGGAGGGTCAGCCGCCTACTTCGTCTCGAAGGGATCCTGCCCAAGACGGACGGCCGCTGGGAGCAGGTGCGGGATCACGGCCGGGATCTCTACTACGGGCGGGTCGCCGAATAGGGCGAACGACGCCGAATTAGAAGGATGAGGCGATGACACCGGATACGGAGCGCATGGAGTGCTCCCCATGCCCCCTTCTCCAGCAGACTCTCGTCGTCACGTCATCGACACCGCAGTCAAGAAGGAGATCGGCAGGGGCGGGCCCGGGGCAGCGATTGCGGTGATCGAGGGCGGAGAAGTCATGAGGGAAGGCTACGGCTTCGCTGACCTTGATGCCAACCGAAAGATCGATGCAAGCACGGTGTTCGATCTGGCGTCGATGTCCAAGCAGTTCACGGCCGCGATCATCATGTTGCTCGTTGAAGACGGGGAGGTCTCGCTCACGGCGTCTATACACACCTACCTTGAGAAGCGGCTGTGGCCGCATCACGAGCCGATTTCCGTGGCTGACCTGCTCCGAATGACCTCCGGACTGCCCAACTACACCGATGACGACGACTCCGGCGGCACCAACGACGCGGTCGCGAAATGGGCCGCCGAAAGAGACTGGGGGCCATCCGGAAAGGAGCACGACTACTGCAACACGAACTACGTGCTGCTCGCTGAGATCGCCAAGAAGGTGACGGGCAGCAAGAGCTTTTCCGCGCTCTTGACGGAGAGGATCTTTTCGCCCCTCCACATGACCGGTACGGTGGTGCTGGATCGGAAGGGGACGAAGATTCCAAGACGCGCCTGTGGATATTCGGGCAAGGCAGCCCCCAAGCTGGTGTCCGGAGGCAAGGACGACGAGGGCGAAGACTTCCAGACCGGTGACGGCAACGTCTTTTCCTCCATCGACGACCTCGTGAAGTGGGACGCGGCACTCCGTGCGGGGACGCTTCTGATGCCCGAGTCGTGGACGACGATGACCACGGAGCACTCGCGCGGGACGGAGGGGGCCTACGGATTCGGCTTCTACGTGGACAAGAAACGAGACCTGGTTCATCACCCCGGCGAATGGGCAGGGACATCGACGTGGATGGGGCGATGGGGCACTGGTCGTGCGGTCATCGTGCTCTCGAACCTTGACGACGTGCGGCGACGGGTTCAGGGCGCGTGCCGGGCGGAGACCCTCGGCCGTGCGATCGGTGGAGCGATGTGGGATCGGTAGCTGCGGTCCGTCACGGGCTCGCACGCACCACAGTCGCTGACCACCATAAATTCCGCGACATGATCCCTTCCCGGGATGCCGCCGCCGCCGACAGAGGTGATTGCGAACGGCCGCCGCTGCTCACTCACCGCCCCGGCCCTTCCGACCCGGCGGTGGGCCACCACCGCTTCCGCAACCTGACGCTCGACTGCGGTGTGGACCCGCGGACGGGCCGTGGCTGGGCCGGAGAACGTCCAGTGGCTTGTGGCGTTCCGGCTTAGGTATCTGGACCTTGCCGCGAGCCAGGGGTGACCGCGCGGGGGGCGGGGGATGGCGGGATGGCTGCCCGGCGCGGCCCCGTGCGCCAAGACAAGATGCCCGCGGCCCGCCCTGTGCGCCGGTCGTAGACTGTCCGCAGGTGGCGGGGGAAGGTCCAAACGTCGGGCGTGCTACGAGGTAGGCTCCGCCAAGAGGTATGCGTTGAGCGACGATCTTGAACTCGGACTGTGTGTCACCGCGTTTCTTTTCGATGCCATGATGTCGGTGATGGCGGCGGAGGGCGACGTGGACCCCAGAACCGAGGAGTTCCTCTATCGAACGATTTCCCCAGCCTTGATGAAGGCATCCGGCTTTCTCGACCCCTCGGGGAGCACGAGCCCGCTCTATGCCGTCGCCTTGGAGCAGGGCCGACGCCGTCTCGCGAGTGAGCTTCCACCCGGCCACGGCGGGGGGCTCTGCAGACGGCTTTGGTCGATGGCTGCGGTGGATGGGGAGGTGACGGAGATGGAAATTGCGACGATTCGGGCGTACGGCGCGGTGGTGGGCGTGGACGCGGAGCGCAACGACGAGCTCGGTGTCGATGTCCTCACCGAACTCACGGCACGGCGGCAGGCGATTCGCGTAGCTGCATCGTGGAAACCCGCCATTGCGGGATAACCGTCAGGGCGTCGCGATCATCGGCGAGGCCCTGGACGCGGTGCCCGGAAAGCCCGGCTCGCATCCTTCCTCGAGACGACCGTGAGGTGGTCGTGGTCCCCGTGGGTGGAGTTCTCCCCCACAGCGTTCGGTGATCCGCCACATGAAGCCGGACTTTATCGCATCCGCGTGGCGGACGCCTCGACTCTCGCGTACCTCGGACAGACCCGGCGAGGGCTACGCGAGCGCCTGCTCGGCTTGAGGCGTGGCACGTTTGCCCAGGAGATGCCGTACAACGATCCGCACACGGCCGCACCGGGTTTGTGGGCGTTCCGCGTTGAGGACTCGTCTATCTACGAGGCCTCCTGGGCACCGATGCCCGACGCGAGCGAACGCGACCTTCATACCGCGGAGGCACTCGAACTCGCGGACCACCGGCTGACGCACGGGACCTCGACGCTGTTGAACCATGGTCGGCACCACCTGCATTGGACGCGCCCGTCGAACCGGGAGCGGGGGCTCGGTCGACGCGGTGAACGGCGGCGGGAGCCGGAGGCGTACGACAGCGCGCCTCCGGCTCCCCGGCTCGGCATCGCCGGGCAGGGCGGCTGGATGGGGCGTGCGTGGTCGCCGACCACCGAGTTGCGTCCCCCACCTTCGACTGCCCCTGACGCGCCCGGTGTGTATGTGCTGGTCCATGACGACCGGGTGATCTACATCGGGCAGAGCATGTCTCTCGGGCAGAGGCTTCAGGCCCATGGCCGCTCAAACTGGCCAGCGGAAACGAGCGTTCGATGGTCGACCCTCCCGAAGGACTCGCCGCAGCATTGGCTGCTTGAGCTTGAGGTGGACCTCCTCGGTGCGTACATCGCGGCGCACGGCACAGCGCCCGCGGGACAGTTTTCCGGCCGGGAAGGTCGATGACTCGCAGGCGCGGTCCGTGAAGTCCTGCGCTTGCGTACGGAATCTTGCTCCACATGCACAGAATCCGGTCCGATCAACCCAGCATCTTGAGCACGCGACCCCAAATGACGGGGCGCAAGCCGCCCGGCGTCAGGCACCAGTAGACCGGAATGCTCGGCCCCATCCGCGGCGCTGGCCCGTCCCCGTCCGTGAAGTAGACGATGGCGTCGGGTCGGTGCTCTCGCAAGAAGGCGGAATCAAAGGGCGGGCGAAGATCGGTGCCGCCCCGCCCCTTCATATGCTTCACCTGACCCCCCTGAGGGAAGGGATAGACGGCGTGGACCTTCGCGTCGCACTCGACGACCGTGATCGTACAGTTGGCGCTCATCGCGTCCAGCTCGGCCGCGATGTCGGCGAGCATCTGCGCGTTGACGGAGCCGCTCGTGTCCACCACGGCCATCACGCGGGTACGACCCGAGGCACGGGCCGTGCCCGGGACCAGCCCGGCGAGCTCGGGTGAGCGGCGGGGGGGTCGGGCGTAGTTGGCGGCGAGCTTCGTGTCCGCCGTGACGATCCGCCGCAACGCTCCCCGCCAGTCGATGGTGCTCTTGCCCGTGCCGAGGAGGTCTTCGATCAGCGTGCCCGGCTTGTCCCCGAAGCCGCTCGTCACCACGCGACGGACGGACTCGGGGAGCTTCTCCCACTGGCCAGGGCCGAGTTCCCGTGCCGCCCCGTGCACGACGATTCGGGCGGCGAGCCTCGCGCTCTCCCCGGCGGCGACGGCATCGGCCCAGACCCCATGGTCGTCGGTCGTGACCAATGCCGGCGGGCGTCGCTTCGCGTTCTTCGGCGGGCGGCGGCGACGGGCGAGGCGGGTGTACCGGGCATCGGTGTCCTCGCCCTTCGGGAGCCTCTTGAAGCTCGCGAGCACGATGGGCTTGCCGGGGAGGGGCTCCGGCACCCACTCGTTGACCGTGACCTCCTCGGCGATGATCCGCGCCCTTTGGTCCGGGAACTTCGAGCGGGCCTCGAAGACGTGCCCGAAAAGGACGTGGTTCGTCTCGTGGTGCAGGACCCCCACTTGCTCGTCCTCCGCCAGCGCGCTCCAAAACTCCGGGTTCACGATCAGGTAGACCCCCTCCATCCGGGCGGTCACCCCCGCGGTCGGCACGTGCCGGTTCGCGACGAGGATGAACCTGGACAGGAGTCCCGCGTGGAACGGGTAGGCCGCGGCGAGCCTGCCGATCGCGTTCCTGACCGAGACGGTCGCCCGGTCCGCGGCCTCGTCGGTATCCGACGAGAGGACGGCGTCCGGACTCACGACCGCGCTCCCACGGCGGCACGGGCCTCGGGGAGGGCCATGCCGTGGCCCTTGAGCCACGCCACGGCGTCCTTCCGCAAGTCCCCAGGCAGGTCTCCCGCGAAGGCGGCGACGTTCGCTGCCCGGCTCGGGTCGGCGATCACGTCGGCCCCGAATTCGTCCTCTGTGAGCCGGTCCCGCAACGTGCTCCACGTCGAGGCCAGCACGTCCAACCGGGCGTTCTTGACCCAGCCCCGCACCTCGGGCCGCCAGGTCCGGTAGTCGTCGGTGATGTCCCTCGCCGTGGGGATGCGGGGGCGGCTCCGGTACGTGCGGACGAGGGCGTGAGCGAAGGCTTCGTCCAGCACGCCAGCGAGCATGATCACGAGATCCCCCTCGACCCCGTCTCCGGCCTGCTCCCACGCGGACACGATCCGGGCGGCTTGCGTCCACGATCGCGGGTTCGACGTGGCGGTAGCGAACACGTTGGGGGTCGCGCTGACGAGATCCACCACTGCGGGATGCAGGTTGGCCGTGCGCGCCCACGCCGCCCACGCGGTCACGTCCGGCTCAACCCGGACGTGGGCGAAGCGGGACATCAGCGCGGGGTCGAGGTCATCGACGTGGTAGCCGTCCGCCGCGTCGTTGACGCACGCGACCGGGAGCCACCCAGGCGGGAGGACGTAGTCGTTCAGCTTCCGGGCGGTCAGGAGCTGGAGGGCCGGAGCCATCATGTGCCTCGGCGCGCGGTTCAATTCCTCGATCACGAGGAGTCCGCGACCGCTCGTCGGCAGTGCCGCCGGAGGCCGGAAGTGCGTACGGCCGTCCTTGAGCTCGGGCATCCCGATGAGGTCGCTCGGCTCCATCAGGGAGAGGTCCCGCACGAGGATCTCCACGCCCATCGCCTTCGCGGCAGCGGCGAGGATCTCGCTCTTGCCGACGCCATGCTTGCCGTGGAGCATGACCGGGACGTCGGCCCGGTGGGCGACGGCGACCTTTCGGATCAGGTCTGGGCCTGCGTTGACGCTCATCATCGGGCACCTCCTTCTTGTTTGTCTGGGTTCATGGTCGAGACGACGATCGCGCCTTCCAGGGTGAGCATGCGGCCCTTGTCGGTGACCTCGACGAGGCCTCGACGGACGAGGTCGGGTTCGATCTCCGAGGCGAGGGTCGTGTAGTCGCAGCCCACGTCGACCACGAGGCTGCGCTGCGCCTTCGGACGCCCGCCGTGGCGGGCGAGCGCGGAGAGGTAGCGGCGGTGACGGGCCGAGAGCCCGTGCTCATCCAGGCCCACGACCTCGCGAAGGAAGACCTCGACGATGGGCTGGTTGACCTCGGCTGCGCCGGGAAAGCACGTCGCGATCAGCCGAACCCATTTGCCGACGACGCGGGGGCTGTCCGTGTGCTCGGCGAGCTTCCGGGCCGCCTGCGCGGTCATCGTGATGCCGATCGCCTCTGCGACCCTGCGGGCGATCTCGGTGATCTCGCGGGGCTCGTAGTCTTGGAGTTGGAACTCCACGAAGCGGGAGCGGAACGGCTTGTTCAACTCGCCAGGCCGGTTCGTGGCGATCACGAGCGTGAACGGCGGGACCTCCCTCATTTCCGTGCCGTTCTTGCAGTCGGGGTCGGGGACGCGGCCGGTGTCCAGCGCCCGGTTGAGGACCATGAACACCTTCTCCTTCAGGGTGTGGGCCTCGTCGAGGAACACGATGTCCTTCCTCGTGACCTGGATGAGCACCTCCGCGATGCCGTGCGTGGAGAGGGCCGTGGACGGCACTTCCAGGAGGCGCGAGCCGCTCGCCTTCGCGATTGCTGCCGCCATCGAGGACTTGCCGTACCCGGCCGGTCCCACGAGTAGGAGGTGGGGGAGGGGCTGGTCCCGTTTGGCCGAGCCGACGAGGATGCGCTCGACGGAGCGCATCAGGTCCCTTTGGCCGACGAAACCCTCGAACGCTGGCAGGGGGCGGGCCATCTACTTGCCCTCCGAGGCGACGTGGGCGGCGGCACGGCGTCGCAGCTCGGTCGTGACGGCCTCGCGGACGAGGACTGCCATCGGGGTCAGCGTCCGATCGGCCTCGGCGGCCAGCAGCGCGTGAAGCGGAGGCGGGAACCGAACGACGAGCCGCACCCAGTCGGGGGACTCGTACATCAGGATGTCGTCGGGCTTGAGGGTGGGCATCGCGGGCTCCGTGAGGTGCCGCCGAGGGGTCTCTGCGGCGTCGCTGCGATGTCTCTACGCATGAGGGCGGGTGGCCTGAACCTCGCATCCGAAGACGCCGGTCGACGCCCCGGAACGGGCCGATTCGGATAGATCTCAAAGCAACCAGAGTTCTCGATGGCTTCGGCGTCAAAGTCTCCTCGTGCCCGTACCGGACCAATCCGAGGCCCAGTCCCCGCAGTCTCGCCAGAGCGACGTTCGCTCCGGTACACCTACGTCATCGAACTCCGCCCCGCGGTCTGGGCGTCCACCAGGTTCCGCGATGAGAACCCGCGCGCCACCGCTCGCGTCAAGAAGGGCGAGGTGGTGGCGGCTGTCTACGTCGGATCCAGCGCGCATCGCGGGTCATGCCGCTTCGACATCCACCGAGGCAGCACCACGTGTTCGTGCTCGCTCACGCGGACCGGTGCCGTAAAGGCGGGCACGGGGAGCACCTGGGTGCGAGAGTACGGGGTGCGTCTCCTCTGGGACGTCGAGGTTCGCGGCGACGACGCGGATGCGAGAACGGCCGAGACCGAGCTTGCCGTCCGGCTCCGCGCGCAGGGATACGGCGTGTGGCAGCGGTGACCGCCGTGGGCGGTGTCGGAGATAATGTCCCAGACAGGTTTCAGGAGCGCACATGGCCGGGCGAAGCGTAGGACCCACCTCGGGGCTTGAGGTGTCCAACGGGGACACCGGGATGACGTACCTGCTCGGAGAAGAGCTGGGCGAGGGCGGCTTTGGGCAGACGTTTGAGTGCACGGACCGCTTCGACGAGAAGCTCGTGGCGAAAGTTCTGAAGCCCCGCGGCACGGGCCGCGCAGCGGTCAAGGCGGAATGGCAAGCCGAGGTCGATCACCTGATGACCCTGCGACACCCATACATCACCCACATCTTCGACGCGTTCGTGTTTGGGGGACGCCATTACTTGATCCTCGAACGAGCATCGGGCGCAGTGTCTGAACTGATCCCCATAGCGAAGCGCTGGACCGTCGCCGAAAGGGAGCAGTTCGTCGTCGGGACCCTCGCACGCCAGCTCCTTTCAGCGCTGCACTTCGTGCATGCGAACAACGTCGTGCACCGCGATGTTCACATCGACAACGTCCTGTTTCTCGTGACTGACCAGACGTTCACGATCAAGCTCGCCGACTTCGGGATCAGCAAGACGGTTGGCGAGGATTCTGGCCGCGCGTACACGGCCATCGGTCGCGAATACGACGTTGCACCGGAACTCCACGCCCGGGGCTACACCACCGCGCAGTCGGACGTCTATCAGGTGGGCCTGATTCTCTACCATGTGCTCACGGGGCGTCCGGCCCTTCGGGACACCGACGGGGACGCGGCTGAGGCAATCCTGAGCGGCGTGGCCCGAGAGCGCGCCGAAAACCTGAAGTCGCGACTCGGCGGCCCGATCGCTACGATGCTCCGGCGCACCGAGTCGTACCGCTTCGCCTCGGCACTCGATGCGTGGGAGGCGCTCCGAGACTGCATGTAGCGGCGTGGGGGCGATGAAATTGCCGCGTCCGCACCGGGCCGACTGCGATGCCGTCGCGCCCTCAAGCGCGCGCCGTGCCTGCGACGATCCGCTCCTTCGTCCACCGCCGCACCGCCTCGTCGGCATCGACGACGAACTCCTGGCCGATCGCGGCCGACTGGAAATGGCCCTCACGCCATGGATTCGGGTGGTACGAGAACGGCCGATCGCGGAACAGGTCGGGTAGCGCCCAGCGCGATCGCGACAGCCCCGTCGCAGTCAGCTCCAACTCCGGCGCGTGCTTGAAGACGCCGGCACCTGGCCTGGTGGGGTCCATCGCGAGCCGGTCAGCGGCGACGTAGACGGTGTTGCGGGCCAGATCCCTCCGGTGAGGGCGAGCGTGCGCGTGGCCTTCAAGCCACGGTGGGCACGCGGTCCCTCCACCCAGCGGGATGATCTCGCCGATCTCCAAGTAGCCGAACATGACGTGCTTGCTCGGCTCATCACGGACGTATGCCAACCTGCCATCGTCGCCACGCTGTGAGCGCCGGAACCAGCCGAAGAACAGGAACACGTCGCCGACAGCAACCCGCGAAGCGAGGTGGGACTCCGCGGCGTCAGCCTGCCCGAGGGTCGCCCGCCAAGGCACGGCGGGATCCCGCGGGCGGGCGTCCTCGACAAGGTCGGGGTCGTGGTGGCAGTGGTCGTCGAAGTTCCGTTCCGGGGCCAGGGAGCGCCTGCGCTCATCGAGGGTGCTGCCTCCGCCCGTGATCCCGTCGTATCGCGTGTCATCGGGGGCGATGCCGGCTTCCGCTGCCCCTTTGGACGGAATAGGGAAGCTCACCAGCTCACCGTCCTCGGCCCACGTGCTTGGGATGCCACCATACTTGCTGTCGAAGCCCTTGCGGCTGAAGATGAGCTTGTTCATGGGGAAACCTCCTGAAGTGACTCAAGAAACGCTGCGAGGGTGGAGCGTCTGGCCCCGCGGCCTCCGCCGCCCGCCCGGCTGATGAGCGGCCGATCCCAGACGAAGGTTGCGGCGGCATCGAACGCCAGGAGCTTCGGGCGTGGCCCCTGCACGTCGCAGCGGTCACGGTCCAGAGCGCTGACGTCGCCTGCCTCTTTGACGTGTGAGTGGTACGTCACGGGCCTGTACGAAGCGGCCGCGTAGGGGTCGACCAGCGCGGCGGGTAGCGGCTCGAACACGTCGCCGACGTAGTTCTCGGACATCGATTTCGCGCGCCGGGCAGCATCGGGCAGCGCTGCCCACAGGTCTCGGTGGTTTGAAAAGGTCCGTTCGATGCGGGCCAAGTAGAACAGAGCCTGTCGCACGTCGGCGTCGGCCGCGCCCGAGGTGACGCCGGCGATCCAGGCTCCCCGTGCAACGCCCCGCCAGGTTCGGATGTGGTGTTTGCAGGTGCTCAGGGTTCCGACGCCTCCCTCGACGTTCGGCCCCGACCCGTGCTGGCTGATGTGTCCGTGATGAACACGTGCTGTCCTCACGACATAGAAGAACAGCAGCGCGTCGGGCTCGGCGGCGAGCGCGGCCTGCAACTCCGCGAGCGAACGGCCGCGATCCACAAAGGCGGCCGTCAGGGTCTGTGTTCGGGGCGAGGTCGGCATGGTCGTTTTCCTCATGTTCATTACGTTGACCGGGGGCGCAGAGAAACCGAAAAACGCACGCCTCGTGCGAACAGGATCGCGTCTGCTCATGGCGCAGGGAAACCGGTCGGTGCGGGTGGTTGTTCGAAGCTGCGTCGGCTCATGAGAGATCGGGCAGCACGGCCTGCATTGCTGACAGCACGCAAAATCGTTTTTCGGCCCGACTACGCGCGGCCAGCCGATCAGCCGCATCCACGATGGCGGCTGCCGCAGACGATGCGTACGCTCTCGCGGAGTCGGCCTGATCCGGCAGCCCCACGGCACCTGCCGCGTCGCCCGCCGCGAATAGCGAGTCAGCGCCTGCCCAGACTCCTGCTGCGGCCATGTAGGGAGTGCCCCTGATGAGGCGATCGCGGGCATCGCTCGTCGCCTATCTTGTTGCCTCCGACGGGTCAAGAACCCAACGCTCCGCAAGGAGGAGAGCATGATCCGCCGCATCGCTCTGCGGCACGGCCCTGGCAGAGTAGATGGCATCCTGAACAATCCACCGGTGCAGCAGCGACCGGGGCCTTACCCAACCGGGGTGGCCTAGCAACGTCAGCACATGGGGCAGTAGGGAGTTCGCGATGTCCCAGAGTACCCCCGCCTCGATACAGACGTTCGCGAAGCTGTTCGTCTCCAGCAGTAGGACCACACCATCAAGTGCCCGACACCTGATCTGGGTACTACCAGGCTCGGCGGCCGGGTAGAGGAGGTTGAGGGAAAGCGTCATGAGCGGTAAGGCAGTTCGGCGGCCGCCAAGGTATCCCGTCCGCAGTTGAGGCGCCGCCGGGCACGCCCCAGCCGGACGACCCGGACGAGCCGTCCAGGCGGATCAGCTTGCCCGGTCTCGATTTGGTGTGGGATCCGGAAAAGATGGCGGCTTGAGATCCGGAAAAGATGGCGGGTTCTGGCCCGTCGGGGACCTTTCGCGGTGTCGGGTAGCAGGCTGGCATCACCCCGAGGCTGCGAACGCATTCGACCTCATGACCCGCAACAAGATCCACCATATGGGCGACGGGGGGATCGTCCAGGCCGACATCTCCGCACGTTGCGATGTGCCAATCCGCAGCGGCACACGCGGCTGGGGAAGCCGACGGCGACTGGACCTCCGGTGGCGGCGTGTGTGGGCGCAATCTGAAGGCCACGCGATACACGCCCGACGCCCCCGGGAGCGATGTGGATCGGCGCGCGCGATTCTCTCCGGCCCCCATCGGCGGCATGGCGGCTATGGTCGCGGTCGGCTTCGTCTGGCGGCTTTGGCTCATCCACCACAACCCCTTCATGCCGCTCGGCGACAGCTACGGCAGGTTGGTGATGCCGACGGAGCTGGTGAAGGCCGGCTGGCTCCCCGGGTACCAGGCCACGCTCGCGCTCTTGTCGACCACCACCCGGGAGCCCGAGGCGTTCCGGGTCCTCACGGCGGTCCAGAGCACGCTCGCAGCGGTCGTGGCGGGCTGGGCCGCAGTCCGGGCTTGGGGCGGCCACTCCGGAGTGGTCGTGGCCCTCGCGCTCTCGCTGTTGCCCACGTTCGTCCTCCCCTCGACGGCCCTTTACCAGGAGCCGCTCTTCCTCCTACTCGCGGTGCTCGCCGTTCGGGCGCTCAGCGGGCTCGCGGGCATGGTTGTCGGGGACCCACGGGGGGCGAGGCAGGAGGCCATCGTCGTCACGGCGCTCGGGGCTTGTTGCCTTGTCCGGTATGAAGGGTGGCTTTTTACGGCTGCTGCCGGGGTCTGGCTTGCATGCAAGGGCCGATGGAGGGCCGCGATGGGCTGTGCGCTCGTTCCCGTCGTGTGGCTGGCGGTCGCCCGAAGCGGCACACTCGACGAGGTAAAGCCCCTGGACAACGGGTTCTCGCCGCTCCGAGTGGTTGATCGCGTCGAAATGCTTGGCCGTCTCGCGTGGCGGTGGCGAGCGTGGCCGATCGCGGTTCCGGCGGTGATCGCGGCGGGGAACCGGGACGCCCGGTGGCTGGTCGCCGGACTCGGGATCGATGTGGTCTGGCTCGGGCTCCTCAACCCGTTCTCGCCGAGCGACAACCCGCGGCAGCTCATCCTGCCGTTGGCGATCATGGTGGCGTTGGCTGCCCGGTTTGCGTCGCCCGGCGGATAGCGGTCGGCGCTGGCGCTGCTCGTCGTGTGCGTCAGCCTGTCGGGCTGGGTCGGCCGGGTCGAGGATCAGCCTCCCGGGCTGGTGCCCGCAGCGGCGGCTGTCGGCGTGGCGTTGGGGCCCCTGCTCTCGCCGGATGCGCGGGTCCTCGTCGTCGCCGAGGGCGACGCGAGCCACCCGGACGCCCGACCGGATGCTTGCGAGATCGTCATGGTCTACGCCGGCAACGCCGATGACGTGCTCTGTGACAGCGCCTGGTCGCTCCCCGCGGACACCCCGATAGTGAGGGCGCTCGCGGCTGACCACATCGCGTTTGTCGTGCAGGTCGGCGATCTGAACGACTGCCGGCCGGTCCAACGCCGCGTTCGCGCCGCCGCCGCGTCCGGTGATCTCGGGGATGTTCGTTCCTGGCGAGTCGGGGTTGACCAGCCCGGCGGAACCGTGCGCTGGGGCAGGCTGGACGGCGGGCCGCCCGTGGACGCGCCCGACGGTGTGCTCGCCGCGCCCCCCGCCTGCCCAGGCACGTTGGACGGCCCGCAGCCCGAGGTCATCGGGGCCGCCGTGGACCGTGAGGCCACGCGCACCGCGCTCTACTCGAACGGGAGCGCGCGCTTCACCGCCACCTCGGCGGGGACCCTGCGTCTGCAGCTCTGCGGCAGCCCTGCGGGCGGCCAGATGCCCCAACCCACCGTCGCCATCGAGCCCGGGCCAGCCGCCACGTCAGGCATTCGAACGCTCCGACCCCCGGTGACCGGCCAGCCCGCCTGGACCGACCTCGGGCCGGTCGAGGCCGGCGATCACGTCCTCGTCACCTACACGGACGACCTCGTCTCCCCGGACGGTGCCGATCGGAACCTCTTCGTGACCGGCTTGCAGATCGTCCCGGTCGACGGGTCTCTCCCGCGGTGAGCGTCGCGTCGGGCCGTCATCGGCCAGATTGATCGCCCCGTGTCGCGCGCCGAGGCCCTCGCTTCCCCCTCGGTGAAGGAGGGCCGGAGCGGTGGGACCCGTTGCTGATCGACGGAGAAGGGAGAAGCAGCGGTGCCGGCGCGACCCCCGCGGCTCGTAGTGGAAATGGCTGAGGTTGGCCCGCTCGCGGACGTCCGCCGTCAGGCTGCCGGTGAGCCACGCACCAGCGCCAACCCATAACGGACCCCAACGCCCTCGGATCGCCGCGCGGAACCTTGTTCGTCGTCGGATGCGGGATAGGCGGAATCGGCAATTCGGAGCGGATTTCATGCGCATCGCGTCGATGGGTCACTACGTTCCGGAGCGCGTCGTCAGCCTCGAGGAGACGCTCGACCTGTTCCGCCACTACTCCAAACCCTACCATGACGGGCCCGCGCTCGATCGGCTCCTTCAGGAAGTGGGCGTCTATCTGGACAAGACGGAATTTCGTCAGGCGACCGTTCGGGCGTCCGGAGAGCCGTGGCTCGCCAACTATCTGGACATGACGCGGGAGTTGATCCGGGCCTCTGGCGTGCCGCTTGGCGAGATTGACAAGGTCATCTACGTGGGCGTCGGGCGAGGGTACCGCGAGCCCGCGACGGCTTGCGCGTTGGCGTCCTATCTGGGCATTCGTCACGCGGAGTGTTTCGACATCCTCGACGCGTGTGCGGGTTGGAGCCGGGCTGCGCGCCTGATTGCGCCTCATCTCGCGCACGGAGGTTGCCGGCACGTCCTGGTGCTCAGCGCGGAGTTCAGCCGAGCGCCCTCTCTCGGCCTGGCAGCGGAGCGGGAGGGGGGAGAAAACGCCTACAGGATGCGGTCACTCGACGAACTGCGATGGGGCGTCTGGACGTCCACCGTGGGCGAGGCGGGGACGACGACCCTGTTCAGCGCCGAACCGGGGGCGGCGCCATGGTTTTTCGAATTCTACTTTGATTCGGACTTTCACAAGTACTGCGGCTACACACTGGCGAACCACCGGGACTTCGACTTCTCGCGCAACCTTCTTGAGGACGAAATCGGCGGGGCCGAACGCTTCTATGCCTTCGCCAGCGAGATCGGTCAATCGATCGGGCAGTACTTCACCGAGGCGTTGAGAAAACCCGAGATCCGGCCGTTCGTCGACGAATCCGTCATCATCGTCCCCCACTCGGTGTCGATCCCGCCCTACCGAAAGCTTTTTCGCAAGCTCGGCGTCGATCAGAAGGTTCGATATTCGTTCGCCGAGCACGGAAACACGGTTTCGTGCGGGGTTCCCCTCGCGCTATCGAAGAGCGTTGCAGCCGGGGAGGTGAAGCGCGGCGACCGCGTACTCCTCACGCCGTCCGGCAGCGGCGCGTCCTACGGGGTCGTCTCCTTTCGATACTAGCCCAGGATGTCCGCGAGCAGCGCCGCGAGCGGTAGCCCGCGCGGCGGACTCGCCCCGATGAGCCGGGGCACTACGCCAGAACGTCCACGCCGATCTCCTTCGCCTTCACCAGCCGCCATCCCGGCTGCAACGCTCGCGTCGCACGGAGCATCGCGTCCGCCATTCCGCGCCCAACGATCAGCCACCGCTTCTCCTGGTCGCCTTTCGCGGCTGTCACGTAGTACCCCCGCAGGTCGGGTCCATCCTCGGGCGCCACGGGTGCTGTCCCCGCATCAGGTTCGACGGGAGCAACATGGGTGGACTCGCGAGCCGACAGGACCTCGGGCACGCTCGTGGCGTCCAGGTCGACCGCCCCGGCCACGGGTGCGGACGCGGCGACCTCGGCAGGCTCAACAGGCGCGGCAGGCTCGACGGTCGCGCTCGCCCTCACCGGCTCCTGGGCTGCGACAGTCTTGACCTCCGGGGCTGCCGTGATCGCGGGCTCCTCGGTCTTCCGGCGTCCCCTGGGTCGCGGGGGCGCGGCCTCAATCCCACGGGCCACCCGGTACTTTGCGACGCCGTTGGCGGTGTACCCGGCCTTTGCGGCAACCTCGGCGTCAGAGAGCACGCCAACGATGTCGAGGTAGGCGTCGAGCCGGGACGCCTTCCGCGGTCTGGCCGGCTCCTCGTGGACCCTCGGCGGGCCCGTAGCCGCCGTGAGGGTCTGCTCGACATCCGCACCAGCACGGTCAGCGGCTACGACAGCCGGAGCCGCCGACACGGAGCCTGCGTCAGGCGGGAGCGTTGCAGCACCTGCGGGTTCGTCGTCGGCGGGCTTGATCGGCAGAGGCACGTGCACCGCCTTCGTGTGCTTCTTCCAAGTTGCTTCGATCCCGAACCGCACCCGATATTGACGTACGGCCTCGTCGGTGACGCCAGCCAGCGTGGCGACGACGCTGTCGCGCTCGACCCCAAGGATCCCCCGGTACGAGTCCAACTTCGACGCCCCGCGCGCTCGGGCATTCGGACCCGCCACGGGAGCCGCGACCTCAACGGGCTCGACAGAGGGGGCCAACCCCGCGTCAGAACGGGTCGCCGAGATGGAGGGGATGTCGCTTTCCTGCTGGGAAAGCACCGCCTCCTCACGCGACGCGCCCGCGACTTGGGCCCCAGCTTCGGCGCGGGCCGTCAACGGAGTCGGAGCCTGGGTGACATGCTCGTCAACAGGAGCAGGCGAGAGCGCAGCGGGCCGCCCACGCGGGCGAGCCGGGATGTCGTCGGCCTGCCGGTACAGCATCACGGTCTTTCGACTGAGACCGGACAAGGCCGCGACCTCGCCATCGGACAAGACGCCGAGCACGTCGTGGAGCGTGTCCAGCTTCGAGGTCCGTGGTTGGGACGCGCGGACGGGGGCGGGCGCTTCGACCGCGGATCGTTCTGCCGGAGCCTCGGGGGCCTTGGCTCCCCGCCCGCGGGGGCATGCTGCGATGTCATGTGCCTGTCTGTAGATCACGACGGTCTTACGATTGACACCGGCCAATAGGGCGACTTCCGCGTCGGGGAGGGTCCCAAGGACGTGACGGAAGGCGTCCAACTTCGACGAGCGTGGTGCCGGTTCTTGCGTCGGGACGGGCACCCCGACCACCGGCAAGTCCTTCGCCGTGGGTGTCGCTTTCGTTGTCTTCGGCGTCTTGGTCACCGTCGATTTCTCCACGCTCAACCTGTACTCCCGCACATAGTTCTCCGTCACATGAGCCCGGTTGGCGATGTTGCTGTCGGAGGCAGTGCCCAAGAGGTGGCGGTGCGCGTCCATCCGCTCACGGCGGGTGCCCGTGATCTCCGGCTCGACAGCGGGGGTCGGCGTGCTCGCGGGGGCCAGCCGCCTCACGGGTTCGCGAGGGCGCTCATCAGCCGGCCGGAGGGCAGGTCGAACGGGGCGAGGTTCCGGATCCAGATCCATCGCCGCGAACGGGTATTCAGGCGCTCGTACCGGGCGCTTGAGCCGAACCGGAGTTGCCGGGAGTGCCGGAGCGGGCGCAACGGGCGCGCCGACCGGTCGGAGGGAGCGTCCCGATGCCTTCTCCACCGCGGCCATCGCTTCCGCTTCGGTGTGGAACGTGGGCTCGCCAGCGGCGAGGATGGAGGACGGCCAGATGTACCGGTTGACGCGCCAGAGGCCCTCAGCGGTGCGCATGACCTCGATGGTTTTGATCCCGAGCTGGAAGGTGCGGGTGGCGAGCGGAGCAGTGTTGTCGGGGTGGGTGATGGAGGGCATGGGCGGGGCGCTATCCCGACGGCTCGTGTCTCAGCGCCTGACATCGGGTGCCGGACCGCCCGGGGGAACGACGCGCACCGGGTGGCGGCAGGTTCATCCGGTCACCGTCGACCTCGCGAGATGAGCTCCTCTGCAGCGTGCTGGGGGTGCGCGGCGCATCATGGACGACGCGGGGAACCTGTTTGTCAAAGGGAGGGCTTCGGAGCAGGCCGCTCCGGCGATGTCGTCGGCGGATCCTGGGGACCGGGTGACTGACGACCAGAGGTGGCCGCCCCGGAACGGGCCAGCGGACGCCCTACCGCCCGCCCGGGAGCAAGGGCAACTGCGCCGAGGGCGGGTGTGCCTGCCACCACCGGGGACCGGCCGACACCCGCGACGCACCGCGCGCGCCGATGCGTTCGACCGCCTCCGCCAGGGCCGTGAGGTCGCGCGTTCGGCCGGGGATGAGCGACAGGAACGTCGGGTCGGCGTCGCAGCAGTTCATGTGCGCGCCGATCGACGGGCTGCCCAAGAGGGTCCGGCTCGGGTACTCGATGACGATCCGCCCGGAGGTCCGGAGTGGTTCGCCGCAGGTGGCGCAGGTCGGGAGTTTTCGTTTGCGATGGGTCATCTGGTTTCCGGCACGAACAGGTGGGGGAAGGGACGCGCTTCGTGCGAGAACAGCCTTACATGCGGGTGGGCCAAATTCTGTCCGCGACGCGCATCGGGGTTGTTTTTGAGGACGGAGAGCCGGGACGATCAGCGCTCGGCCCTCATGGCAAGCGTTGTGTCCTCCAACCTCCGGGCTCACGAGGCGCCAAAATGTACACGGTGAACTCTTTCTCCACGTCGCGCCGGCCCATCCAGGAGGTCCCCAGATGGTGCCGTGCCGTTCAGCAGGGCGTCGTTGGCTGACTTCGGGCCGGGCGGTGAAGCCTTCGGGCGGGTGCGGCGATTCAGTCGCCCGTCAGAACGGTCGCAGCGGCCTACAGGCCCGGCCCGGGCGGTGTCCGGGCCGGTGCCTTTCTCAGCGTCGAGAACATCCGCGGTCCGAAGCACAACCCGCTCGCCACGACGACCATCCGCACCTCATCCCCGAGCGCATGGTCCACGATGAAGCGGGAGGTCAGCCTCGTCTCGACCCCGCATTCCTCCCAAAGAAGGGCGATCGCATCGTCGATCTCTGGTTGGTCAAGCGAGGAGCTGGCCCTGAAACTCAATAGCAAGCGCTTCGCGCCCAGGATGTTCGCCCCGTGGCGCAGCGACTCGAGGGCGCGCTCGGCCGCGTCCATCGTGCGGTCGCTTCCGGACGCCGCGCCGATGCCGATACCCGCCGGCCCCGGGCCCGTCAGTTCGGCACGGACGAAGGCGAATTCGTCACCATTCCCACCCCGGCCATCGACAAGTTCGGTGATCGCGGCAACCGCCTTCCGCATGGCGTCGTCCGCCGCTCCAAACCTGCCGGCTTGGACCGCTTCGGCGCGCTCTGCGGGCCGCCGGTCCTCGACCATGTCAAAGCCCACGGCGAGGTCGAGGGTCGGCGGAGTCCGAATGATGGCGTCCGCCTGTGCCATCACGGCCGCGAAGCCGTCCTGAGCCCGCTGCCACCGCCGTCGGCCCTCGAAGGGGCGAGGGAGGGAGAGGACACCGACGGTGAGCGCCCCGAGGTCCCTGGCGACTTCGCAAACGACCGGCGCAGCGCCGGTCCCCGTATCGCCGCCCAGGCCTGCGACGACGAACACCATGTCCGCACCATCGAGGAGCCCGGCGATGGCCTCGCGAGCCTCGAACGCGGCTGCGCGACCGACATCGGAGTCGGGGTTGGCGGCTGCAGCAGACCCGATCTTGAGTTGCACGCATTCAGCGGCGCGCGAATGCCCAAGAGCGTTCGAGTCCGCGTCCACCACGCCGTAGTCGACCCCCGTCAGACCCGAGCGGATCATGTTGTTGACTGCCCTGCCGCCTGCGCCTCCGACACCGATGACCTTGATGCGAATGCGCCTTGCGACGGCGGGATCGAGCAGGTCGAGCATGGTGCCTCGGTGGCGGGTGCCGTTTTGGCGGTGGGAGCGGGAGACAGGCGGGTGGAGGAGGACGGCTCCGGGGCGGCGCCGTCCCACCCACGTGGGGCGGCTGTCTGGTGGGGGCCCTGCTACGACCCGCTCAGCCGAATGACGACAGCACCTAACCCGCGCGTTGGGCACGCTCGCTACCAGGCCCGACCGGTCGGCGGAGAGCCGCGAACATCGCCATCCCCACGCGATGCCCGCCGCTTCATATCGACCACCATCAAGGCCGCACCCTCCCGCTGTCTATGCAGGCGCCGACCGCGATGGCCGGCTCAGCTTCCGGAACACCGCGGGCAAATGCCCACCACGACGACGCCCTTGACAACTACCGGTCAAACCTCGGGTGCGGCATCGTCATCGCCGCTGGAGAAGGGGACACGAGTGGGGCGTCCGTCCCGCGACCACGGCTTCCAGCCGAGCCTGCTCCGCGGTTCAGGTACACAGTGTGCCGGTCTCGATCAGCGACGGCCGGCGCGCTTCAGACGCCGCAGCCGACGAGCAAGCTGTCGTTCGACCGGATCGGGGAGCCGCGTAGACCCGGTTGACCGTCCGCGATGGCGTTCAGTTGGGAGGTGTGCCGGGTCCTGATCGCATCGCCGTGGGATCTCACGGCGAAGCGACAGGCCGCGAGCGAAGCGACTCAGGACGCGACAAAATGTACACGATGAACGTTTTTCCGGCGTCATGCACCAGCGGTCCCGGGACATCGAAGCGGGCGGGTTGCATCTGGGCGCGTAGACCGGATCGCACAGCCAGACACCGCCGTCCTGCGGCCGGAGCACCAGCGACAGGCGGCGTTCGGCCTACTTCTCCTTGTCCTTCGAAGCCGGGTTGTTCTCCCAACGGTCGCGATCGCGGGGGGCGATCAGATCGTCGCCGAGGACAAGATCGGGCCGGTCGGCCATGGACACACCGTAGAGGCGCCCGAGCGCGTCCACGTCGTTGTCGTCCGGGCTTGCGTTCGATCCGCCTGCTGCCTCATCGCCCGAGTACTCGATCAGCAGCGGATCGGCGTCCGGGTCGCCAGCACGGAGCACCTCGTTGTCCCGCCCCATCGATCTTGAACGCCCCGCCGGCCGCCTGTCCCGTCGACGGCCATTGGTTCGCGGGCTGTTCGCCGCGGAAGTGTTGACGTTCCACGACGAAGACGGCCCTCAAAGCGTCGGGATTGCTCGCTGGGATCCCCCTGGGAAAAATCGTTGGGACGGGACATTTACACCGCGTCGACCGCGGGATGGTTCTGAGCCGCGCACGGATCAGCCGGTGTACGGCCGGTACCGCCGACGCGCGACCACCTCGCCAGCGAGCAGCGCGACCAGGCCGAACGCGGCTACGCCGTAGGGGAGAGCGGCGCGGAGGGTGGGGGAGAAGATGGCGGGGATGGCGACGAACTGGAAGCCGAGGAACGCGATGGCGAGCCAGGCCAGGCGGGTGCGAACACCTCCCCAGACGAGCCACGCGGCGGGGGCGAGGACGACCGTACCCCAGGCCAGCAGCGCTGGTGCCTCGGCCTCGACGGCGCTCGCCGAGTACCCGTCGACGACGACGAGCCAGGACGCGCTGGCTGGCACGGCGACCAGGAGCGTCAGCCCGAGCTGCACCGCGGCCTCGCGCAGGAATGCGTGCTGAACGGCCAGGCCCGGAACGGGCGTCTCGACGAGCGCGGCGACGAAGCTCTGGTCAACCATGCTCACCGGAAACATCGCGAACCCCATGCCAAGGAGCAGCCAAAACCCGAGCATCTCGGTCCCGCCGGCCGTGAAGAGCGCGAGGACCAGGTGCCCGGCCAACGCCGCCAGGATCGAGATCCCCAGCCTCATGCCGACGCGTCGGGTTCGCCCGATCGCCAACACCCGGCGGAGCGCGAGGATCGGGTCGGCGGGGCCCGCCAACGCGGTGTCAGGGACGATGGGCGGGTGGAAGAGGGCGCGGAGCCACGGGAGGCCTGTCTGGGCGCTCGCCGCAGGGAGGACCGCGATGAACGTGTTGGAAACCAGCATCGGGATCACGACCGGCCACAGGATCATCTGGGTGCTGGTCCCATCCGCCCAGGCCCACGCGGTTGGGCCGGCGACGAGGAGGAGGGTCGTCACGGCGACGAGCCGCTTCGGCTGCGGTGCGCCCGGCGTCCCGGCCAGGTCAGGGAGGAGGCCGAGCAGGGAGGCCGCCAGGATCCCGAAGAGCACCGGGACCTGCGGCGGCTCACCCCCGAGCAGCACCCGCGTGGGGCCATACCACGCCACGTTGACGAGGAGAAAGGCAGCCGCCGAGGCTGTGAATGCTGTGACCGCGACCGCGACGGATCGGGTCATCGCCGTTGTTGGCAGCGCGCAGTCCTCACCAACGAGGAGGGTCCGGAGGCAGGAGACCGTGGTGCTGGCGAAGACGAGCGCGAGCACGAAGCTCTGTGCAGTTTCACCCCGGTAGTCTCCACGGTAGAACACGCCGAGCGTCAGCACAACGCACCACTGCCCGAGCGACGCCAGTGGCAACCACCACCGCGCGAAGACCAGCCGCGTCGCCATGGCGACGCTCGCCCCAAACCCCGCGAGCGCCCCCTCGCGCGGCACGCTGAACGCACCCGTGTCGAATTCTGACGTCTTGTTGAGGAACATCACCCGTTCTCCGCGATCATCTGCTCAAGCGTGCGGCCTGCGCCCGCAAGCGTGTCGGCCGGCCCGTCAGCGGTGATCCTCCCGGCTTTCAGGAGCACCACGCGGTCCGTGATGCGCTGGAGGTCGGCGATGTCATGGCTGGAGATCACGACCGTGCGCTCCGGGTCGCGGACGACCTCCAGCACGCTCTCCAGCATCGCGCGCCGGAAGACGACGTCGAGGCCCGTCGCGGGCTCGTCCAGCAGCAGGACGGTGGGGCGGAACGCCATGGCGAGGACGAGCCGGAGGCGCGTGCCCTCACCCTTGCTGAGGGTCGCCGGCATCTTGTTGAGCGGGAGCTCGAAGCGGTCGACGAGCGAGGCGGCGAGGCCGGCGTCCCAGGTCGGGTAGAAGCCGGCGGTCGCCTTGAGCAAGGTCCCGATCGGCAGCGGGAGCACGGTCTGGGTGTCCGTCATGTAGGCGAGGCGCTGGCGGACGCCGACGGGGTCCTGGTAGGGGCTGCGGCCGAGGACGCGCACGCTCCCGCTGTTGGGGCGACCGAACCCCGCGAGCGCCCGAAGCAGCGTCGTCTTGCCAGCGCCGTTCCGGCCAACGAGCCCGACGACCGTGCCGGGCTCCGCCGAAAACTTCGGAATATCGAGGGTGAACGTGCCGAGGGTGTGGATGAGGCCGGTGATCTGGAAGACGGGGTTCATGCGGGCTCCGGAGATTCATCTACTATGTATATTGACATGCACACCATGTCAAGCTATTCAGTTCATGTCGAAACGGAGTCTCCCATGAACACCCGCCTTCTCGCCGTCCTCCCCTTGGCCCTCGGCTGCCGCGATCTCGTCTTCCAGCACGCGCCCCTGCTCGCCGACACGCTGCGCGCCGCGCAGCCGACACCGGCCTCCCTCGTCACGCACGCGTTCGACGGCGCGGGCGACGATCCGACCTACCACCAGAACCACCCGGAGAGCGAGTGCGGGCCGGCTGACCGGAACAACCCGGTTTGGATCTCGGTGGACGTCGTGCAGGACGCGGGCGCGGCGGGGGTGGACACCCCCCAGCTTGTTGTCGGCGCGCCGGTCGCCTACCGCCTTGGCGCCGACGATCCCTGGGTCGACGTCGGCGTGACGGGCGCGGATGGTCGGCTCGCGGTGAAGGTCCCCGGAGGCGCGGAGATCGCGCTGGTGGGCCTGCCGACGAGCCCGTCGGACTTCTGTGCGCCGCGCGCCAAACCGGCGCCGGCGCTCGATCCCGGCGCAAACTGGATCCGCGCCACGGACGCCCGCTTCACCGTCTTCCAGGTCTGCCCTGTCTCCCTGCACGTCACCGACGCCGCCGGTCACCCCGTCACCGGCTACACCGTCGGGACGTCCATCCCCTCCGGCGACCGCTTCCTCCCCGGCTATGCCCACCCCCTCGGCGGTCGCACCGACAGCGACGGCGTCCTCACCACCCTCGCCCCCTGCGGCCAGGCCTATTTCAGCGTGAACGCCGACGATGCCGCTGATACCGCGACTATCGTCGGTCCCGTGCAGGTTGCCACGTCTGCCGACCATTCCGCCCAGCGCATCGACGCAAAGCTCGACGCTACCGCATTCGTCGAGGTGCGCGGCGTCATCCATGCTGCTTCAGGGGCCCCGCAGGCGAACGTCCTCGTCACGTTGTCGACGGACGCACGCCCCGTCCGCGGCAGCACCGAGACCCGGACCGCGGGAGATGGCAGCTACACCCTGCGTCTTGGAGTGGGCGCCGGCGTCGCGGATCCCGGACACTACTACCTCCGCGCCGTGACCGCGACCGACAAGCAGTTGCTCGACGATCGTGATCTCAAGCCCGGCGAATCTACCGATTGGAGCCCGACCTTCGAGGCTGGTCGCTGGGTCAAGGTGCGCTGCGTGGGGCTGAACAACGACGTCTGCGACACGGCGCCGCGCTGCGCCCCGCATGACGGCCACTCCGTCCCCTCCTCCGGAGACCGCGCGGGCTTCACGCAGACATGGTGCGAGGGCGACAGCGACGTCGTCTACGTCGGCACGACCGCGGTCCTCGTGCCTCCCGGCAACGACGTCGCCCTGCTCGACCGGGCCTCGCTCAGCGGTGGCGTGCGCGCGCGGGTGCCCGACGGTTGCTGGCTGCAGGCGTCGACGCCGTCCTGGTCAACGATCGGCGGCATGGCGTCCGACCGGCACTACGGCGGCTGCGAGGCCGCGACCGATGACGGTGGAAGAAACTGTGAAATCGACCACCTCGACGCCGCGGGCTGGGGCATCGACATCCAGTGCGGAAACGGCGTCGCGGGGGCGGCGAGCCTCGGAAGCGTCGTGGTGGCCGACTCTGTCGTCGACCTGGGCGACCACGGCGTGCGGTCGACGCAGCCGGGGACGGGGCGATGACCTTCCGGCTGTCTGAAGGCAGCGGCGTCCCCTACTGGCGCCAGGTCCGGGACGAGCTCGCCGACCGCATCCGCTCGGGCCAGCTCCCGCCGGGCAGCCCGTTGCCCTCGATCCGCGAGCTTGCGGTCGAGACGCTGGTCTCCGTGATCACGGTGAAGAAGGCGTACGAGGAGCTGGAGCGGGCGAACCTCGTCTATTCGCACCAGGGCCGGGGGACGTTCGTCGCCGACCACGCGAGCGTGGCGTCGCGGGAGGCGCTCGTGAAGGAGATCGCGGCGGACCTCGCGGGCGCGGTGCGACGCGCGAGGGAGGCGGGTTTGACGGAGGAGGAGATCGCCGGGCTTTGGGTCGGGGCGCTGCGGCCGGCGTGACAATGCTCATCCCGCCGACCCAGCTCGCGGGTTGGCGGGTCCACCGGGCGCTGACGTCGCGGGACGCGCGCCCAGTCGCCCCGGCTCAAAATCGAACGGCCGGGACAGGGGTTTGCTCGTGCCGCGCACGAATCCACGAGGCGGTCTCCGGGCTCCGGCACGAGTTCAAGGGCACGGAGCGCCAGGAGCTGTGGACACCGTCCAAGACCGGCGACATCCCGCCGACAACCGCGCGAAGCGATCACCGACTCCGCCGCCTTCGCGCGCGTGTCGTCAGGGTACATGGCGGCGCGGGCGCGGCCTCGACCCCCGGAACACGGCCGGGCCGGACCGGCGCACCGCCGGACGGGCCGACCACGACGCCTTCGAGAACCGACCGTCGGACCTTGATCGCCTCCCCGTCGCCGCAGGTGGAGGGCACAAGAGCAGATCGCGCGCCCACTGACACGTTCTTCCCGCAGCCCGGCGGCCCCTCCATCAACAAGTTGTGCCCGCCCGCAGCGGCCACCTCCAGGGCCTCGCGCGCGCCTGGCTGGCCCCGGACATCGCGCATGTCCAGGGGGCCCGAGGTGAACCCCTGGCGCCGCTGCGCTCGCCCGCGCCAATTCGCGGGCGCCACCGAGAAACTCGGCTGCTTCGCCGAGCGTTCGGGCTACCTGCACGTCGACCTCCGGAACGAGGGCGGCCTCCTCCGCAGCGCCGGGTGGCAGGACGAGTCCCTTCAACTCAAGATCCCCGGCGAACGCGGCAAACGCGAGCGACCGCGGACGGGCCGGGGCAGGCCCGCCGAGCGTCACCTCGTCGACCAGCGGGTACTGGGCACACCACTAAGCGTCGAGCCGTCCGCCGGCGAGCAGGATCCCCGCCGCGATTGGCAGATCAAAGCCAGTTCCATCCGTGCGGAGATCCCCCGGCGCGAGGCTCACCACCACGCGCTGACGAGGGAACTCGGACCCCGAGGCGAGCATCACGGAGCGCACCCGGTCCGCCCTCTCCCGCACCGAGAGCGACGGCAGCCCGACGATCGCTACGCTCGGCAGCCGACGCAGAAAATCGACCTCCACCGTGACCTTCAACCCGTCCACCCCCAGCGGGGTGGCGCCGAGCACATGACTGGACATCGCGTTTCCCGCAGCCGGATCCGAGGGTGCGAGCGCGCCGAGCAAGGGCCGTGCCCGGGGGCGACGGGGCGTTCGGTCAGCGTCAGTAGGGTCAACGATCACGCCAGCGTGCGGATCGTTGGCGCGGAGGGAGTGTCCGGACGGACGGGCGTCGATTGCCGAAACGACGTCCTTGGCCCGGGCGCATCCGCGCACGACCCCGGACCATGCCTCTCTTCGGTTGATCGATGTCGAGTTTATCGTATTTGACCGACGCTCATCAGGGGTGAACATCGACTCCCTGCCCCTCAAATCCGGTCGGACCACCCTGGACCACCTCGGACCAGCCCGCGCCGGTTCTACACCACCAGCCCCCACTTGGGCGGCCGCGCCCAACACCACGGCCGCCGCCCATCGGCAGCCCGCGGTCGGACCCGCACGCAGCCGAGGTCGTGGAGCATCCGCCCGACGCGCTGCTTCAGGGCTTCGGCCCTCATCGGTTCCACCCTCAGCCCAAGGCCCAGCAAGGCTGCGAGCTCCACCGCGAACGGCTGGTCCTGCTTCATGACCCACGACTCCAACCTCTGCTCACCTCGGTCAACCTGGCGAAGCTGTTCTTGGACTGCGGCGAGCATGCGGAGATCGGCGTCATCGAGCCGCCGGGAGGCGCCAGCCCGATAGCGAGCATACGCCTCGGCAAAAAGCGCGCCTCCATCCCGGCGGAGTCCCTGCAGGTCGGCGTCCCCGACGAGCACGGTCCAGAGATGCGGTCCGATCAGCGGCGTCTGCGGCAGTGACTCGAGCGACGTGGTGACGACGACCACCGATTGCCGAGGATGATCCTCAATCCTGGTCGCGTGGCGCGGCTTGACGCGATCATGGGTTCTGAGGAGGAACTCCTCGCGCGCGTCCGAACTGGCGAGAGAGAGCGACTCGTTCTCATGCATCTCGAAAATCCAGCTCCCATGCACCTGTATGAGCGCGTCCTTGCTGCCGATGTCGACGGGGGAGGCGCCGCACCAATGCGGATTCGGGACCAGCGCTCCAGCAACTCCAGCAGCTCCCGGGCCTCCCCCGCTGGCGACGAGCACGAGCGCCCCGTCGACCGGACAGCCAGGTTCGAACACACGCGCGCATGCATCGATGAGCCAAGCCGCACCCAGTCGACGAATGAGCGGCGTGTCCTCGGCGCCGACGTAGTCGATCAGCACGCGATCGAGGCGTGGAGCGTCTCCTGGCACCTGACCTGCCAACCACTCGCGGATCGGGTGGACCGTGTGGTCGCCTGCGAGGAGATCGAGCGCGCAGCGGACATCGGGCATGCGGGTTCGGACGCAGTGCTCTGCCTCCAGCGCCAGGCGGATCCGGACGACGTCGAGGTCTCGTAGTGGCTGATCGTCCAGGCGGACGACCCCGTCGAGCGCGGACAGCGTGAGACGGTCACCCAGACCCATCCGCAGCAGCCGCAGCACCTGAGAGAGTTCAATGGATCTTGGGGGATTTGAGGTCTTTTTCGGGGACTTCACGTCTCTGCTCCCCCCTCGACCGCGTCGCCATCTGGGAATGCGTCCGTGATCGGCCGGTCCCGGATCGCGCCGAATTCGGCGTCGTACACCGCCCCAATCACGCGATCGATCTGGGCGATGCTCAGGATCGCATCGCCCGGCGCCCGCGGACGGTTGACCACCCGCACCCCGCGCCGCCGGAATGCCGTCGCCGACAGGTAGACGAGGGTGATGATGGAGGCGGCGTCCGCACCGCGACGCGGCCGGATCCGCTGACCCATGCGCATGAGCACGTAGTAGGATGGCGTCGCTCGCCCGCCTTCAATTCGGGCCAGTCCAGGCCGTGTTAGCCCGATCGACGCGGCGAATTCTTCCTGCGTCAGGCCCAAATCCCGCCGGACGCACGCTAAGCAGCGGCCAAAAAGAGTCGCCGAATCGATGATCGGACGGGGCGCGGGGAGGTCAATGGGGGACGTGGGCATTGGATTCTTGTCCATAGGTAACGCACCGTTACGACCGTGTCAACTGTGGCCGCCGGCGCGCGGGCCGCGTGAGCCTGGCTCTGGCCCTTCTGGGCGACGTTCGGCGCTCTCGGACGTGGCCCACGCACCGCTCCGACGGGGGTGTTCGCCTACGGGCCGGTGGCACCACCAACACACAGCGACTTCGCGTAGCAACACATAGTGGCGGACGGCACCAACACATAGGGCCCTAATTCCAATTTCTCCGTGCCCCCCGAACTTGTCAGTTGACAAGGTATATCCGCCATAACGTAGGGGGTTGACGATCCGCGCATTGCGACCTAGTTTCGACGGAGGAGTCCACCCGATGGCCACCCGACGATCACCGGCACCACCCGAACGCGCCGCCAAGCCCTCCCTGCGCCCGCTGCCCTGGAGCCGCTTTCGTGCTGCTGCGGTCACCCTCGCTGACTTCAAGGAGGGCAGCGACGCGCTCGACCAAGCCTACCCGCTCGCACGCGACGCGAGGACCATGGCTGGATTCTCGGCGCTCAAGCTTGCGTTGCCCCGAACCTGGCGTGAGGCGCTGCAGTTGGCGTTCGACGCGCGGCCGAGTGCCACCCCCGACACAACCGTGCGCGACATCCTCGAGCGCGGCACCGAGCGCACCCTCCCCGGCCGGAGCCCTCGCGCGGGCCCCCACGAGGATCTAGTAGCGGCGAGGAGGAGTGCGCTCGGCCGGCTCCACGACGCGCTGCCGGGGGCGTCGCTGCGTGAAGTCGATGGGCCCTGGTACCGGCGGGCCGTCGAGGATTATCGGCGTCAGCATGCCCGATCCTCCTCCCACATTGTCTCCTCCGACCTGACCGAGCTCCACGTCACGATCAACGCAGGCCTGACGGCGGCTGGACTGCCCATGATCGGCAAGCGGGCTCGAGGTCCGCGGCCGACGACCCGCGTCGGGGCCGCCGCGGTCCGCAGGCCGGCCACCCTCGACGAGGTGGATCGGGTCCTGATCAAAGCGCCGCTTTGGCTCCGCGCGCTGATCGCGCTTATGCTGGTCGCACCGGTGCCCTACGGTCGACTGCTCGCACTCCGCGCGGACAACCTGGATTTCATCGACCATCGCCTCCGGGCGAGTACGCCCACCATCCGCGGATCGACCCGGGGGCAAGGATCGATGGTCTACGGCCTGACGGTGTGGTGCGAGGAATTTCTGCGCTCGGCGTGCCCGGGAATCGACGCATGGAGCCCCGATCGGTTGGTCTTCTCCACCGGGGGCGGGGGCGGTCGCGCCCGCCGAAATGTCCCCAAGGCATTCCGGCGGGCGGCGGACGCGGCTGGCTGTCCGGACCTCACGCTCGCGGGAATCCGGCTCCTCGCCCAGTCACTGCAACCCCACGCGTGCCGTGCCGTGCGCCGGGGTACATCGACGGCGAAGGTCACTGAGCGCGCGGAGGCTGACGCGGGTTGGCTTGTGGCGCACTGGCGGCTGCTGCATTCACCGCCCAGCCCACCTCGGCGCGTGCCCCGACGGGCGGCCAACGGGCTGCGTCCGGGCGACCCCGAGACGAGGCGCCGGTCGTGGGAGGATCCGCCCGACCTACCTCTCCCCGCGAGCGCGCGCACGCGACCCCCCGCAGCGTCGGCCGTGGCGCGCGGACCGGCGGCGGTCCTCACGGGCAAATCGCTGCGGAAGCCGTCGGCTCCGGTCCCCGCGGCGCGCAGGCCGACCGCGCCGGCGGCGGAGCCGGTCGAGGAGCCTGTGTTCGATTGCTACCCGGGTACACCTGGTCAATTCGGTCACCAGATGCCCGAGGCGGCCGCCGACCGCCTACGCGCCCCCCTCGCCCGTCCGGTGCCTTCGGTCCGGGCGGCTGCTCGGCGAGCATCGGAATATGCGGCATCTGTGGAGGAGGATGTGGCGGCGTTCCACCGTGAGCGGCTCGCGCACCAGCGGGACGCGATGGCGATGGCCCGCGGGGTCCAGGGTCTACCACCCGACACCGACCCCGAGGACGAGGTGGAGGACGAGGACGTGCAGGACGACGGGGGTGACGATGCGCTCGAGGGCGCGGCCAGCCCCGACATGTCCGGGCCACCGGCCGCCGTCGCAGCGAGTCCGCCACGTCGCCGGAGGGAGCTTTCGACGGGTCAGGCAGTGCTTCTGGGTGGCGCCGTCGCGGCGGGCCTCGGGGGGATCGTGCTGGCCGTGGACTACGCCAGATCCCATCCGGACGTCACGCGGCGGGCGAGGGCGGCGGTGGCCGCGGCGGCCCAGATGGCGGCGGATGCGATGCTGGCGGCATCGGGATCTGGGATTATCGACGTGGGGCCGGCCGTGAAGCCAACCGCGGGCGGACGGTCGAGGCGGTGAGGCCAAGGCAAAGCCCCGTCCGGCGGGTGAGCGGAGGGGAAGTTTCCGCCCCCTCCCGGCCGCAGCCTCGTCACGTTCTCCGCGGCAGACGCCCTGACCGAGATCCATGCCCGCCGACCGGCGTAGCCGGATCGGGCTCGGCCGCGGTCACGGCTGCCGAAAATACCCGCATCAGCGCGGCCTGCTTGGTGACCGACACCCGTGAGAAGTCGCGTAGCGCCCGCACGCAGTCTCTCGCCAGGGCGGTCGGGGCTTGGGCCGCCGTGCCAGGCGCGGTTGTCGCGGGCGTTGCTTCGGCGATGAACAACGTCAGGAGCGCGTCCTCGAGCAGGCCCGCGAGCGGCTCCCCGTCATCCTCCGGTACATCCTCGTCCAGCCATCGCAGGGTCTGGATGAGGAACGTCTCCTCGGGCGTCCAGGGGCGCTCGTCCGGGGCGGCGTTGTCGCCTGGAAGCTCGTCCACGCGTTCCCCCAGCACATAGTAGCGGTACAAATCCTCATCGAAGCCGCGAAGGCGCTGTTCGCGCGCAGCGTCCCACACCAAGCGCGCGGGCAGGTCAAGCGCTGCAGCGATAAGCTTGCACGTGCCAAAGTCGGGGGGCTTGTTGACGCCCGCCTCAAGGTTGCGGACGAAGGTGGAGGTCCTGCCGAGCTGCACGTCAAGCTGTGCCTGCGTGAGCCCGCGCTGAAGCCGCCAGGCCTGCAGTCGCTCGGAAAACGGGCCAGAAACATGTTCCTTCATCAGTCCTCTCGCCAGGATCGTGATATAACACCTCGGGCGCGACCTGACTCGCTCGGTCCGTCCTCCACTTGAGGTCCCCGATGTCTGACCCTCGCTACCATTTCCGGCCCGACGACGGCACGTCGGTCGGCAACGGGCTTGCCACGCTCAACGCGCTGCTCTCCCTTCCCCTCGCGCCATTGACGACGATCCGCGTCTGGTTCGGTCCCGCCCCCGCGGAGCTCGAGCTCGCCGACGAGGATGGCAACCCGGTCGACGCCCCTGAGGTTGTGGTCCTCGAGGGGAAGGGCGCCGAAGCGGTCCTGGCGTGTTCGCTCGCGGACGCCATGATCGCCGAACACCGCCGTGATGCCGCCAACCTCGACGAGGACACGTAGGATGCGCGTTGGCATTTTGGCGAGAAAATCCACGGCCGAGCAGGCGACCTCCATCGACCGCCAGATCGCCGACGCGCGTGCGTTCGCGCTCCGAAACGGCTGGACCGTCGTGGAGAGCGCGTTGTTCTACGTGCCCGAGGGCGTTTCCGGCGCCGTGCTGGACCGCCCAGAGTTCCGCGACCTGCTGGCCGCCGGCAAGAAACGACTGATCGATGCGGTCATTTTGCAGACGAATGATCGCCTGACCCGGCTCATGATGGAGACGGTCACGATGGTGATCTCCCTCCGCGATGTCGGCATCCGGGTCTACTCCTACACGACGGGCGAGGAGTACAAGGCTGACTCCCCCATGGACCGCTTGATGCTGGCGATCAAGGGGACCGTCGCGGAGATGGAGCGGGAAAACATCATCGCCCGCACAACGCAGGCGGCGTTTTATCGCGCGCGCCTCGGATTCGTGGCGGGAAACCGGCTCTATGGCTACGACAACGTGCCTGCCGAACTGGGCGGTAAGAGCTTCCGGATCCGGTGTCCGAACCCGGCCGAGGTGAAGTGGGTCGTCTGGATCCACGAGCGGTACGACGAGGGTTGGGGGCTCCGCCGTATCAGCGCCGAGCTCAACCGTCTCGGGGTTCCCCCGCCACGCGGAGGCCGGAAGGGTCCGCAGGACTGGCGGCTCACCTCCGTCCGCGAAGTGCTGCGCAACGCGTCATACGCAGGCCAGCTCATCTTCGGGGCCCGCACGCGGGTGATCAAGGCAGGGAAGAAGGTCGTGGTCAAGACCCCGGAACGGGTGGAGACCATCGATGCGCCCCACCTGCGCATCCTCGATCTGGAGCTTTGGGAGCGCAACAAGGCCCGGTTCGCCGCCACCGCGCACGGCGCACGCCACACCGGCAATCAGCCCCGCGGAATGCTCACCGGAAACCTCCGCTGTGGCACCTGCGGCTCCCGGATGTACGTCACCGGCGGGCGGGACAAGGTCTACGGCTGCGGACTGCGCCACCAGGGAGGAGCAACGACCTGCGCAAACGGGACCAAGCGGCCCGTCGACAGCACGGACAGCGCGGTGGTCGACGCCGTCCTGCGCACCATCAACCAGCCTGGACTCGTGGAGGCGACGTTGCGCGCGTACCACGCCCGTACCACGGCCTCCCCGGATTCCGACGGACGCGACTCGGTAAGTCAGCGCCAGCTCGTCTTGCGGCGCGAGGTCGACAACCTCTCGCGGGCGATCGCCCAGTCCACCAGCGATGCGGTCCTCAATCGCCTGCTTGGCGTGCTCGGAGAGAAAGAAGTCGAGCTCGCAAGCGTCACATCCGCCCTGGCGGCCGCGCCCCAGGCGCGCCGCGTCATCGACCCGGACCTGCTTCGCGCCCAGATCACCGCTCGCGTCGCCACGTTGGCCGACGTCCTGCGCCGCGATGTGTCCGGGAGTCGTGACGCGCTGCGCGAGCTGCTCTCCGAGCCCGCAAAAGCGACGGCGATCCGCGTCAACGGATCGCCGAGATTCCTCATTCGCGCGACCCTTTCTCCGGGCGCGATGTTCGAGGCACCGAGTGCTTTCAAATCAGGTGGTGATCCCAACGGGATTTGAACCCGTGTTGGCGAGATGAAAACCCGCTGTCCTGGGCCTAACTAGACGATGGGATCAATTTCACGAAGATCGACGCCGGCGGGTGCGCGATCGATTTGGGTGGGCCGAGCGGGAATTGAACCCGCGACCCACGGATTAAAAGTCCGGTGCTCTACCAACTGAGCTATCGGCCCGGCGGACGTGACCCGTATCGCGACTGCCCCGCCCACGTCAAGCCCCCTCGCACCGCCCATCCCGGGGCCGGCGCCCGGGACCGAGCGTCCTGTCTGACATCCAGAGGCCCGCCTCCGCCACGACCGCGACCGCCCCCCCAACGACTTCCCCTCCTCGAACCTCCCGCCCGCCCGCCACCCTCAACGGAATCGCTCGGCGCCCGTCACTCGCTCCCGTACACGTTGTCCAACGTCACCCCCATCGCCCCCGTTGACGAGTCCCCGGGGAGATCCTCCGCGACGACCCGGACATACCCGCTCGTCAGGTCGTTCACGTACAGGTCGTCGGCGGCGACGCCGTTCACCAGCACGTACAGCCGCGTTCCCGAGTGGTAGATGCGCAGCCGGTTGACGAAGCCGTAGCCCTGGTAGCCACCAGACGTCGGGCGCCAGTCGTGCTCGGTCGTCCGGGTGCCGCCGTCGATGCGACCCACCTGCACGCGCAGGCCCTTGCCCTCGTGCATCCAGGCATACACGCCGTTCTTGCAGGCGCTGGTGTCGCACACCTCCAGGCCGATGGCAGCGCTGGTGTCGCCAGACTGGCGCGTGAGGTCAGCCTCGATGAGGTACGGCGCGGTCCACTTGTAGGTGCCGTAGTAGAAGCTGTGGAAGATGCTGTCGCCGACGCCAGCGAACGTCACCGCACCGGACCCGGTCGACCACCCACTCCCCGCCGTCCAGCCCGACGACCCGCCCGAGAAGTCAAACGCGCCAGGCAGGCGCTGGGCGCACCCATCGCTGTTCCCATCGCAGTCGTTGTCGAGGCCGTCGCAGACCTCGGGGCTCCGCGTGCCGACGTTCGGCAGGCTGTCGTTGCAGTCCCCGCCGCCGCACGCGGTGGGAGCCTCGCCATCGCCGTCGAGGTCGGCGTCGCGGAGGTCGCCGTCGCAGTCGGCGTCGACGGCGTCGCACTCCTCGGGGAGCAGCCCGCTGCGGTCCGGGTCTTCGTCGTCGCAGTCGGTCCCGCCGCAGGCGATGTCCATGTCCTTGTCGTAGTCGTCGTCCTTGTCGTCGGCGGTGCCGCTGCAGTCGTTGTCCTTGCCGTCGCCGCAGATCTCGGGCATGCCGGCGGACACCGTCGCGTCGTGGTCATCGCAGTCGTACCCGCCGCACTCGGTCGGCTGGGCGCCGTCGCCGTCCGCGTCCTGGAAATCCACGGTGCCATCGCAATTGTTGTCGATGCCGTCGGTGCACCAGTCGGTGGAGGAGGGGCCGATGGTCGGGTCGCTGTCTTCGCAGTCGTCGCCTCCGCAGGACTCGGCGATGTCGCCGTCCCCGTCGGCGTCCACGTCCGTCGTCACGCCGTCGCAGTCCTGATCGATGTCGTCGCACAGCTCCGGGGCGCCGGGGTGGATGGCAGCGTCCTGGTCGTCGCAGTCGGTGCCGCCCGGGCACTCGTCGCTGGGAAAGCCATCGCCGTCGGCATCGCCCCCGTCGACCGTCCCGTTGCAGTTGTTGTCGAGGCCGTCGTCGCAGATCTCCGGCGAATTCGGCCCGAAAGACGGGTCCGAGTCGTTGCAGTCCGACCCGCCGCAGGCAACGTCCACCGAGCCGTCCCCGTCGGCGTCCTTGTTGTCGACGATGCCGTCGCAGTCGTCGTCCTTGCCGTTGCAGGCCTCGGGGGCGCCGGGGTGGATGCTGCCGTCCTGGTCGTCGCAGTCGGTCCCCATCGGGCACGACGCGGACATGTACCCGTCACGGTCCAGATCGGTCGCGGAGGGGTCGGTCGCGTCGTCGATGAGGCCGTTGCAGTCGTTGTCGATGCCGTCGCAGACCTCCTCGGCCCCGGGGTGTACGCTCGCGTCGAGATCGTTGCAGTCCGTGCCGGTCTTGCAGAGGTTGGCCGAATAGAATCCGTCGTGATCGTTGTCGGAGATGCACTGGTCGCCACAGCCGACGACCGCAGACAGTGCTGCGCAAAGCGCTGCGAGCCCAAGCGCCCGGATCACCGGATCCTCCTCGAAATTTCCCGGAACAGCGGCGTCCCCGCCCGCTCGATCATGCCGAACAGCACCGTCTCCGACGAGACGATCTGCGCGCCCTTCGCCGCGCACAACCCCAGCCCGCGCGCCCGGTCCGCCGCCCGACGCGACAGACACCCGTCCGCCACCACGTGCACCACGGTCCCCCGCGCGAGCAGGTCCAGCACCGTCAGCGCCACGCAGATGTGCGCCTCCATCCCTACGATCAGCACCTCCGGCCGGCGCGGCAAGGCGAAACCCGGCTCCCGCACCGCCGAGAACGCCATCTTGTCAACCCGGACGCTCCCCGGCGGCAGCACCAGCGACGGCACCGTCGCCCCCAAGCCCTTCCGATACTGCTCCGTCACCGTCACCGGGATCTCCAGCTCCCCCGCCGCGAAGAGCAAGTTCTCCACGGCCTTTTGCGCCGCGTCCCGCTCCCCGTCGCCCGAGCCCTCCGGCATCGCCGCAAGAAGCTTCTCCTGGAAGTCGATGACGTAGAGCTCGGTTCGGTTCGGGTCGAACATGCTGCAAGTCTACCCCGTGGGGCTCAGCCTCGCGGGTTTCAGGCCGACGGCCCGATGATCCAGAACCACAGAGGGCGGTTCTGGATCATTGGGGGCGGGCCGGCTATCGGGTCGAGTGCGACGCGTCCGATTCCGCCCCGCCGCCGCGTTGGTGCTTGCCACGGCGCTCACCGCCTGCCGCTCGCCCTGCGCCCCCGAGTGCATCCACACGCTCGGCACCATCGCGTGCGCTGCCAACTCCGCCCGCGTCGGCCCCGACCACCACCAACGCCGCGTCCTTTGGCAGGTTCCCGCTGGCGATCCCCCCGACACCGGTTGGCCCGTCGTCCTGCTGTTCCAAGGCTCGCTCGCCCCCGCGCAGACGTACTGGTCCGGCTTTTCAGGCGAGCCGCTCGGCGGCCTGCACGCGGTCGAGCTCACCGAGGATCTCCTCAGCGACGGGTTCGCCGTGTTCACCCCGGAGGCCGTCGTCGGGGGCTTCTGGTGCTGGAACACGAACGTCCCTCCCTGGGCCGACGACTTTTCAGACTCGCCCGACAAGGCCGTCCTCGACGCGCTCTTTGAGGGCATGGACGCCGGCGACTTCGGCCCGCTGGACACGTCGCACATGTTCGCCGCCGGCATCTCCAGCGGCGGCTACATGACCAGCCGCATGGCCGAGGCCTACCCCGGCCGCTTCTCGGCGTTGGCCGTGATCTCCGGCAGTTGGGCCACCTGCCTCGGCCCCTTCTGCACGCTGCCCGACACCCTCCCCGCCGACCACCCGCCGACCTTCTTCGGCCACGGCCAGCTCGACCCCATCGTGCCCATCGGGACCATGCACAAGTACGAGGACGCCCTGGACGCTGCCGGCGTTGAAACCGACGAGCTCGTCAGCCCAGACACGCTGCACGCGTGGTTCGAGGGGGAGGCGGACGCGATCGATGGGTGGTTTTTAGCGCACTGAACGCGCCTACCGCCCCTTCACCCGCCGATCCGTCCGACGCTCGCCGTCGCCGCCCTTCACCTCTCTCGTCCGCGCCCGCGCCTCGCGCTGCGCGCCCCGGTCACGCTCGGAGTGCAGGCTCTCGCCCGTGTCCAGCCGCCCGCCGCGCGCCATGCGCTCGATCTCCTTGAGCTTTGCCTCGTCGTTCGGCGTGATGAAGTTGTAGACCGTGCCGCCGGTGGTGCCGTCCGGGCCGAGCCGGCCGATACGGCCGATGCGATGGAGGTATTCGCTCGGTCGCTCGGGCAGATCGTAGTTCAGGACGAACGCGAGGTCGGGGATCTGCAGGCCGCGTCCGCCAAGCTCCGTCGTCAGCAGGATCCGGCCTTCGCCCGCGCGGAAGCGCTTGAGCGCGGCCTGGCGTTCGCGCGGGAGCCAGCCGCCATGCACGACGATCACGCTGTGGCCACGCTCGGTGAGCGCCGCGGCGACCTCGTCGGCCGTCTCGCGCCGGTTCGTGAACCCGATCCCGCGTGCGCCGTCCTTGAGCGCCACCAGGATGTCGCTGGCGACGTCCGGCTTCTCAGTCCATCGCAACCGGACATTCTTGATGACGATCGAGGCCGGGGCCTTGTGACTGTCCTTCGCCTCCAGCATCGTCGGCTTCTCGGGCCGGGAATTCGCCCACGCGCGGATCGGCTCCGGCAGCGTCGCGCTCACCAGCACGAGCTGCGCCCTTCCGCCTGACTCGCCCGCGATCGTCGCCGCAGAGCCGCCCAGCCGGGTCACCGCGGAGCACCCGTCGATGCACGCGACCGTGTCGGCCCGCTGCCCGAAGTCGAGCAGCGTGTCCGCCTCATCCACGACGACCACGCGCACGTCGGAGAGATCGATGGTGTCGGCCTCTACCAGCGCGCGCAGGCGCTGCGGGTTGGCGATGAGCACCTCGCAGGGCGTCTGCAGTTGCTTGCGCGTGTCCGACGGCGTCTGCCCGCCGGAGACGGAGCGTACGCGCAGCTTTACGCCGTGGGCGACGCCCTTGAGCACCTTCTCGGTCTGGACCACGAGCTCGCGCGTGGCCGTCAGCACGATCGCGCGCGGGCGGGCCGACACGGTGACCATGCCCTCGGCGTCCTCGATGGCGCGGAGGCGCTGAAGCACGGGCAGGCCGTAGGCGAGCGTCTTGCCCGAGCCTGTAGGCGCGAGGCAAAGGCAGCTTGCCCCGCCGAGGATCGCGTGGATGCACAGGCGCTGGACGGGCGAGGGTTCGGTCAGCCGGGCCTCGTCGAGGCAGCGGATGAGGCCAGGGAGGAGGCCGAGCGAATGGAAGGTCTGGGACATGCGCGGGGGTAACCCGTGAGGATCGGTCGCCCGACGTCGCGTCCGCCGGGCGCCCAAGGCGCTACGTTGTCCGGCCCCGTCTGGAGCGCGCGCATGGGCGGCATCGCCGGCCTCTTCCATCCCGGCCAGTCCGCCGGCCTCGCCCCCACGCCCGAGGAACGGGAGGCGCTCTACTCAGGCTCCACCTTCGCGGGAGACCGGGCGTTCCTCGTGGCACAACCCCGCTCGACCATCGCGCGCAGCGAGCGCCTCGTCGTCCTCGTCAGCGGGCACTTTGACCGGGCCCCGAACACCGCGCAGTCGGCCGCGGAGCTGCTGCTGGAGTACTGGGATCGGCAGGGTGTCGCCGCGCTCAACAACTTTGAAGGGGCGTTCGTCGCCGCGATCCTGGAGCGCCCCGACGCCAACCGCGGCCCGCGCCTCCACCTCCTTCGCGACGCCTTCGGCATCCGCCGCGTCTACTGGGCGTGCAAGGAGGGCCGCTTCGCCTTCGCCAACGCCGTCCGCCCGCTGCTCGCCCTCCCGTGGGTGTCCAAGGAGCTCGCCCGCGAAAACCTCGCCGAGTACCTCTCGTTTCGCTACAACCACGCCCCCCGCACGCTGCTGCGGGACGTCTCCGTCCTCCCGGCCGGCCACCACCTGATCCACGACGACCGGGGCACCCGCGTCGAACCGTGGTTCAACCTCCGCTACGCGCCGCCCTACGCCGATCTCCCGCCCGACCCGCCCACGCTCAAGGAGCTCGAACAGCGCCTCAACCGCGCCGTCGCCTCCCGCGCCTCCGGCAAGGATCGCGTCGGCGTCTTCCTCTCCGGCGGCCTCGACTCCAGCGCCATCGCGCTCTTCGCTTCCCGCCTCGGCCCCGTCCACACCTTCACCGTCGGCATGCAAGACGCCGAGGGCGACGAGACCCCCTACGCCGGGCGCGTCGCCAACCTCCTCCACACGCGCCACGAGGTCCTGCGCGTCGCCGCTGACGACTTCCGCGACGCCATGGACGCCGTCATCGGTCGCTCCGACCAGCCCCCGCCCGACCCCGCCGCCATGCCCCAGTACCTCCTCGCGCGCGCCGCCAGGCCGCACGTGGACGTCATCCTCTCGGGCGACGGCGGCGACGAGGTTTTTGGCGGGCGCATGGTCGGCCTGCTCGCCCAGGAGATGCGGATCTCCTCGGTCCTCGCCCGGCTCCCGGGTCGTCGGCTGTTCGCGGGCGTCCTCAAGAACCGGCCGGAGCTCCTCGAGCGCGCCGCCCCGTTCGGCCTCGCCCGGCTCATCGGCGGTGTCCACGCCTTCGATCACCTCGCCCGCGCCGCGATCCTCCGCGATCCCGGCTACGTCCGCCACGGCGTCCGCCGCTTCTGCCTCGAACCGCTCTACCGCGAGGTGTCGAGCGACCCCATCAACGAGATCCTCCATGTCTACCTGCGCGGGCGCATGGCCGAGGACGCCTTGCCGCGCGCAGGAACCGCCGCCTCGCTCGCCGGCATCGGCCTGCGCGAGCCGCTGCTCGACCGCGATCTCGTCAGCTTCCTCGCGGCGATCCCCGGGCCGTGGAAAGTGCGCCGGCACCTCGGCGGGTCGATCACCAAGTGGCCGCTGCGGGAGATCCTGAAACCCGTGCTTGGCCGTCAGCTCGTCAGCCGCCCCAAGCGCGTCCTCCCCGGTCCGTGGCGCAAGTGGCTCGACCACGCCGCCGACCGCCCCACCTTCATCGACGACCGCATCGCGGCGTTGCGAGAGGATAAATTCAAGCTCTTCCTGCCAGGTGCGATCGACACGCTCGCGATGGCCGCGGGCGGAGCCGTCCTGCGTCCGGGCTCGGAAGCCCAACTCTGGACCTTGATCCTCCTTGACGGTTGGCTGCGGGACGTCGGGGTGAGCTAGGCGCGCGGGTCGTTCGGCATCCTTTGGGCGGCTCGCTCCCCCCTGCGCCGATCCAGAACCCGCATGGAACGCCGCGTTGACCCCTCGCCGTTCCGTGGCGCGACCGACCGCCCCAAGCTAAGCGGCGTAAATGCCCGTCGCCCTGCTCCCCGCCTTGCTCCTCGCCTGCACCGCCGATCCCGGCGACATCGTCGTCGCGACGACCCCCGATCTGGAGCCCGTACTCTCGGCGTTCATCGCCGACATCGACGACCCGCGCATCCGCCTCGGTCCGACCGCCGAGAGCGACAAAGCGGCCGCCACCCTCGCCCGTCAGTACGCCGACGGCGTCAGCGTCGTCGAGGACGGCTACCTCCTCGACCCCGAGACCTACGCCGGCACCGTCGGCTCCGACGACCCGGCCGACCGCGCCCTGCACCTCACCGCGGGTAACGCGCTCGGCGCCCAGTACGCCCTCGCGGACGCCCTCGAACGGCGCGGCTACGGCTTCTACCACCCCGAGGAGACTGTGATCCCGGAGGATCTCGGTGCGACCGGTTGGGGCGCCTGGGACGGGTCCACGCAGGCGCCGGAGACGGCAATTCGCGGCCTCGATCCCCACACGCTGCACCCCATCGAGTACCTGCAGGACGCGTGGATGACCGACGATCCCGACGGACTCGGGCGCGCCGAGCGCGTCGTCGACTGGCTCGTGAAGAATCGGGGAAACCAGCTTCAGTGGCCGGCTCTGGAGAACATCCTCACCTCATCGGCAGACGCCGCCGCCTGGGCCGACCAGACGAGCGCGCTCGTCGACTACGCGCACGAGCGCGGCGTGACCATGGCGGCGGGCGTGGAGCTTTTTGGCGGCGCGAACCTGCAGCTCGCGTTCGATCTCGTCGACGACACCACGCTCTCCGAGGATGAACGCCGGCAGATCATGTCCGACCGTCTGCACGTCCTGCTCCATCCGTCGGGCGGCCCCGCCGTGGCGTTCGACAAGGTCAACCTCTCCTTCGGGGAGTTCACCAGCGAAGATCCAGGCGTCTTCCTCGACAATGTCAACCTGTTTGCAGACGTCCTCCGGAGCATCTCGACGGAGGAGGGCCGGGCGATTGAGCCGGACGCGACCGTACACGTCGGCGCGAACCAGACTGTCACCTACGACAACCAGGAGATCGAGTACTACTTCCTGGTGAAGTACGCCGACCCGACGATTGTCCCCTACGTCCACACCGTGATGTACTACAACCTCTGGGACGACGCTGGCGGCGCGTACGGCTACGACAGCTTCTCGGCGTACAAGGACTATATTCAGGAGCGGATGGACGCGAGCCAGCCCGTCGTCTACTTCCCGGAGAGCGCCTACTGGTGCGCGTTTGACTCGCCGGTGCCGCTGTACCTGCCGATCTACCTGGACAGTCGGCTCCACGACCAGCAGGAGTGGGCGAGCATCGGCGAGAAGGCTCCGTCGCAAGTGCTGTTCTCGTCGGGGTGGGAGTGGGGGTACTGGCAGAACGACGTGGCGGTGCTGAAGATGGGGTGGAAGCTGCCGGCGACGATTCAGGACCTCGTCGATCAGGACTTCCCGAGCCTCCCCAGTGTCACCCGCGAGATGATCTCCGTGCTCGCAGGCCTGCAATACGACGCGCTTATCGGTCAGCGCCTCGCCCCCTGGATGGCCGGGCGCGACGCGTTCATGGACATCGGCCGGGGCGAGGGCGTCGTCGGGCAGCCGGACCGGCCGACGTTCGCGGAGATCGTGGGGATGTCCGCCGAGGATCGGGCGACGTTCAAAGCAACGGTCGTGGACCCGCTCGCGGCGCATGGGGCGGCCACGCGCGCGTTGTTGGCGCCCGTGATCGCGGCCGGGCAGGCGCACGGACAGAACACCCGGTGGCAACGCGAGGTGCAGGACGGCATCGAGATCGACGCGTTGCGCGCCGAATACATGTCCACGGTGCTCTCCGCGGTCCTCGACCACGCGGACGGCGACGACGTCACCGCCGGCTCCCAGATCACCGCCGCTGAGGCGCTGAAATCGGCTGCCAGCTACGTCGTCGCCCGGCGCCACGCGGACCTGCACGATCCCGTGCCCGGGCGCCTCACGGGGCTCCTCGAAAACCCCACGTTCTACGACTACGGCTACCTGCGCCACGCCGACACCCTGTGCTTCTGGGAGCGTGACCGGGTGCAGGTCCGCAACCTGGTACTCGGCGAGAGCAACGCGGATCCGGGCTGTACGTTCGACTGAGCGCGTTACCCGCGCCAAATGGACTCCCGCCCCTCCCTCACCGCCGAGATCGTCGCCTTCATGCGCGCGATCGACCAGCACTCGGGCCCCGAGACCCGCATCGTCGACGACCCCTGGGCCCGGCACTTCCTCTCGTGGTCGTGGCGCACGCTGCTCAACACGCCAACGCTCGCCTGGCGCCTCACACCCGAGATCACGACCTACATCCGCGCACGCCACCGGTACATGGACGATCGCGTCCGCGCGGCGCTCGCCGCCGACAACCCGGGCGGCTGTGCGGAGCAGCTCGTCATCCTCGGCGCCGGCTACGACATGCGCGGCGTCCGGCTGGCCGCCGAGCTTGCCGGGCGGCCCGTCTTCGAGGTGGACTTCCCGACGACGTCCCGGCGCAAGCACGAGGTGCTCTCGGCGCTCCCGTCGTCCGCCAACCTCCCGGACCGCGCGCACATCCGCTACGTCCACATCGATTTTCAGACCCAGTCCATCGCCGACGTGCTCCTCGCTGCCGGCTTTGACCCGTCCAAGCGGACCTTCTTCACGTGGGAGGGCGTTAGCATGTACCTTTCGCGCTCCGCGATCCACGGCACCCTGCAGGCGCTCCGCGGCCTCGCCGCCCCGGGCTCGGGCCTGACCATGGACTACTTCTGCTACGTGGACGACGCCACGCGCATCGCCTCCTGGCACCGCCTCTCGGCCGGACTACTGGCGTTCATCGCCGAGCCCGTGACCTTTCCCAGCCACCCCGAGGACGTCGGGCCGTTCATGGCGCGCGACGGGTGGGCCGTGACGGACATCGCCGACTGCCGCGAATTGGAGCGCCGGTACGTGAAGGACGGCAAGACGGTGTACCCGGCCAACTTCGTGGTGACGGCCGGGGTCGACCCCTGATCTGAGCTGCTCAGATCGTGTTATTGACGTGTCAATACCCGTATCTGAGCAGCTCAGATCCGGCTCTCGGAGGAGCCACAAACCGACCGGTCAGTCGGCAAAAATACAGGAAGATCCCACTTGTGGCCGGTTTCTGATCCGTGTAGAAGCGGCGTCAGGTCGAAAAGGAGTCCACATGCGTTCAGGTCCCGAGCTGGTCCGCGCGTCCAACCCCTACGCGAGCGAGGATCGCGCCCGCACCTGGCGCCTCCTCGCGATCGCCATCCTCGTCTTCGGTTCTGCGCTCGCCGCGGTCGTCGCGACGCCGTTCACCCTCGCGCACGTCGGCAGTGTCAGCCTCACTCCCGCGCTGGGCCTCGCGCTGGGCATCACGCTGAAGACCCTCTTCGCCACCCTCGCCGGCCTCACCCTCGTCCGCCTGTTCATCTTCTACCACGACTACCTGCACGGCGCCGTTTTGACGGGCTCCAAGGTTGGAAAGGTGGTGATGCACGTGATCGGCTACTGGGTGCTCGCGGGGCCGAGCGTGTGGAAGCAGACCCACGACTACCACCACAAGCACACGGCGAAGATGGTCGGCGCGAGCATCGGAAGTTACCCGATTGTCACGGTCGACATGTGGGGGCTGATGACTGAGGCGCAGCGTCGCGACTACAAGCTCGTCCGCCATCCGCTCACGATGGCCGCTGGCTACTTCACGGTGTTCGTCCTCGGCATGTGCATCTCGCCCTACCGACGCAACCCGCAGCAGCACAAGGACGGCATCTACGCGCTCCTTGGACACGTCGCGCTCGTGACGGTGACCGGCCTCGCGTTCGGCTGGGGCAACGCCTTCTTTGCAGCGATGCTGCCGGTAATGGTCGCGACGGGCCTTGGCAGCTACCTGTTCTACGCCCAGCACAACTTCCCGGATATGCAGATCCGCGGCCGGCACGAGTGGGAGTACACCTTCGCGGCGCTCCACTCCAGCTCGATGATGGACATGAGCCCGTTGATGCACTGGTTCTCGGGCAACATCGGCTACCACCACGTTCACCACCTCAACCACCGCATCCCGTTCTACCGGCTGCCTGAGGCGATGGCCGCGCTCCCGGAGCTGCAGTCGCCGCACCGGACGCGCCTCACGCCCGCCTCGATGCGCGCCTGCCTCGCGCTGAAGGTCTGGGACCCCGCCTCCGGCCGGATGATAAGCTACGAAGAGGCGAACTCGCTGGCGACGGCGGCGAAGTAGCCCCGTGCAGAGGGCGGGGGGACCGTTGTTGAGGAAACGCCTCTCGGGTTCAGGCGCAGCTCGGCGGGTGGCGTACGGTATGGCCGGCCCGGACCTTTGCGCGCCCGCTCGCCGGTACTCCGGCGCTCGCGGTCGCGCAAAGTCGCGCCGATTGGGTACTCCAAATCGGCGTTAGGGCCCGGCCCGAGGGTAGCCGCGCCCCGCGCGGCGGAGCGGGCGCCGCACAGGCGCCCCCCTCAGAAAGGGAGGTAGCGCCTCGATTGGAAGCGATCCACCGGCGAGCGCCACACCCAGTTTCGGGTTAGGTACCGCGATGCCGACCCCATCCCCCGCGCCCACCCCGTCCCCCGCCCTCACTGACGCGCTGATCCGCGCTTTGCCCAAGGCGGACCTTCATGTCCACCTCGACGGCTCGCTGCGCGTCCCCACGCTGATCGAGCTCGCACGCGAGCGGCGCGTCGACCTGCCGAGCATGACGGAGGAGGGGATGAACGCGCTCGTGTTCAAGGAGAGCTACGCGCATCTTGGGGAGTACCTCCAGGGTTTTGCCTGGACGTGCGCCGTCATGCAGGACCGCGAGTCGCTCGAGCGCATCAGCTACGAGTTCGCGTTCGACAACTGGAACGAGGGCGTGCGCTACGTAGAAGTCCGCTTTGCACCGCAGCTCCACCAGCACGAGGACATGGACGCCCGCGAGGTGCTGCTCGCCGTCGACCGGGGCATGGCGAGGGCGCAGCAGGAGATCAACGCGGCGATGCCGCCGGGCGACCCCGAGTTCCGCTACGGCATCATCGTCTGCGCACTACGGGCGTTCAACGCCGAACTTTCGACGTACTACGGGCAGTTGATGCGCGCGCTGTCAAAAGCGCCCCGGAAGAAGGTTTTTGGCCTGGCGAGCCTGGAGTTGGCGCGCGAGGCGGTGTGGGCGCGCGACGAGGCCGGCATCCCCGTCGTCGGCTTTGACCTGGCCGGGCAGGAGGACGGCTACCCGGCCATCGACCACCAGGACGCCTACGAGTACGCCCACCAGCACTTCATGCACAAGACCGTGCACGCCGGCGAAGCCTACGGCGCCGAGAGCATCTTCCAGGCGATCACCAAGCTCCACGCCGACCGGATCGGGCACGGCTACCTGCTCTTCTCGCCCGAGCGCGTGACGGACCCGAAGGTGGAGGACCGCGTTGCCTACACCAACACCCTCGCCGACTACATCGCCGACCGCCGCGTGACGATGGAGGTGTGCATCACGTCGAACCTGCAGACGAACCCGTCGATCCGCTCCGCAGGCGACCACGCCCTGCGCAAGATGCTCGACGCGCGGCTCTCCGTCGCTTTGTGTACGGACAACCGCCTGGTTTCGCACACGACTGTGTCCAACGAGATCCGCCTCGCGGTCGACAACTGCGGCGTGCAGGCGCGCGAGCTGCGCGATATCGTCATCCACGGCTTCAAGCGCAGCTTCTACGCCGGCTCCTACGCCGAAAAGCGGCAGTACGTGCGGGGCGTCATCGACTACTACGACCGGATCGTCCGGGAGCATGCGACCGCTCAGGGGTGAGGGTGGCCCCACCGCCCCGATTCCGCTACCCTCCCCACATGCGCGCGCCCCTATTGACCCCATCCGTCCGCCTCATCCCCCCGGTGCTCGGCCTGCTCCTGGCGACCGGCTGCGTCCCGAAGCTCCCGCCCAGCGATGGCACGACGGACACCGCGCTCGGCACAGACTCCGCCGCCGATCGCGCGCCCGAGGGCCTCGTCGTCGGGATCACGCCGACGAACCCGGCCGCGGGCGACGCGCTGACAGCCGCCATCCTGACCGACGCCGTGGACCCGGATGGCGACGCCGTCGCGTACACCTACGCCTGGACCGTCAACGGAGCGGCCTCGTCCGTCACCGCGAACGCGATCCCGGCCAGCACGACCGCTCGATTGGACGTCTGGGCCGTCTCCGTCACGCCGAGCGACGGCACGCTGCTTGGCACGCCGGCGACCGCGAGCGTGACCGTTGGCGAGACCGCGCCCGTGGTGTCCGTGACGCTCTCGCCGGACCCGGCGTACCTCGACAGCACCCTCGTCGCGGCACCCGTCGCGAGCGACGCGGATGGCGACCCCGTCGCGCTCACGTGGGTGTGGACCGTCAACAGCATCGTCGTCGACAGCGCCACCACCGATACCTTGCCCGCGACCGTCCTGAAGAAGGGCGACGCCGTCGGCGTGAGCGTGACCCCGAACGACGGGTACGAGGATGGCCTCGTCGCCACAGCCAGCCTGACCATCGCGAACGCAGCGCCGACCGGCACCGGCGTCACCATCCTGCCCGCCACGCTCCGGATCGGCGACACAGCGACCTGCACGCCGACCGGCTACGCCGACCTCGACCACGACCCCGAGGGCTGGACCTACACCTGGACCGTCGACGGCGTCGACTCGGGCGCCACCGGCCCGACGTTCTCGGCGTTCCTCCATGGTGACGTCCTCGACTGCACCGCCACGCCGTTCGACGGCACGGACGCGGGCGTCGCCCTCATCGCCGCGCCCGTCACCGTCTCCAACACCGCGCCAACGCTTGACGCCGTCAGCATCTCGCCCGCGTCCCCCACGGTGACCGACGAGCTGACCGCCCTCCCCGGGACCGCCGACGATGCCGACGCGGACGCGCTCAGCCTGAGCTACGCCTGGACCGTGAACGGCACGTCCGTCCCGTCCGACCCCTCCGACGCGACCGGTGCCAGCCTCGCACCGGGCTCGTTCCGGAAGGGCGACAACGTCATCGTCACGGCGACGGCGACGGACGAGCTCGGCCTCGTCGGAGCGCCCGTCGCCAGCGCGCCCGTGACGGTCGTCAACAGCGCGCCGTACCTCAACACCGTTTCCGTCTCGCCGAACCCGGCGTACACGAATGACGAGTTGTCCGTCAGCGTGCTCGGCGACGATGCCGACGGCGACGCGCTCAGCACTACCTACGCCTGGTACGTCGACGGCGCACCCGTCGGCACGGACGGCACGCTCGATGGCAGCGCGTTCTCCAAGGGCGAGTCCGTCTGGGTGGTGGTGACGCCAAGCGACGGCACGACCGACGGCACGCCGGTCAGCAGCACCCCGTTCACCATCTCGGACTCCGCACCCTCGGGCACCGGCGTCGTCGTCAGCCCGTCCTCCGCGACCGAATCCAGCACACTCACCTGCGTCCCCAGCGGGTACTCCGATGCCGACGGCGACGCCGAGGGCTGGACCTACGTCTGGACGGCGGATGCCACGACCGTCGCCACCACCGCGACGATCGACGGTACCTACTTTGACCGCGACCAATTCGTGACGTGCAAGGCCACGCCCTACGACGGGGAGAAGTCCGGGAGCGAGCTGGACGGCGTCGGCCTCACCATCGCGAACACGCCGCCGACGCTGTCGAAGGTCAGCGTCCTGCCTGCCCACCCGGTGCACGGCGACACCCTCACCGCCTCCCTCGGCACCGAATCCGACGCCGATGGCGACCCGATCAACGAGAGCTACGTCTGGTACGTCGACGCCGTCGCCGTCGCCGCGACGCCCACCCTCGCGTCGACCCTGTACCACAAGGATCAGCTCATCTACGTGGTTGCCACGCCGACCGACGGCACCGACGCCGGCACGCCCGTCACCAGCGCGACGATCACCGCCAAGAACTCACCGCCGGTGATCTCGTTGGTCAGCGTGACCCCGACCACGGCGTACACGAACGACACCCTCGCCGTGGCCGTCACCGCCAGCGACGCCGACAGCGACGGCATCACGTACACCTACGGCTGGAAGGTGAACGGGTCGGGCGTCGGAGGGACGAGCGACACCTCGCTCTCGGGCGTCACCTACTTCGAGCGCGACGACGTCGTCACCGTCACCGTCACCCCGAGCGACGGCGAGACCCTCGGCACGGCCGTGACCAGCACGCCAATCACCATCGCCGACTCCCCTCCGACCGCGCCGGTGTCGATCCGCATGACGCCGGCCGAGCCGCTCACCGGCGACGCCCTCCACTGCACCGTCGTCACCGGTGGGACCGACGACGACGCCGGGGACACGCTCAGCTACGTGTTCACGTGGGACAACGGCAGCGCCTACACGGGCGCCACTACGCTCGGTAAGTCCAGCATCGTCCCCGGCACCGACGTGACCGGCGACGCCGATTGGACCTGTAGCGTCCAGACCAGCGACGGCACGCTCACCTCCAGCGCCGTCACCGACGACGTCGTCTCCAGCTACGCCTGCAGCAACGGCGGGGCTGTCTCGCTCGTCGGCGGCGCCCCTGAGTTTCAGGCCGTTTGTGGCGGCACGTTCGAGATGGGATGCACAGGGGGGCAGATCAGCTGCAGCCCGTCGACGGATCCGCGGTCCGTCACCCTCACGAACGACGTCTGGATCGGCCTGACCGAGGTCACACAAGGGCAGTACTTCGCCGTCACCGGGTCGCGCCCCTCGGACTTCTCCACGTGCGGGGACAGCTGCCCGGTCGAGACGGTCAGCTGGTATCAGGCTGCAAAGTATGCGAACGACCTCTCGGACGACGCCGGCTACGCCGAGTGCTACACGTGCACCGGCTCCGACGCCACGTCCGATCTCTCGTGCGTCGAGGCCGGTGACATCTACCTGTGCGAGGGGTTCCGGCTCCCCACCGAGGCGGAGTGGGAGAACGCGGCGCGCTGCGGCGACGACACCTCGTACTCCGGGGCGTCGCTGCTGGGGGCGGTCGCCTGGTACGCCGACAACTCAGGGTACACGCCGCACGCCGTGGGGACGAAGACGGCGAACGCCTGCGGCATCTACGACATGACCGGGAACCTGTGGGAGCAGACGAACGACTGGTTCGACGCCTACGACGCGGGCCCGGACACCGATCCGGAGGGCGCCGCTGCGAGCACCGGCTACCGGGTGATCCGTGGGGGTGGATGGCTCGATCCCGACTACCAGCAGGACGTGGCGTGGCGGAACTACCATGAGCCCAGCTACCCGGACTTCAACACCGGCTTCCGCGTCGCGCGCACCGTTCAGTAGCACCGCCTGGACTACCGAAAGGCGGATCGCAGGGCGGGGTCGGTTGACCGCGCCGCCCCAGTGGAGGACGATGGCCCCATGCGCATCATGCTCATCCGCCCCCCTGCGAAGCACACCGTCGAGAGCGAGGTCCCCGAGGCCGTCTCCGCGGAGAACCTGAGCTACCCGCCGCTGGCGCTGATGGCGATCGCGGAGTTTTTGAAGACCCAGTCGACGCACGAGGTCACCATCCTCGACGCGCAGCTCGATGATCTGGAGTATGACGAGCTTGAACGCCGGGTCGCCGCTTTCAAGCCAGACGTCGTCGGCATCACCGCGTTCACGGTGCAGCTCGTGGACGTGCTCAAGACGGTGGCCGCGGCCAAGAAGGCCGGGGCAAAGTACGCAGTCGTCGGTGGGCCGCACGTCTCGGACTTCCCGAAGGAGTGCATCGGGCTCGCGGGCGTCGATGCAGTGGTAAAGGGCGAGGGGCAGAAGCCCATGTTGGACCTGTGTGATGCGTGGGCGCGCGGCGAGACGCCGAAGGGCATCCCGGGGACGATGTGTCACCCCGACGACCCGGTGCCCGACCAGGACGTCTACTTCTCCAACAACCTCGATGACTACCCGATCATCGACCGCACGATGGTGGATTACAAGCGCTACTACGACGTGATGGGCGAGGGCGGCGTGTTCACGACACTCATCTCCTCCCGCGGCTGTCCCTATCGCTGCACGTTCTGCAACACCCCGCGCCACCGCTACCGGGTGATGAGCCCGGCCCGCGTATGCGAGGAGATCAAGGCGTGCCTCGACCTCGGCATCGAGGAGTTCTACTTCGTCGACGACACCTTCAACATCACCAACCAGCGCGTGATGGACCTGTGTGACGCCATCATCGAGCGCGGCCTGAAGCTCCGCTGGACCGTGCGTTTTCGCGTGAAGGGGATGACGCGGGAGTTGCTGACGAAGATGAAGGCGGCCGGCTGCCACCGCATCCAGTTCGGCGTCGAGCAAGGGACGGAAGAGGGGCTTTTACGGCTCAAAAAAGACGTCACTGTCCGCGAGATCGAGAACGCCTTCAAGCTCTGTCGGGAGATCGGCATCCACACCGTCGCCTACTTCATGATCGGCACACCGACCGAGCGTACGCGCGACGACGTGATGGACACCATCGCCTACTCCATCGCCCTCGACCCCGACTTCGTGATGTTCAACGTGCTCACTCCCTTTCCAGGCACGACGCTCTACGACGAGGGCCGTCGCGACGGCGTCCTCGACCTGCAGCCGTGGATGGACTTCATGCTCAACCCGAAGGAGGACTTCAAGGCCCAGGTCTGGGACGAGTACTTCACGCGCGCGGAGCTGCGCGAGATGCTCAACCACGCGTACCGGCGCTTCTACTGGCGTCCCAAATTCGTGGCGAGGAACCTCACACAGATCCGCTCCCGCAAGGACTTCATGCGCAAGGCGTCGGCAGGGGTGCGGATGTTGACGGGCTGAACCGGCCGCCGGGGTAGACGGACGCGTGCCGACCACGCTCTCCCCCCTCCAGACCCGCGCCGTCCTCCTCCACGCCACCGGCTTCGGAGGACCAACGCCGACTTCCTGCCGCGATCTCCTCGACCGCCTCGGCGTCATCCAGCTCGATCCGCTCGACCGCGTTGGCACCAACGCCGATCTCGTCGCCTTCGCGCGCCTGCCCGAAGCTCGCCTCGGCGACGTGTACCGGGAGACCGCTGGCCACGGTTTTGAACACTTCGCGAAGGAGCGCTGTCTCATCGCGCCCAGGTTCTTTGCGCACTATCGGGCGCAGGGGGTCGAGACACCGTGGTGGCGCAACAGCGAGCGCATGCTCAAGCTCGACGAGGCCTTGCTCGCGGACGTGCTCGCGGAGGTGGCCGAACGCGGGCCCCTGACCACGCGTGAGTTGAGCGACCGGGGGAAGGCGGAGCCGATGGACTGGTCCGGTTGGAAGAGCACAAGCTCGCGGGCGGCGCTGGCGGCGGAGGTGCTGTGGACGCGCTGTGCGCTGGTGGTGTCGGGGCGGAAGGGGCGGGCCGAGCGGGTGTACGACCTGCCGGAGCGAGCCCTGGGAGGCTGGGCGACGGGACAGCCGATCGGGCGGTTCGACGAGGAGATGGTGGTGGAGCGGGTGCGGGCGGCGGGGCTCCTGTCGCGGCAGTCGGGGCCGTACTGGTCGATCCTGGCGGCCACGCGGACGGACGGGACCGTCGAGCGGTTGCTGGAAGCGGGACGGCTGACGGAGGTTCAGGTCGGCAAACGCCGGTACCTGAAGCTGCCGGGCGACGTGCCGACGTTGCCGGCGGTCGAGGCCGTCGTCCTCGGGCCGCTGGACGCGCTGATCTGGGACCGCGCGCTCGTCGCCGAGGCGTTCGGCTTCGATTACGTCTGGGAGGTCTACAAGCCGGCCGCCAGGCGCACCTATGGGTACTACGTGTGCCCCGTCCTCGGGATGGGCGAGGATGGGATGCCCGGCCTCATCGGAAGGGTCGAGGCGGTGCGCGAGCGGACGACCCGCGCGGGCAGCGCAGAGGGCGGGACGCTGCGGGTGCTGAAGACGTGGGGCGATGTGCCGAAATCGGCGCTTCGACGGCTCGCCCGCCACAACCGGGCGGTGCTCACGCCAGCGTGAGCGCCCGCCGATCCTGGCGCTCGCCGTCGCAGTGCTCCGGCCGGCTGCTCCGCGTCGGGCGCGGACGCCCGACCGCGCCAGGATCGACGCTGACTTCCCGCAGTTCCAAGGCCAAGTTCGGGTCCCGCCGCCGAAGACGGCGTCCATCCCCGATCTTGCGCGGAACAGCGCGCTGGGGGGCCATTGCTCTCGCCAATCGCGCGCTTTCAGCCACTTACGAGGTGAATGTTTGCCGAGCGCCAGCGATGGCCCCCCAGATCACGACCGACCGGATGACTTCCAGATCCCCGAAGTTGTCCTGGGTCAAGCTGCCGATGCAGACGCCGGCCAGCCCCGCGGCCGCGCCCCCGCCAAACGCGTCGAACAGCGCCGCGACGAACGCCAGCCCGACGAGCCAGCCGGCCGGGCCCAGCACCGCGAGCGCCTGGGTCGCGCTGTCGTGGGCGTGGTTCGGGAACCAGAAGCCCGATTGGAGCTGATTGTAGAGGGGTGCGCTGGCGGCCGGATAGCCCCCTGGACCGGCGGGGCCTGCCGCCCCCAGGCCAAGCTCCAGGCCGCCCGTCCACAACACCGCCCGTTCGCCGAGCTCCTTTGCGTCGCCGAGGGGAAGCGCAAACGCCGTCAGCAGCATGCCGAGGAGCGCGGCGAGTCCCGAACGACGGGGCGACGACACCCGGCCAAGCGTCGCGTCCCGTGCAGCCCAGACCCCGAGCAAGACCGTGACCGGCAACGCGAAAAGCGCTCCGGAAGCGCGGCTCCCCAGCACCCCGAGCGCGATCGGGAACGCCAGCGCCGACCGCCGCTGGAGCGCCACGCCGAGCGGCGGGAGCAGGACGTAGGCGAGCGTCAGGTGGTGCGAAAACGGTCCTTGCGCCTCTCGAAAGCACCCCTCGACCGACGCCTCAGCGCCCAGCAGCGCCGCCGCGATCAGCCCAGCGCGTACGGCCGTCGCCAGAGCCGTCGACCCGGCCCCGGTCCGTCCCTCGCCCGAACGCGCCGCCTTCAGCAGCGTCGGCACGACAAACAGCGGCGCCACGGGCCACACGTGGCCCAGCCCCTCGCGCAAATTCCCCGAAACCGGCACCATCAGCACCCACACCAGCGCCCAGGCCCACGTCGCCCCGCCGCCAACGACCCCGCCGCGACCCCATCGCCCGACCACCAGCGTGACAGCCACCGCAAACCCCGTCGTAACCTCGCTCGCAAACGTCCCCAGCGCGCAGCCGACCGCCAACCCCGCGAGCGCCGCCCTCGCCGTGCGCGCCCGCAAGTCGCTCACGTCGCGGTCTCAGCCAGCTCCCCCGGCATCCAGATCGCCGACTGTTCGCTCTGGTAGATGACCTGGCGCTCGCCGGCCTCGGAGAACTGCCAGAACTCGAACGCGTACTCGCCAAACACACGGCCGCGTAACCGGCGAATTCGCGTGCACCGCAGCTCTGCCCACAGCGGCGGTCCGATGCGCCCGAGCGAGGGAAACCGCGCGCCCTTGATGTGCGTGCCGTAGCCGACGTGGTCCTTCAGGCCCAGTACGTAGACCGTGTGCAAGCTGCCAAGCGTGCCGGTGAGCTGCACCATCACCGCGCCGGGGACGTGCTTGGGATGCCCGCGCCGGACGACCTGCGCGTCCACGAAGGGGCCGAGCTTCGTGCTGTCGGTCCGGACCCGCACGCAGGTGTCATCGAGCTGCTCGACGGCGTCGACGAACCAGCACTCGGGGCCGTAGAGGCACTGATCGGCAAAGTCCAGGGGCAGCATCGGCGCGGGTGTATAATGAAACTTGTCGGGACGTTGGGCACCGGATCGCGTTGAGCGCGACGCGCTACCCTCTGTTCTGAGGGGGGCGGCTGCTCGCCGCCCCCCTCCGGCCGCCGCGGGCGGCCTACCCCCGGGCCGGGCCCTAACTCGATTCGCTTGGGCGAATCGAGCGACTTTGCGCGACCGCGAGCGCCGGAGTACCGGCGGGCGGTCGCGCAAAGGTCCGGGCCGGCCGCTCGTTTCAT
>CAIMSU010000038.1 GCA_903844155.1 uncultured Pseudomonadota bacterium | reverse complement strand
CGTCCCGCAGGGCGGCCGGAGGGGGCGCCTTCAGCGCCCCCTCAAAAGAGAAGGTAGCGCCTCGATCTGAACGCGATCTCGGGCCAAGGGTACCCGGTAGTTTCATGATAGCCAGAATCGCGGCTCGACGCTTGTGCCGGCTTAGGCTGCGCCATGACCCGCTGGCTCACGCCCTGGCGCCTGCGCGTGTACCCACGGGCCCTCCTGACGGCGGAGGCGCTGGCGTTTGCCTTCTTCGTCGGCACAGCAACCGGCCCGATCGCGATGAACGGTCGGGTGGGCGGGGACTTTCCAGCCTTCTACGCAGCGGGGCTCACGGTCCTCCGGGGTCAGGGCACTGCCCTCTACGACAAGGAGCATCAGCGCGCGAGCGAGGCGCCGTTCCTCCCCGCCTCCGGCACCCTCACCTTCGCCTATCCGGCGTTTGTCGCTGTCATTCTCGCGCCGCTGGGTGCGTTGCCGTACCTGTGGGCATACGGGGTCTGGACGGTTGGCATGCTTCTCGCGGTGTGGACAGCGGTCGGGCTCGTCGGTCGTCGCCTTCCGGCCCTCCTCGCGCACAGGACCACCGCGTTCGCCGTCGCCGCCACGTTCCTGCCCCTCTCCCGGGCGATCTACGGTGGACAGAATACCGCTATTTCGCTGCTGCTCGCGGCGGGCGCGTATTCGGCCGACTCCGACGTTGCGCGCGGCGCCTGGCTCGGGCTGTGGCTCTACAAGCCCCAGCTCGCGCTGCCGGTCATCGCCGCATGCGCCGTCACCCGCCCGCGTACAACACTGGGAATAGCGCCCGTCTGCGCAGTGTGGTGGGTCTTTGGCGCGTTGGGGGCGGGCCCGGGTTGGGTACTTTCGTGGCTTCGGGCTTCAAGCCAGTTTCTATCCGATGATCGTGCGGTTGACGCATGGCAATCCGTATCACTTGCGGACCTGCTTACCCCGCTCGCTGCCCCGCTCGCCGGGGCAGTGCTGGTCGGCACGGCCGTGGTCGCGCTCGCCCTCGCCCACAGAAGGCCCGCCGTTGCCGTACCGTTCCTGACCTGCCTCGCACCGGTCCTCGCGCCCCACGCCCTGGGCTACGACGTAGGCCTGGTCCTGCTCGCGGGCGCCATGGTCGCCTGCAGCCGGTGGCCACACCGGCACATCATCGCCTGGCTCTGGGGCGCTGGATTCCTGACACTCATCGGCGGACCCTACGGAACGCTCCTTTGCGTCGGCACGGCAGCCCTGCTCTGGCAGAGCACCGCTACTCTGAGAGACGGAGGAGCCCCGAAATGCTGATCAGCGACTGCGCGCGGACGGTCTGGCCCCACGGCGCCACGGACGGTGCGCCCATGAAGTAGGTGTCCACCTGCGCGCTCGCGTAGGTCGAGTTGTCGCCCGGGTCGGGCGTGAGCTGCGACAGGTCGGCCGCGGAGATGGTCATCGAGCCGTCATGGGTCGGCATGCAGGCGAGCGCTTCCAGGAGCTGATTGTCGGAGGTGCGCTGGTTTCGGATCACGAAGGTCTGCGAGACGCCGACGGGCCCCTCCGAGGTGCTGGGGAACGCCGCACTCCAGGCCCAGGCCCAATCCAACGGCTGCGACACCGACACGGGGAGGATCCCGAGATCGAGCTGGGACGTCGCGGGCGTGACCTGGGTGATGTCGGGTCCCACGGCGATGACATCTGGCAGGCTGAACGCTGCGATTCCGCCGTCAACCCCCGTGCCCGTGAGCGTGAGCGCCTGGGCGAACGGGAAGGATGCCTGGTCGCACGCCCCCCAGTGGTAGCGGATCGACCCGTCGCTCTGGGTCTGCTTCGTCAACGACAGGTCGAAGCTACCATTTGACGCATGGAGCTCGTCGCCGGCGTCCATGGTCCCGAGGACGGTCATGCTCCCGCCGGTCCCCGTGTCATCCGGGTTGAAGCTGGTGAAGGCACAGGTTCCAGGGTCGGTGGGCATGGTGATCATCTGCGCGGTGCCGCCGCTGCCGTAGCCGTCGTCCCCCGCGACCGTGTAGAACGCGACGTCGAACATGCAGTTCGTGGCGTCGCTGCCGAACCCCGAATACTGGAGCATCACGTTTATCGAGGCGTTGGACGTGATCTCCGGGTTGGTCACTACCCCCGATGTGTCACCCCCGTTGCCGCCGTTGGACCCGGTGTCCGCGTTGTAGCCGTCCGACCCGGAGTCGCCGCCAGGAACGCCCTTTCCACCGCCGAGCAGGTAGTCATCGCACCCGGTCGCTCCGAGCAGGACGAGGACGGGGAACATCGTACGCGCGACGGGCAGTTCTAGGGTTCGCATAGGTAGACTCTTAGCGCAATACCGGCGTTTTGCCGGCTTGTTTCAAAAAGCCCCCATTCAAACCGTGCTTGCGGTTTTCCCGCACACGGCTTTCCAACGGTCTTCGTGGGGCAGCTTCGGACAGGTAGACGACGG